>NCIH01000132.1:0-6445 GCA_002281975.1 Hydrogenophilales bacterium 17-64-11 | reverse complement strand
ACGCCCCTGCCGCAGTCGCGGCCGAGGGCGGTCCCGGCCGCGCGGCCGAAGAAACTCGCGGCGGCCGGCGGCGGCAACGAGGAGTGGGAAGAGTTCTGATTCGGGGCGTCGTCCGTACCTCGCCAGACGGCGGGTGAAAATCACCTTTAAGAATCCAGCACTCATTGCCGATAGTGGGTGCAAGCAAGCCCGCTGCCACACATGCTGAAACTGGGTCGCCGGCATATGACGATAAGCGTCAACTTATCCAATGGAAGGGAACAAGCAATGCGCTCCAACATGCCGGTAAGCAATGTCGAATATGTCCTGAAGGACACCGAAACGGTGGTGTCGAAGACGGACCTGCGCGGCAAAATAACCTATGCCAATCAGGACTTCGTCAACATCAGCGGGTTCAGCGAGGATGAACTGATCGGGCAGCCGCATAACATCGTGCGTCACCCCGACATGCCGGTCGAAGCCTTCGAGGATCTGTGGCGCACCCTCAAGAGCGGCAAGGCATGGACCGGTCTGGTGAAGAATCGCTGCAAGAACGGAGATTACTACTGGGTTGAGGCCAATGCCGCGCCCATTATTGAAAACGGGAAAGTCGCTGGCTATGCGTCGATCCGAACCAAACCCCGCCGGGAGAGTGTGCAGGCCGCAGAAAACGCCTATCGCGCCATCAAAGCCGGTGACAAGGGGCTCAAGGTCGAAGAGGGCAACGCGGTCAGACGTTCCCCGTATCAGTTCTACAATTTTCTGAAGACCTATTCCCTGAAGGCCGTGCTGTGGATAGCCGCCGGTTCGATGGCCGGCCTGTTTGCGGTGATGGGGGTTTTGGCGTGGGCGGCTACAAACGAGGCCAATCAGCAGTTCACCGGTTGGCTGATGGCGATTGCCGCACTGGGGGTGCCGCTGGCCGGCGCGTTTGCCGTTTTTCTGTCCCGCACGATCGTCATGCCCCTTGAAAACGCCAGGCACGATATTGCGCGCATGAGCACAGGCGATCTGACCGGGCGGATCGTGGCCCAGGGCGCGAATGAACTGGTCGATCTGCTGCAGTCGCTACGGATTCTGCAAATCAACGTCAAGCTGCTGGTCGGCCAGATCAAGCAGAGCACCGGGATTGTGCATATGGGCGCCGGCGAGATTGCCTCCGGCAATGCGGACCTGTCCGGCCGCACCGAATCGCAGGCATCTTCGCTGGAAGAGACCGCCAGTTCGATGGAGGAACTGACCAGCACCGTCAAGGAGAATGCCGAGCAGATCCACCATGCCAGCAAGCTGGTGCTGTCGACCGCCGAGATTGCTGTCCATGGCGGCGAAGTGGTGGGAAAAGTGATCGACACCATGGGCTCGATCAAGGACAGCTCGCGCAAGATTGCCGACATCATCGGCGTCATCGACGGCATTGCCTTCCAGACCAACATCCTTGCACTGAACGCCGCGGTCGAAGCTGCCCGTGCCGGCGAACAGGGGCGCGGCTTTGCCGTGGTGGCCTCCGAAGTGCGCAACCTGGCGCAGCGCAGCGCGAGCGCCGCCAAGGAGATCAAGACCCTGATCGGCGATTCGGTGGAACAGGTCGAGGCGGGTCGGAAACTGGTGGACGAAGCGGGTGAGGCGATGGACGACATCGTGACGTCGGTGCAGCTGGTGGCCGACATCATCGGCGGCACTGCCGCCGCCAGCCAGGAACAGAGCGCCGGCATCGAGCAGGTCAATCAGGCGGTGAGCCAGATGGACGAAATCACCCAGCAGAACGCCGCCCTGGTGGAGCAGGCCTCGGCGGCGGCCGAGAGCCTGCAGGAGCAGGCGGCGAAACTTTCGGAACTGGTGGGATACTTTACGCTGGTGCGGGGTGGGCGCAATCCGGCTCGAGATGAGGCAGGAACACCCGGCGGAACGGATGCCGGAGCGAAAGCAGTTGCCGCCAGCCCCGCCATACGCCGGAAACAGCTGGCCAGCAGATAATCCTAAAAACCGCAGTTGACCGCTCATCACCCTTGCAAACGCCGCATGAATACAAGATTGAGTGCTTCAATGCCGTTCACCCGGTGGGTGAGTCCGCTACACGCCCGTGGGCACGCCTGCTCGTGCGCCTGCTTTTGTACCCGCAAGGAGTAGGCCGGATTCGTAAAGCCGCTAAAGCGGCAACGACTCCGCTCTCGCGTCTCCTTGCGGGCCTCGGCCCGCGGCGTCGTTGCTTCGCGGCAGACACCCGATCAGACGCACCCTCGGGCGCGTCCAACTGCGGTTTCCAGGATAATTGCAGAGCAGCATTCGATGCCGGTTGCCCCTATGGGCGGCCGGCTTATAAATCTCGTGTGGCGTTGTACGATACTGTCATTGCAGGTTCGATTCGACCAAAATCGATTTTAAACAGTCGTTTGTGCTGAGCGGCGGCATTGAGTGAACAACTAATTTCGACATGAAGCCAGCATTGAAGAACCCTGTGGACAACACCAGGATTTTCGAGTTCACGCCACGTGATTTTGCGCGCGTGCGTGCACTGATCTACAAGCAGGCCGGAATTTCGCTTGGCGAAAGCAAGCAGGAAATGGTCTACAGCCGTCTGGCGCGCCGCCTGCGGGCAAAGGGCATCAATTCCTTCCAGGAATACCTCGACGGGCTGGAAAGCGGGCGGGATGACGATGAATGGGTGGCGTTCACCAATGCCCTGACCACCAACCTGACTTCGTTCTTTCGCGAGGCGCACCATTTCCCGATTCTGGCCGAGCACATGCGAAAAATGAAAGCGCCGCTGTCGATCTGGTGTTCGGCCAGTTCAACCGGGGAGGAGCCCTATTCGATCGCCATGACGGCGTGCGAGGCATTCGACAGCCTCACGCCGCCGGTCAGCATCGTCGCCACGGATATCGATACCAATGTGCTCGAAACCGCAGCCCACGGGGTGTATCCGATCGAGCGGATCGACAAGATGGCGCAGGACCGCGTCAAACGTTTCTTCCAGCGGGGCCGTGGCGAGCGCTCCGGGCTGGTGCGGGTGCGGCCGGAGCTGCGCCAGTTGGTGACGTTCAAGCCGCTCAATCTGCTGGCCAGCAGCTGGCCGCTGAGCGGCGCGTTCGATGTGATCTTTTGCCGCAATGTGATGATCTATTTCGACAAACCTACGCAGGGTCAGATTCTTGCGCGGTTTGTGCCGCTGATGAAGCCGGATGGGCTGCTGTTTGCCGGACATTCCGAGAACTTCATGTACGCATCCGATGCGTTCAAGTTGCGCGGCAAGACCGTCTACGAGCTGGATCCCCGCCATGGGGGCGCAAGGAAGCCTGCATGAACCCTGCCATTGAAGAGCAGCTTGCGACCAACCTGTATTACGACCGCACCTTCGACTGTGAAACCGCCAAGATATTGCCCGGCGAGTACTACTTTACCGGCAAGCCGATGCTCATCGTCACGGTACTCGGCTCCTGCGTGGCGGCGTGCATACGCGACCGCGTCTCGGGCATCGGCGGCATGAACCATTTCATGCTGCCGGACGGTGGGGGCGATGCCGGTAGCCCGGCCTCAGCGTCGATGCGTTATGGCGCCTATGCCATGGAGGTGCTGATCAATCAGGTTCTCAAGGCGGGCGCGCGACGCGAGAACCTGGAAGCCAAGGTGTTCGGCGGCGGCAATGTGCTGCGCGGCTTTACCAGCATCAATGTGGGCGAACGCAACGCCCAGTTCGTGCGCGATTATTTGCGCGCCGAGAATATCCGCATCGTCGCCGAGGATCTGAACGACGTCCATCCGCGCAAGGTGTATTTTTTCCCGGCCACCGGCAAGGTCCTGGTGAAAAAACTCAAGCAGCTCAACAACTACACGCTGGTGAAGCGCGAACAGGATTACGCAATCCGGCTGAAGATCAATTCGGTGAGTGGCGACGTCGACCTGTTCTGATCGAGAGAAAACAAGCATGACAAAAATCAAGGTCCTGATCGTGGATGACTCGGCGCTGATTCGCGGCGTGATGAAGGAGATCATCAATAGCCAGCCGGATATGGAGGTGGTGGGCGTGGCGCCCGACCCGCTGGCGGCGCGTGACCTGATCAAGCAAACCAATCCCGACGTGCTCACGCTGGACGTGGAAATGCCGAAAATGGACGGCCTGGAATTTCTCGAGAAGCTGATGCGGCTGCGCCCGATGCCGGTGGTGATGGTGTCGTCGCTGACCGAGCGGGGATCGGAAATCACCATGCGCGCGCTGGAATTGGGCGCCGTGGATTTCGTCACCAAGCCGAAGATCTCGATCCAGAGCGGCATGCTCGAATACACGGACCTGATTGCGGAAAAAATCCGCATTGCCGCGCGGGCCAGGATCAAGCCGCGCCCGCATCCAGCCAGCGCAGCCGGACAGGCGGCCAGACTCGAACTGGCACCCCTGCGCAATCCGCTCACCAGCAGCGAAAAGCTGATCATCATCGGCGCTTCCACCGGCGGCACCGAAGCGATCAAGGATTTCCTGATCCAGCTGCCGTCGGATTGCCCCGGCATTCTGATCACCCAGCACATGCCGGAAGGCTTCACCCGCTCGTTCGCCGACCGGCTCAACAAGCTGTGCAAGATTTCCGTCAAGGAATCCGAAGGCGGGGAACGCGTGTTGCCGGGCCACGCCTATCTGGCACCGGGACATTCCCACCTGCTGCTGGTGCGCAGCGGAGCCAACTACATGACCAAGCTCGACCAGGGGCCGCCGGTCAACCGTCACCGCCCGTCCGTCGATGTCCTGTTCAACTCGGCCGCGGTCAATGCAGGCAAGAACGCGGTCGGCGTCATCCTGACCGGCATGGGCCGCGACGGCGCAGCCGGGATGCTGGAAATGAAAAAGGCCGGCGCCTACAACGTGGCGCAGGACGAAGCCTCGTGCGTGGTCTTCGGTATGCCCAAGGAAGCCATCGCCATCGGTGCCACCCACGATGTCGGCCCCCTGCACGAATTGCCGGGGCGGGTGATGCAATTCTTTGCGACGCACGGCAACCGTGCGATGCGGGTTTGAATTCAGGTTGAACTTTCGCGTGAACCGATTTTTCTGGCGGCTTTCCGGCTCAAGTTTGACGCCGTTTTGCCGATTCTTTCCCTGAGGAAGCGTTGATTAATTCGATATGGCAGTCATTGCGAGCGCAGCGAAGCAATCCAGCGTATTGAACAAGCGGGCATTTCTGGATTGCCCTAAAGGACTCCGATCCACGTGGGCTGAAGCCCATGTGGAATCGTATGCCACGTCGCTGCGCGCCTCGCAATGACAAATTAATCAGCAGTTCCCTAACAAAATGAACCGCCTCAATGGAGTCCTGCATGGCCGATCCGAACACGAAATTTCTGGTTGTCGACGACTTTTCCACGATGCGACGCATCGTGCGCAATCTGCTCAAGGAACTGGGTTATGCCAACGTTGAAGAAGCGGAAGACGGCGTCGACGGCTTGGCCAAGCTGCGCGCGGGCAACTTCGACTTCGTCGTGTCCGACTGGAACATGCCGAACATGGATGGCCTCGACATGCTGAAGAACATCCGTGCCGATGCTGCGCTGTCCAAGCTGCCGGTGCTGATGGTGACGGCCGAGGCCAAGAAGGAAAACATCATCGCCGCGGCGCAGGCCGGCGCCAGCGGCTACGTGGTCAAGCCTTTTACCGCCGCCACGCTCGACGAGAAACTCGCGAAGATATTCGAAAAACTTGAAAAAGCGGGAGCCTGACGTGGATACGCAATTCGTCGGCGCCGCCGCGGCAGCAACCGGGCACGAGGCGGTGAGCGCCGAAAGGAATGAACACGATGAGATGCTGGCGCGGGTCGGCCAGATTACCCGTACCCTGCATGACAGCCTGCGTGAGCTGGGTTTCGACAAGGTGCTGGAAAAAGCGACGCATGACATTCCCGATGTCCGCGAACGTCTCAACTATGTCGCACGCATGACCGAACAGGCGGCGCAGCGCGTGCTCAACGCTACCGATGCCGCCATTCCCATGCAGGAACGCATCGATGCGGGCGCCGACGAAATTCTGAATGGTTGGCAGGCCGCCTTCAAGGCGCCCTTTTCGGAAGCCAATTACCGCGACATGGCCACGATGACCATGCAATGCCTGGCCGATATGCGCAACGACACCAGTGCAACCAAGCAGCAGTTGCTGGACATCATGATGGCGCAGGACTTTCAGGATCTCACCGGCCAGGTGATCCGCAAGGTGACCGAACTCGCGCATGGCATGGAGCAGCAGCTGGTTCAGTTGCTGATCGATTATTCGCCGGCCGAGATGAAGCGGGAATCCAACATCGGCCTGCTCAACGGCCCGCAGATCAACCCGGCGAACAAGAGCGACGTGGTGGCCGACCAGGGCCAGGTGGACGATCTTCTCGATAGCCTGGGGTTCTAAATAACCGGCTCGGTTCGGGCTGCGTTAACCCTTCGCCCCGCTTTCACACTCGCCCATTGCAGGAGATCCGTCTCGGGGCGATGCAAATAC
>NCIH01000131.1:0-11090 GCA_002281975.1 Hydrogenophilales bacterium 17-64-11 | reverse complement strand
CTTGCGGCATAGACGTTTACCCCGTGCCGCATCAACACCTCGGCTACCGCAAACAGCAAGCCCGCGCGATCCGCGCAGGTGATCGACAGCATGTGGCCGTGCCCCTGCGCATCGGCTTCCAGCTGTACCGTGGTGGGATAGGGATGGTGCCGCTGGTGGCGCGACAGGCGGCCGCGCGGTGCAGGCTGCATCGGCTGCGCCGGGTCGAGGTCGCGTGCCAGCTCGTGCTCCACGAAGTTCAGGAAGTCGCGGTAATGAATGCCGCGGTTGGCCAGGTCCATCACCTGAAAGCTGTCGAGCGCATAGCCATGCCGGGTGGTGTGGATCTTGGCTTCGAGAATGGTGTACTGGATGCGCGCAAAAAAGCCGCAGATGCGGGCGAACAGATCGGGCCGGTCGGGGGTGTAGACCAGTACCTGGATGCCTTCGCCGACCGGCGACAGGCGCGCTCTCACGATGGCGTCGGTGCTGTCGGTACGGCGCCACAGCATGCGCGCCTGCCAAGCCATGTCGCGGGCGTCGAAACGGGCAAAATAACGCCCGTCGAGATGCCGCCACAGTGCATCGGCGGCGCCGGTGGGCAGGCCATACAGGGCGAGGTTGACGCGCGCTTCGTTCTGTTTGGCAGCGATGTCGGCGACGGCTTCGTCGCCGCCAAGCAGCCGCGCCCGCGTGGCATGGTAGAGGTCTTCCAGCAGCTTGCCTTTCCAGGCATTCCATACCGTGGGACTGGTGCCGCGGATATCGGCCACGGTCAGCAGATAGAGGGCCGTCAGCCGGCGCAGGTTGCCGGCTTTGGCGGCAAACGCGGCAATCACCTCGGGGTCGCTGGTGTCCTCCTTTTGCGAGGTGCGCGACATCGCCAGGTGCATTTCCACCAGCCAGGCGACCAGTTCGCTATCGGTCTTGTCGAGGCCGTGCCGACGGCAAAACCTCCGTGCATCGCCCGCTCCCAGTTCGGAATGGTCGCCGCCGCGGCCTTTGGCAATATCGTGAAACAGGGCGGCCAGGTAGAGCAGTTCGGGTTTGTCGAAATCGGCGATCAGGCGGCTGGCGAGCGGAAGCTCGTGCGCCAGTGCCGGCACGGTGAAGCGCCGTACGTTGCGCAGCACGATGAGGATGTGCTCGTCGACGGTGTAGACGTGAAACAGGTCGTGCTGCATCTGCCCGACGATGCGGCCGAACGCCGGGATGTAGCGTCCCAGCAGGCCGTAACGATGCATGGCGCGCAGCGCCCGGGTGATGCCCAGCGGCTGGCGCAGCAGCGTCATGAACAGTGCATGGTGCGCCGGATCGGCGCGGAAGGCGGCATCGATGCGGATGCTGCCGCGCCACAGCGCGCGCAGCGTGGCCGGCTCGAACCCGGCCAGCGCCGGATGCTGGGCGTACAGGATGAAGGCGCGCAGCAGGGCATCGGGCTTGCGTTCGAACAAGTCGGCGGCGCGCGCTTCGAGCAGGTTGGCGCGCAGCTGGAAGTCGGCGTCGATCGGGCTGGGCGGCGCCGTCACCGGAAACAGCCGCACCCGCAATGACTGGATGAGGATGTCGTTGGTGCGCTGGATCAGCTTGGCGGCGCGGTAATAGCCCTGCATCAGGCGTTCGCCTGCGCGCTTGTGCGCGGTGGCGGCGAGCCCCAGGCGGGCGGCGAGCCCGGTCTGGTAATCGAAGGCGAGGCGGTCGTCGCGCCGCTTCGCCAGCAGATGCAGATGGATGCGCAGCGCCGACAGGGCGCGTTCCTCGCGCGCGATGCGCCGCGCTTCGGCCTCGGTCAGCAACCCCGCGCGTGCGATGCCGTTCCAGCCGCCGGCGATGCCGCAGGCCTGCGCCAGCCAGTGAATCATGTGCAGATCGCGCAGGCCGCCCGGGCTGTCCTTGAGGTTGGGTTCGAGCTTGTAGGCGCTGTCGTCGAAGCGGGCGTGGCGCGCCTGCTGCTCGGCGAGTTTGCCGTCGAAAAAGTGCTGCGGGCTGAAGCGTGCCTGGAAGCGGCGTTCGAGTTCCTCGAACAGCAAACGGCTGCCCCACAGGAAGCGTGCTTCAAGCAGATTGGTCTCGACCGTGATGTCGGCGTCGGCCTCGCCGATGCAGGCCTCGACGGTGCGCACGCTGTGGCCGATTTCCAGCCCGACGTCCCAGCATGCCTGCACCCAGCTTTCCAGCGTGGCCCGCTGCCCGCTTGTGGGTTCGTGCGGCAGCAGCAGCAGCACGTCCACGTCCGAACTGGGAAACAGTTCGCCGCGCCCGTAGCCGCCGACGGCGGCAAGGCAGAAGCTGGCGGGCAGCGCGAGCCGGATGTCGATTTCCGCCAGCACGCCGTCCACCAGAGCGGCGTGGCGCGCCAGGTAGTGGGAGACGACAGGTTTTTCAAGATAGGCCGCAGCCAGCGCCGCGCGGCCGGATTTGAGCCGCTCGCGCAGATCGGCGAACGGCGCGACGCTCACGCGGCGTGGCGGACGCGATCGGGAATCGTCGGGGTGCCTGCCGAGACGGTCAGCACTTCGTAACCGCTGTCGGTGACCAGCACCGTGTGTTCCCATTGCGCCGACAGGCTGCGGTCCTTGGTGACGATGGTCCAGCCGTCCGGCATCTGGCGGATGTCGCGGCGGCCGGCGTTGATCATCGGTTCGATGGTGAAGGTCATGCCGGGCTCCAGCACGAGGCCGGTGCCGGGTTTGCCGTAATGCAGCACCTGTGGTTCTTCATGGAAATCGAGGCCGATGCCGTGGCCGCAGAATTCGCGCACTATGCTGTAGCCGTGGTTTTCGGCAAAACGCTGGATCGCATGGCCGATGTCGCCGAGCCGCGCGCCGGGTTTCACTTGGACGATGCCGACCCACATCGCTTCGTAGGTTACCTGGATCAGCCGTTTGGCCTGGATCGACGCTTCGCCCACCGCGAACATGCGGCTGGTGTCGCCGTGCCAGCCGTCCTTGATCACGGTGATGTCGAGGTTCACGATGTCGCCGTTTTTCAGCGCCTTGTCGCTCGGCACGCCGTGGCACACCTGGTTGTTGATCGAGGTGCAGATCGATTTGGGGTAGGGCGTGTGGCCGGACGGCGCGTAGTTCAGGGGCGCGGGGATGGTGCCCTGCACGTTCACCATGTAGTCGTGGCACAGCCGGTCGAGTTCGCCGGTGGCGACGCCGGGTTTGATGAAAGGCGCGATGTAATCGAGCACTTCCGAGGCGAGCCGGCAGGCAACGCGCATGCCTTCGATCTCGGCGCCGGTTTTGATGGTGACAGTCATGTAACGGGCAGGCGGGAATTATCAAAGCCACATTCTAGCCAGCGTGCCCGCTGTGCGCCAGAGAAAACCCGGCGCGCCGACTGTCCGCCTGGCCCGCCAACAGGCGGGGCCGTGTGCCGGCAGACATTCCTCCTTGAAATGAATGCCTCGACGAATTAGAATTGCGGGCTGTCCGAAATGGTTCGGACAAATTCGCACACCTGTCATTAAAGGGTGGCGGCGCATCCGGGCAAGCGATGCGCGGCTGCTGGCGGGTGGAGGCTCAACCCTTTAGGAGATTCAAATGTCTGTCACCATGCGTCAAATGCTGGAAGCCGGTGTCCACTTCGGTCACCAGACCCGCTTCTGGAACCCCAAGATGGCCCCGTTCATTTTCGGTCATCGCAACAAGATCCATATCGTCAACCTGGAAAAGTCGCTGCCGATGTTCCAGGAGGCGCAGAAATACGTGCGTAAGCTGGCTGCCAACAAGGGCAACGTGCTGTTCGTCGGCACCAAGCGTGCCGCGCGCGACATCGTTCGCGAAGAAGCGCAGCGCGCCGGCATGCCCTACGTCGACAACCGCTGGCTGGGCGGTATGCTGACCAACTTCAAGACGGTCAAACAGTCGATCAAGCGCCTGAACGACCTGGAGGCCCAGATTGCCGAGCCGGGTCGCCTGTCGAAGAAGGAAATCCTCACCGTGCAGCGCGAGGTCGACAAGCTGAACCGCAGCCTGGGCGGCATCCGCGAAATGGGCGGCCTGCCCGACGCGCTGTTCATCATCGACGTCGGCTACCAGAAGGGCGCCGTGGTCGAGGCCAGGAAGCTGGGCATCCCGGTGATCGGCGTGGTCGACACCAACAACAGCCCGGAAGGCGTGGACTATGTCGTTCCCGGCAACGATGACTCGGCCCGTGCGATTCGCCTGTACGCGCGAGGCATGGCCGATGCGGCGCTGGAAGGCCGCGCCCAGGTCATCAGCGAGCTCGTCGGCGGCGAAGAGTTCGTCGAGGTCGAAGAAGAGGATGCGCCTGCAGCCGAGTAAGCGCGGCGCACTGCAACATCGCCGGGAGGGCTTTCCGGCGAGCGTGTTATGAGGAGGGGCGTCGGCCCCTCTTTCTGTATTGAATTGTTTGAAACTGGATTGGGAGTTCGAAATGGCTGAAATCACTGCAAGCATGGTCAAGGATCTGCGCGAAAAAACCGATGCGCCGATGATGGACTGTAAAAAAGCGCTGTCGGAAGCCGGCGGCGACATGCAGAAGGCGGAAGAGATCCTGCGCGTGCGCTTCGGCAACAAGGCGGCCAAGAGCGCCGGCCGCGTGGCGGCCGAAGGCGTGGTGACCATTGCGATCAGCGCCGACGGCAAGTCGGCCGCCATGGTCGAAGTCAACTGCGAGACCGACTTCGTGGCGAAGAACGACGATTTCCTGGCGCTGTCCAACGCGCTGGCCGAGATGGTGCTGAAGCAGAATCCGGCCGACGTTGCCGCGCTGTCCGCGCTGCCTTACAAAGACACCACGGTGGAGGCTTTCCGCACCGAGTTGGTCGGCAAGATCGGCGAGAACATGTCGGTGCGCCGTTTCGTGCGCCTGGACGGCCAGGGCAAGTTCGCCAGCTACATCCACGGCGGCAAGATCGGCGTGCTGGTCGACGTGACCGGTGACGAGGCGCTGGCGCGCGACGTCGCCATGCATGTCGCGGCGTCCAAGCCGAAGTCGCTGGATGCGTCCGGCGTGTCGCAGGAGTTGATCGATACGGAACGCCGCGTCGCGATCGAGAAGGCCAGGGAGGCCGGCAAGCCGGAAGCCATGCTGGAGAAGATCGCCGAAGGCACGGTGCAGAAGTTCCTCAAGGAAGTCACCCTGCTGTCGCAGCCCTTCGTCAAGGACGACAAGCAGACCGTCGAGCAGGTGTTGAAGTCGAAGAACTCGCAGTGCCATGGCTTCATGATGTACGTGGTGGGCGAGGGCATCGAGAAGAAAGTGAACGACTTCGCCGCCGAAGTGGCGGCGGCTTCCCAGGTCTGATCGGCCGTGGCGCCGGTTCGTCGCATCCTGCTGAAGCTGTCCGGCGAGGCCCTGATGGGGCCGGACAGCTTTGGCTACCACGCCGACACCATGGCCGGTTTTGTCGGCCAGATCCGCGAAGTGGTGGAGGCGGGCGTGCAGGTCGGCATCGTGGTTGGCGGCGGCAACCTGTTCCGTGGCGCCACCGGCGCGCTGTCCGGGATGAACCGCGCTAGCGCGGATTCGATGGGCATGCTGGCCACGGTGATGAACGCGTTGGCGCTGAAGGATGGCCTGCAGCAGGCAGGTATCGATGCGCGGGTGCAGACTGCGGTCAGCATCGCCCATGTCGGCGAGGATTTCGAGCGCGACGCGGCGGTGCGCCATCTGGAGGCCGGGCGGGTGGTGGTCTTTGGCGGCGGCACCGGCAGCCCGTTCTTCACCACGGATACGGCAGCGGCGCTGCGTGCGGCCGAAATCGGCGCCGATTTGTTGTTGAAGGCGACCAAGGTCGATGGCGTCTACACTGCCGATCCCAAGAAGGATGCGAATGCCGAGCGTTACGAGACGCTGAGCTTCGATCAGGCGATCGCCAGCAATCTGGGCGTGCTCGATACCGCTGCCTTTGCCTTGTGTCGCGAACAGAAACTGTCCCTGGTCGTGTTCAATGTCTTCAAGCCCGGCGCGCTGAAGCGCGTGGTGATGGGCGAAGACGAAGGCACGCGGGTGACTTTGTAAGGAGTTGAAATGGCTGAAACCAGCATCGCCGAGATCAAGCAATCCGCCGAGCAGAAAATGGGCAAGACCCTGGACGCGTTGAAAAACGATCTGGCCAAGGTGCGCACCGGGCGCGCCCACACCGGCATTCTCGATCACGTCATGGTCGATTACTACGGCAACCCGACGCCGGTTCCGCAGGTGGCCAACGTGTCGCTGGTCGACAGCCGCACCCTCGGCGTGCAGCCGTACGAAAAAAACATGGTCGGCAAGATCGAGAAAGCGATTCGCGACGGCGATCTGGGCCTGAACCCGGCGACGCACGGCGACATCATCCGCGTGTCAAGGACATGGTCAAGGCCAAGACCGCGACCGAGGACGAGGAGCGCCGCACCCAGGACGAGGTGCAGAAGCTGACCGACAAGTTCATCGGCGAAATCGACAAGATGCTGGCCGACAAAGAGAAGGACCTGCTCGCAGTCTGAGCGGATTCGGCGTGTCTACCCGCAGCGAGCAAGCGATCCCGGCAAGCGCCGATGTGCCGCGGCACATCGCCATCATCATGGACGGCAATGGCCGCTGGGCGAAACGCCGGCTGATGCCGCGCGTGGCCGGTCATCGCAAGGGCGTCGAGGCCTTGCGCGGGGTGATCCGCGCCTGCGCCGAACGCGGTGTGCCGCATCTCACGGTGTTTGCCTTCAGTTCCGAAAACTGGCGGCGCCCGCAGGAGGAGGTCAGCCTGCTGATGGAGCTGTTCATGCGTGCGCTGGAAAATGAAGTCGCGCGGCTTCACGAAAACGACATCCGCTTTCGTGTCGTCGGCGATCTGTCGGGCTTTTCCGAGCGCATCCAGAGCCTGATCCGCGACGCCGAAGCGCTGACGCGCAACAATGCCCGCCTCACTTTCACCGTGGCGGCCAATTACGGCGGACGCTGGGACATCGTGCAGGCGGTTAAGAAACTGATGGCTTCCAGTGTGGCGCCGGAAGCGGTGAACGAAGCTGCGCTGGCGCAACACCTCAGCATGGCCGATCTGCCCGAGCCCGACCTGTTCATCCGTACCGGCGGCGAGCAGCGCATCAGCAATTTCCTGCTGTGGCAGCTGGCCTACACCGAACTCTATTTCACCGACGCGCCGTGGCCGGACTTCGACGCCGCGGCGCTGGATGCGGCGATCGCCTCCTTTCGCACCCGCGAACGCCGCTTTGGCTGCACCAGCGAACAGGTGCGCGCGGCATCGTGAACTGTTTCCAGGCACCGTATCGATGACGCCGTTCCTCAGCCGGGTGCTGACCGCTGCTTCCCTGCTGGCGGTGTTCGTGCCGGCGGTATTGTGGGCGCCGACATGGTTGTGGACGATCCTGATCGCGGGCGTGGTCGGCGTGGCGGCGCACGAGTGGGCGCGCCTGAGCCATTTCCCCACTTTGCCTGCGCGCCTCTATGCCGCGCTGCTGACCGCGTGCGCACTGGCTCTGCCCTACGTTCTGGGTACCCAGTGGCCGCTTTTCCAGAACGCCCTCATCGTGCTGGCGGTTGCGTTCTGGCTGGGGGTCGCTCCGCTCTGGCTGCTGGGGCGCTGGCACGCCGAACAGGCCTTTCTGCGCGCCGCAGTCGGCGTCGTGCTGCTGTTGCCCACCTGGGCGGCGCTGCTGTATCTGCATGCGCGCGGCCCCGGCGTGCTGCTGGCGGTGATGGCGATCGTCTGGATTGCCGACAGCGCGGCCTATTTTGCCGGGCGTCGCTTCGGCCGGCATAAGCTCGCACCCGCCATCAGCCCCGGTAAAACCTGGGAAGGGGTGGCGGGAGCGCTCCTCGCGCTGGCGCTGTATGCCGGCGCGCTGAGCGGCGCCATCAACCTGCCGCTGCTGCCGTTGTTCGTCGCGGTGGTGGGCCTGTTGTACCTGTCGGTGCTGGGCGACCTGTTCGAATCCTGGATCAAGCGTGTCTCCGGGATGAAGGACAGCGGCGATTTGCTGCCCGGCCATGGCGGGGTGCTCGACCGCGTCGATGCGCTGACCTCAACGCTGCCGCTGGCATCGGGCATCCTGATCTGGCTGGAGCGCACCGCATGAAGCCGCGCGTCCTCACCATTCTGGGCGCCACCGGCACCATCGGCGTCAATACGCTCGATGTGGTGGCGCGCCATCCTGATCGCTTCGAGGTTTTCGCGCTGACCGGCGCGACGCAAGTCGAGCGCATGGTCGAGCAGTGCCGTACCCATCGCCCGCGGCTTGCGGTGATGAGCGAGCCGGCAGCGGCGGCGGCGCTGCGTGCGCGGATTGCCGAAGAAGGCCTGGCGGTCGAGGTGCTCGAAGGTGCCGCCGCGCTGACCGCGGTGGCGACCGCGCCCGAGGTCGACACCCTGATGGCGGCCATCGTCGGTGCGGCCGGCCTGCCGGCCACGCTGGCGGCGGCGCAGGCGGGCAAGCGGATTCTGCTGGCCAACAAGGAGACCCTGGTGGTCTCCGGCCAGCTGTTCATGGATGCGATCGCCGCCAGCGGCGCCGAACTGCTGCCGATCGATTCCGAGCACAACGCCATTTTCCAGGCGCTGCCGCGCGATTTCGGCGGCGATTTCCAGCAGGCCGGGGTGAAGGCGCTGTGGCTCACCGCCTCCGGCGGGCCGTTCCGCACCCTGTCGGCCGCGGCCATCGCCGCCGCCACGCCGGCGCAGGCGGTGGCGCACCCCAACTGGGTGATGGGTAAAAAGATCTCGGTCGACTCGGCCAGCCTGATGAACAAGGGGCTGGAAGTGATCGAGGCGCGCTGGCTGTTCAACGCGCGCCCCGAGCAGATCAAGGTGGTGGTGCATCCGCAGAGCATCGTGCATTCGATGGTCGAATACGCCGACGGCTCGGTGATCGCGCAGTTGGGCACGCCCGACATGCGCACGCCGATCGCCTACGCACTGGGCTTTCCCGAGCGCATCGATGCGGGGGTGTCGGCACTGCAACTGATGGGCAGGCAGCTCACCTTCGAGGCGCCCGACACCGCCCGCTTCCCCTGCCTGCAACTGGCGTTCGACGCGCTCGCCGCCGGCGGCAACGCGGCGGCGGTGCTGAACGCCGCCAACGAAGTGGCAGTTGCGCGTTTCCTCGAAGGCGCCGCCTCGTTCAACGCCATCGCCGCCAGCATTGCGCACACGCTGGGCAAGCTGGCGGGCGGGGCGGCGCATACGCTGGACGACCTGCTCGAGGCCGACCGGCAGGCGCGCCGTGTGGCCGACGCGTATCTCGGGCAGCTGCGCGCATGAGCCTGCTGCACACCATTCTCTGGTTTCTGGTCGCCATCGGCATCCTGGTGGTGGCGCACGAGTTCGGCCACTATCTCGCGGCACGGCTGGCGGGAGTCAAGGTGTTGCGCTTTTCGGTCGGCTTCGGCAAACCCTTGTTCAGCCGCCGCTTCGGCCGCGACCGGACCGAGTGGACGCTGGCCGCGCTGCCGTTCGGCGGCTACGTCAAGATGCTCGACGAGCGCGAGGGCGAAGTGCCGGCGGCGGAAGCGCACCGCAGCTTCAACCGCGCCACCGTGTGGCGCCGCATCGGCATCGTGGCGGCCGGCCCGGCCGCCAATTTCCTGCTCGCCATCGTGTTCTACTGGGCGCTGTTCCTGCACGGCCTGCCTGCGCTGAAGCCGCTCATCGGCGAGCCGCCCGCCGGCACGCCGGCGGCGCAGGCCGGCCTGGTGGCGGGCGACGAGATCCGCCGCGTCAACGGCAGCGACACGCCGTCGTTCCAGGATTTGCGGCTGAATCTGCTGCGCGCGGGGGTGGCGGGCGGGGCGCTTACGCTGGAACTGGCCGACGGCCGCAGCGTGCAGCTCGATGTCCCGCCGCTGCAGACCGAGAACCTGGAACAGGATACCTTGCGGCCGCTCGGCATCGTGCGCTATGAGCCCGAGATTCCTGCGATCATCGGCAAGGTGCTGCCCGATGGCGCCGCCGCGCGCGCCGGCCTCCAGCCGGGCGACCGGCTGATCACCGCCGATGGCAGGACAGTGGTGAACTGGCAGGGCTGGGTGCAGCTGATACGTCAGCGTCCGGCCACGCCCTTGCGTATCGAATACGAGCGCCAGGGCCAGCGCAAGGCGCTGCGCCTTGAGCCCGACGCGGTGGACGAAGGCGGTCAGCGCATCGGCAAGATCGGCGCAGGCCCGCAGGTCGACGAGACGATGCTGGCCGCGCTGATGACCGAGGTGCGCTATGGCCCGCTCGAAGCGCTGGGGCAGGGCGCCGTCAAGACCTGGGATATGAGCCTGTTCACGCTCGAGATGATGGGACGCATGGTGCTGGGCCAGGTGTCGTGGAAAAACCTTTCCGGCCCGTTGACCATCGCCGATTACGCAGGCCAGAGCGCTGCGCTCGGCTGGATCAGTTTTATCGGCTTTCTGGCGCTGGTGAGCGTGAGTCTGGGGGTGCTCAATCTGCTGCCTGTGCCGTTACTGGATGGGGGGCACCTCATGTATTATGTTGCCGAAGTTTTTACCGGCCGTCCCGTGTCCGAACGCGTCATGGAGATAGGCGGCCGGATCGGTATGGCACTGCTGCTGCTGCTGATGTCGTTTGCCTTGTTCAATGATCTGCAACGCCTGATAGGCGGATGAAACAACCATGACCCCGAACCGTCTCGCGCTCGCCCTCGCAGCCGTATTTGCCGTGCAACCCGTTTTCGCCGAGGAGCCCTTCGTCGTCAAGGACATCCGGGTCGAAGGCATCCAGCGTACCGAGGCGGGCACGGTGTTCAGCTACCTACCGGTCAAGGTCGGCGAGGTGATGACGGACGAGAAGACGGCGGCGGCGATCAAGGCGCTGTATGCCACCGGATTTTTCAAGGATGTACGGCTGGAAGCGCGCGACGGCGTGGTGATCGTCACGGTTGAAGAGCGCCCCTCGATTGCCAGGATCACCCTGACCGGGATCAAGGAATTTTCCGAGGACGATCTGAAAAACGGCCTCAAGCAGACCGGCCTGGCCGAAGGCCGCGTGCTCGACCGCGCGCTGCTGGACAAGGCCGAGCAGGAACTGCAGCGGCAATATTTCAACCGCGGCAGGTACGCGGTTGAAATCAAGTCCACCCTGACGCCGCTGGAGCGCAACCGGGTCGCCGTGCAGTTCGACGTGGTGGAAGGCGACAGCGCCA
>NCIH01000130.1:0-6454 GCA_002281975.1 Hydrogenophilales bacterium 17-64-11 | reverse complement strand
CCGCATCGGCACCCTGGCGGAGCAGCTGATTCTGCAAGTGCCGGAAGTGACCCAGGTGGGGCGGCGCACCGGCCGCGCCGAGCTGGACGAGCATGCGGAAGGCGTGCATTACAGCGAGATCGACGCGGATCTGAAGAAATCCGATCGCTCCCGTGAGGCCGTTTTGCAGGATCTGCGCGACCGCCTCGCGCCCCTGCCCGCGGCCATCAATACCGGCCAGCCCATTTCGCACCGGCTGGACCACATGCTGTCCGGAGTACGTGCGCAGATCGTGCTGAAAATTTTCGGCGATGACGTGGACACGCTGCGCGGCCTGGCGGCGGAGTTGCAAACCCGGCTTGCCAACATCCCCGGCCTGGTGGATTTGCAGCTGGAAAAACAGGTGCGCATCCCGCAACTGCAAATCCGCATCGATTACGCCAAGGCCAAGCAGTATGGCGTCACCCCGGCAGCCATCAACACCGCCCTGGAGATGCTTTCCAACGGCACCACTGCCGCGCAGGTGATCGAAGGCAACCGCCGCTTCGACGTGGTGATCCGCCTTGCGGATACTGACCGCAGCGCGCAAGGCTTGAGCAACCTGCTGGTGGAAACGCCGAGCGGGCGCATTCCGTTGCGCCTCATCGCCGAAATCGAAGACAGCGACGGCCCCAACCAGATCCTGCGCGAAAACAGCCGCCGCCGCATGGTGCTGATGGGTAACAGTGACGGCACGGATATGGCGCAAATCATCCGCGACATCCGCGCCGAACTCGCCAACTACCCGCTGCCGGAAGGCTATTTCACCAAGCTGGAAGGCCAGTTCCAGGCACAGGAAGAAGCCAGTCAACTGATTTCGGGGCTGTCGCTGGTGTCATTGGCCATGATTTTTCTGGTTCTGTACAGCCGCTACAAATCCACCGTGCTGTCGCTGATGATCATGGGCAACATTCCGCTGGCGCTGGTGGGCAGCGTCATCGCGCTGTGGATCTCAGGCGGCGCGCTGTCGGTGGCGAGCCTGATCGGCTTCATCACCCTGGCCGGCATCAGCACGCGCAACGGCATCCTGAAGATCAGCCATTACATCAATCTGGTGGCGCACGAAGGCGAGGCATTCGGCAAGAAAATGATCATTCGCGGCAGCCTGGAACGTCTGACGCCGGTGCTGATGACCGCGCTGGTGGCGGCCTTTGCCCTGATTCCGCTGATGCTGGCGGGGGGCGATCCCGGCAAGGAAATCCTGCATCCGGTGGCGGTGGTGATTTTCGGCGGACTGGTGAGTTCGACGCTGCTGGATACCTTGCTTACACCGGTGATGTTTTACCTGTGGGGCGAGAAACCGATGATGAAACTGCTGGCGCAAGGCAGCAAGGAAAACTTCTGAAACAACTGTTTTGCAAATTCACAATTCACAATTGAAAAGGAAAAGGAAATGAAATACCTGAAATCATCACTGCTGGCAGCATCCCTGATTTTCTCGCAAGGCGCGTTTGCCCATAGCGACGCATATCTCGACACCCAACCCGCACCGCACGGCGGCCAGTTGCGCATGGTGCAGCAGTACCACTATGAACTGGTGGTGAAAGCCAACGAGGTGAGCGTCTATGTCACGGACCACGGCGGCAAAAAATTTGATACGCGCGGCGCAACGGGAACCGCAACGCTGCTTGCCGGCAAGAGCAAGGCCAGTGTGAAGCTCATGCCTGCTGGCGATAACCAGATGAAAGGCTCGGGCAAATTCGAGCTTGCGCCAGATATGAAAGTCGTAGTTTCCATCGCATTGGCCGGCCAGACGGCGCTACAGGGCCGTTTCACCCCCATGCAGAAGGCGCCATCCTCTTCCTCAACCGCCCCTTCTCACTAGTAATTGGTAAGCTTCCTGGCCGGGCGCAGGTAAAACAGTAGTTCAAATCATTTTATTTAACCAAGGAGATATTCGATGATTAAAGTATGGCTTGTAGTTTTGGCGGTTTCACTTGTTGCGCTTGGTGGTTGTGCGAGCGATGGCGATAGCTATCAGAGTGGTTCTGGTGGTTCTGGTAGTTCTGGTAGTTCTGGTAGCAGTTCGCACAGACACTGATCGTTTGACGGAGGATAAACCATGAAAGACCCGGTTGAGCGCCTGTCCACGGGGCGTATGGTTCCCGCTGAGCCATGGCGGCTGTGCTTCGGCACTTGTCCGGCCATGGGTCGCCACCCAGCCAGGCCCAGATAAGGAGATTGGCCATGACCGAAAAGATCAAAAAATGGGTGGCCCTGGCCGCCATGCTCGCTTTTTTCGGCGTCGTCAGCCTTCCGGCGCCTGCCCAAACACTCCAGACTACTCCCAAGCCAAGTCCGGGACTGATGCCGAATCCCGCAACGGGCAAAGCTTTGTACGAAAAGAACTGCGCCGCCTGCCACGGCGTTGATCTGAAGGGCAGCGACAAGGGGCCGCCATTCCTGCATCGCGTGTATGAGCCTTCCCATCATGGCGACGTCGCCTTTCAGCTCGCGGCGAAGAATGGGGTGCGGGCGCATCACTGGAAATTTGGCGACATGAAACCTGTTCCCGGCGTCACCCCGGATGAAGTTGCGAACATCACAGCCTACGTTCGGGCAGCGCAGCGCAAAGCGGGGATACGGTAGCGCTAACCGTGGTTCCAGGCTCTCGGCCAAGGTGACTGAGATCGCGCCTATGTCATGCGCTACGTCATACACGAGAAGCTCGCGGCCAACCGGCGCGCGTCAAGGTAGTTGTCGCCTCAGTCATGCAGCCAACGGCTGAATATCGTTGCCAGCCGAATGCGACTTGATGATGCAGTCGCGTTCGGGGTTCAGCGTCACGGCGCCGATGGGCGACCAGTTTCGCGTGTCGCCAGACCAGCGCGCCGGGTTAAGTTCGCGAGCCCTGCTGTACAGCGCGTGTCGGGCAGCCAGAATCGCGTGATCGTCCCCTGCATGGCGCTGAGCCGGGCTGACGTAACGAATGCCGCTGTGGCGATGATCAAAGTTGTACCAACGCACGAAGCCGGCCGCCCAGGTGCGGGCGCAGTCGAGGTCGGCAAAGCCCTTGGCGGGAAACTCGGGGCGATACTTGGCTGTGCGAAACAGCGACTCGGCATAAGCGTTGTCGTCACTCACGCGAGGCCTAGAGTACGAAGGCTTCACGCCCAGCCAGTTGAGCATCGCCAGCACCGTGGTGGCCTTGAGCGTAGAGCCGTTGTCGCCATGCAGCACCGGCTTGGCGGCAAGCGCGGCAATGCCTTCGGCCAACGCGGTACGTCGTACCAGGTGCGCGGCATGGTCGGCGTGGTCGCTGTCATGCACCTCCCAGCCCACGATCTTGCGGCTGTACAGGTCCAAGATCAGGTACAAGTGGAACCAACGCCCCAGCACCTGCGCGGGCAGATAGGTCATGTCCCAGCACCATACCTGGCGCGGTTCGGTGGCGATGTGCGTGGTGGGCGGCCTGACCGCCCTGGGCGCCTTGGCCCGCCCGCGGTGGGCGGTTTGCCCGTGCGCTTTCAGTACGCGGCTGAAGGTGGACTCGCTGGCGAGGTAGACGCCCTCGTCGGCCAGCATGGGCACGATGCGCGCCGGCGGCACGGCGGCAAAGCGCGGCTCGTTGGCCACGGCAAGCAGGTGCGTACGCTCGGCCTCGGAGAGGGCATGGCTGGGTGTCGCTCGCACGGCCTGCGGCCGGCCATCGCCGCTGACGAGGCCGTCACAGGCTTTCCAGCGCTGCAGGGTGCGCAACTCGATGCCGGCGGTCTCGCAGGCAGACTTCAGCCGCGCGCCTGCGATATGTGCAACATCAATGTCTCGGGCCAGCGCCTGACGATCTTCGAGGCCGATCATTCGGCCTCTCCCTTGCTGAAGATCGCCGCGACTTTTTTTGACAGCACGAGCAACGCGGCTGTCTCGGCCAAGGCTCGGTCTTTGCGCAGCAGTTCGCGTTCGAGTTCCTTGATGCGCTTCTTGTCCTGCCGCGTGGCTTGCGGGCTGGCACGGGCCTCCTCGGGTTCGGCCAGTGCCGTGGTGGCGCTCACTCGCCATTTGTCCAGTTCGTCAGGATAGACGCCGTGCTCGCGACACCACGCGTTCTTGCCGGTTTCGTCCATTGCCGCCGCGGTGATCACCGCTTCGAGCCGGGCGCCCGCAGTCCAGGCCCGCCCGCGGGCGGGCCTGGACTGCGCATCCTCACGCCAGCGTTGCAGCGTTCCCGCTGCAACCCCAATCTCACGCGCAACGACTTCCATCGCCGCACTCTCCGGCGGCAACAACCGTGCTACCGCCCTCTCCTTGTATGCTTGTCCGTATCGTGCCATTTCCGTCCTTATCGCCCCCAGGTTTCAGATTCTAATGAGGCGACAACTATTCTGACGCAGGGGGCAACCCCGTGTTCCCCCAGACGCCCGACGCGATGCACGGAACGCGCGAATTGCGCAAGCCGGTTTCGGCTAATGAACGGGGCCACTTCTGAGAATACTTAAGACGAACACAATCCTGGAGAAAATTAAATGAGTTTTACCGACGGCAAAAATTCGATGGGAGGCGCCTTATGGCGTAGGCCCATGTTTCTAGCGGCAGCGCTTGTGCTTCAGATATCCGGTCTCACCGCGTCTCGCGTTTACGCCCACGAAGCGGGCGCCCCGTTCTCGGGCGCCATTATCGATCCCTTCAGTCTGCATCATGCGCATATCGAGAACGAGCAACGGCTCAACCTGTTTTCATTGCGCGGCGTTGATGCCGGAGAAGGGCGCAAGCGCTCTGTTTTTGAAGGGGAACTGGAATTCGCCTGGTCGAACGCTACCTTCGATTTCGGCTTCGAGGCGTTTATTCCCTTCGTCAGCCTTCCCTCGCCGGAGGGGGACGGTCGCACAAAAGGGATCGGCGACATAGAAATCCGCCCCATCAAATATGCGCTGATTAATCGGCCTGACTTCGTGCTCACCACAGCGACCGCGCTTACGCTACCGACCGGCAACCGGGAGCGTGGGCTGGGTAGCGGGAACACCACCGTCGCGCAATTCGTGTTCGTCGACAAGGCGGTGGGTAACTGGTTTTTCGGCCTTAACGTGGGTGCCGACGCACGGGTTGGTGGAGAAAGCGGGAGCGGGGTTGAGTACGGCGCGGTCGTGTCTTATTCCTTCATTCACGGCACGCCGAGCGGCGGCTTGGCCGCATCGCGGCCAAGCCAGCCTTTGGTTATTTCCCCCTCTTTGGAATTTGTCGGCAGCAAACGCCTGAGCGGAAACGATTCGGGCGAGCGCGAAACTTCGATCTCCACAGGGTTAAACTTCTGGTGGCCTAAGAGCGGCTGGCAGGTGCGTGCCGGCGTAGCCATCCCTATCTCCGGAGTCCGGGAGGCGGATCGGACATTCCTGCTCCAGGTAGGTAACCACTTGAACTGGGGAAAGATTCTGCGCTAGCAGCCAGTTGCGTAGGCCTGCCAGTGCCATTTCGATTACCTATGGGGAGCTTGGGAGGAATGATATGAACATCATACGACAGAGCGGCACGCAAATTCCAGCATCCGCTCAATGAAGAATCGCGCGTCAATCCACAAACGGGTAATTTTGCGGCTGTTGATCGCGTGGCTTGCGCTATCTGTAGTCATCGGCGCTGCGGTGTCGTATTTCGAAATACGCAAGGCGGAAGCGCTGGTGCTGCAACTCGCGATTGCCGAATCGCGCACTTTCGCGGCGTCCAATTTGTATCACTTCAATCGCTCCGGCGAGGCGCATGAAGGCACCTTAAGACGGCAGGCCGAGCAGCTTCTCAAACAGCAATTTCTATTGATCACACTCTATGACCGCGACAAGCATCAAGTTTTGCAAGTCGCGGCGCTGGGAGTAAGCGGGGCTGAGGCCCTAACGCAACAGCATCGCCACTTGTTACTCCCCGGGCGGACGGCACAGCACAATGCCACTTTTTTTCGCCAGCGGCCGCTGATGCATATTTTGCTGCCCCTCAAGCAGGCTGACGATACGCTGGTCGGCTATTTCGAGGGCGTGTACCAAGTCGAGCCCCAGACGCTCGCGCGTATCCGCAGCGACGTGCTCGGCGCCTTGTCGTTGGTGGTGCTAGTGACGCTTGCCGCGGCGCTGGCGCTGTATCCTGTGATCATTTCGCTGAACCGCGAATTGATCAAATTTTCGGCTGATTTATTAAAAGGAAACATCAATCTGATGGTAGTACTGGGAAGCGCCATCGCAATGCGCGACGCCGATACCGGGGTGCACAATTATCGCGTCACAATTTATGCCGCCAGGCTCGGCGAAACGATCGGCCTAGCGCCGTCGGCGCTACGCAAGTTGATCGCGGGTGCTTTTTTACATGATGTCGGCAAAATCGGCATCAGCGACACAGTCCTGCTTAAACCCGGCGAGCTTAGGGAAACACTGATTTATTCCCCTCGTCGAGCCTAAATTTGAGCGATGTCTGTCAGAATTCATTTGTCCTTGTCACGGGTGATTTTGCGATGCAAACG
>NCIH01000019.1:0-32671 GCA_002281975.1 Hydrogenophilales bacterium 17-64-11 | reverse complement strand
ATCAAGTCCACCCTGACGCCGCTGGAGCGCAACCGGGTCGCCGTGCAGTTCGACGTGGTGGAAGGCGACAGCGCCAGGATCCGGCAGATCAACATCGTCGGCAACAAGGCGTTCAAGGAGAAGGAGCTGCTGAACCAGTTCGCTTCCACCACGCCGGGCTGGCTGACCTGGTACACCAAGAACGACCAGTATTCCAAATCGCGGCTGGGCGGCGATATCGAGGCCTTGCGCTCGTTCTACCTCAACCGCGGCTACCTCGAATTCAACGTCGATTCCACCCAGGTGTCGATCTCTCCCGACAAGCAGGGCATCTACATCACCGTCAACGTCACCGAGGGGCCGCAATACAAGGTGTCCGACGTCAAGCTGGCGGGGCAGATGCTGGTGCCGGAAGCGGAACTGCAGAAGCTCGTCACCGTGAAGCCGGGCGAGGTATTCGAGCGCGACCGCCTGACCGAGAGCACCAAGAAAATCGCCGATCGCCTCGGCAACGACGGCTACGCATTCGCCAACGTCAACGCGGTGCCCGAACTCGACAAGGACAAGAGCACGGTCACTTTCACCCTGTTCGTCGATCCCGGCCGCCGTGTCTACGTGAACCGCGTCAACGTGGCAGGCAACACCAAAACCCGCGACGAAGTGGTGCGCCGCGAGATCCGCCAGATGGAAGGCGCGTATTACGACGCCGAAAAGATCAACCGTTCGCGCGATCGCCTGAATCGCCTCGGCTACTTCAACGAAGTCAACATCGAAACGCCGAGCGTGGCGGGCACCACCGACCAGGTCGACGTCAACGTCGGCGTGGCCGAAAAATCCACCGGCAACGTGATGCTGGGCGCCGGCTTCTCGTCGTCCGAAGGCCTGGTGCTGTCGGGTTCGGTGTCGCAGAGCAACGTGTTCGGCACCGGCAACCGGGTGTCGGCGCAGATCAACTCGGGTAGCGTCAACAAGGTGTATTCGCTGTCGTTCACCAACCCCTACTACACCATCGACGGCATCAGCCTGGGCTACGACCTGTACCGGCGCGACATCGACGCAACCGGCCTCGACAGTGTCGGCGACTACAAGACTTCCACCTACGGCGCCGGCGTGCGCTTCGGTCTGCCGATCAACGAGCGCGACTTCATTTCCTTCGGCCTGACCTACGAGCAGACCTCGCTCAGCATCGACCCGAGCAGCCCGACCATCTACAAGCTGTTCGAGCAGGAGTTCGGCAGCGACAACGATACCCTGCGCCTCGACGCCTCGTGGGCGCGCGACACCCGCAACAGCTACCTGTTCCCGACCAAGGGCCAGCTGCAGCGGGTGGCGGCCGAAGTCGGCACCCCGCTGGGCAGCCTGCAGTATTACAAGCTGTCGTTCCAGCATCAGCATTTCCTGCCGCTGAGCAAGCGCTTCACCCTGATGCTGAACGGCGAGGTGGGAATCGGCGGCGGCCTGTCGGGCAAGCCGCTGCCGTTCTTCAAGAACTTCTATGCGGGCGGCAACAGCTCGGTACGCGGCTTCAAAAATGGCACCCTGGGGCCGAAGGACCTGAACGACGATGCGCTCGGCGGCGACAAGCGCATCATCGGCAATGCGGAACTCTTCTTCCCGCTGCCGGGACTCAAGGATGACCAGTCGCTGCGCATGTCGGCGTTTGTCGATGCGGGTGCGACCTTCGGCCCTAACGATGACCAGGGCAGATACAAGGATTTCG
This sequence comes from Hydrogenophilales bacterium 17-64-11, assembly GCA_002281975.1. Classification (GTDB taxonomy): domain Bacteria; phylum Pseudomonadota; class Gammaproteobacteria; order Burkholderiales; family Thiobacillaceae; genus Thiobacillus. Next base: position 30,972 of record NCIH01000019.1, on the reverse strand, counting down.
CATTCGGCGATCTGCGTTATTCGGCGGGCATTGCCGTGCTGTGGGTATCGCCGCTCGGTCCGCTCAAATTCAGTCTGGCGCAACCGCTGGCCAGCAAGCCGGGCGACCGGGAAGAAATGTTTCAATTCACCTTGGGCAATACGTTCTGAGGGTAGACCGTTACTGGAGTATTCATGATGAAAATCAAGCAGCTTGCCGTCTCCCTGATCCTGGCGTCCGCGTGTGCGGCCGTCCCCGCCCTGGCCAACACCAAGATCGGCTTCGTCAACACCGAAAAGCTGCTGCGCGAGGCGCCGCTGTCGGTCACCGCGCAGAAAAAGCTGGAGCGTGAATTCGCCGCGCGCGAGCAGGATTTGCAGAAGCTCGCCAAGCAGGCGCGCGACCTGCAGGCGCAACTGGACAAGGACGGCGTGACCATGTCGGACAGCGAACGCAAGGCGAAGGAACGCGACCTGGGCAATCTCAACCGCGATCTGCAACGCCAGAGCCGCGAATTCCGCGAAGACCTCAACCTGCGCCGCAACGAGGAGTTGGGCCAGATTCAGGAACGCGCGCGCAAGGCGATCCAGGACATCGCGCGCGCCGAGAAATTCGACCTGATCGTCGAGCAAGCCGTCTTTGTCGATCCCAAGAGCGACATCACCGACCGGGTGATGAAGGCCCTGGGCGGGAAGTAAGTCTGGCCGCGGAAAACAAGCACCCGATGACAGCTACGCTGGCCGAACTGGTCGCGCATTTTGGCGGGGAGCTGGTGGGAGACGGCGGCGTTTCGATCCGTCAGGTCGCGCCGCTGGACCGCGCCGCGGCGGACGAAATCGGCTTCGTTTCGCAGAGCAGGTATCTCTCCCAGCTGGCCGACACGCGCGCCGGGGCGGTGATCCTGCCAGCGGATGCGCGCGATGCCACCGCCCTGCCGCGCATCCTCACCCCCAATCCCTATCTGTATTTCGCGCGCGTCTCCGCCTTGCTGAACCCGCCGCCGCGTCCGCCGGCGGGCATCCATCCTGCGGCGACGGTCGCGCCGGATGCGGAGATCGCCGCCGACGCCAGCATCGCCGCCGGCGCGGTCATCGGCAGCGGTGCGCGCGTCGGCGCCCGTTCGGCGATCGGTCCCAACTGCGTGGTGGGCGATCATGCGCGCATCGGCGCCGATTGCCTGCTGCACGCCAACGTCACCCTGTACCACCGTTGCGAAGTGGGCGACCGCGCCATCCTGCATTCGGGCTGCGTGGTGGGCGCCGACGGCTTCGGCTTCGCGCCGAACGAAGGCCGCTGGGAAAAAATTCCGCAGATCGGCCGCGTGCTGATCGGCGACGATGTCGAGATCGGCGCCTGCACCACCATCGATCGCGGCGCGCTGGAAGACACGGTGATCGAGGAGGGCGTCAAGCTCGACAACCTGATCCAGGTCGCGCACAACGTGACGATCGGCGCGCATACCGCGATTGCCGCCTGCACCGGGATTGCCGGCAGCACCAAAATCGGGCGCCATTGCACGATCGGCGGCGCGGCGATGATCTTCGGCCACATCGAGATCGCCGACGGCACCCGCATCTCGACCAACACGCTGATCACCAAATCGCTGCCCAAGGCCGGCACCTACACCTCGGCGCCGCCGTTCACCGAACACGAGGTCTGGCAGAAGAACGCCGTCCACATGCGCAACCTCGACAAGCTGGTGAACCGGGTCAAACAGCTTGAAAAACGACTCAACGAACTCGAAGGCAAATCATGATCATGGATATCGAGCAGGTGATGCAGTATCTGCCGCACCGCTACCCCTTCCTGCTGATCGACAAGGTGACCGAGCTCGAACTCGGCAAGTCCATCACCGCGATCAAGAACGTCACCATCAACGAGCCGTTCTTCAACGGGCATTTCCCGGGGGCGCCGGTGATGCCGGGCGTGCTGATCCTTGAAGCGATGGCGCAGGCGGCGGGGATTCTGTCGTTCAAGACCAAGAACTACACGCCGGAGCAGATCGGCATCATCTACTTCGCCGGCATCGACGGCGCGCGCTTCAAGAAGCCGGTCAAGCCGGGCGACCAGTTGGTGCTCAAGGCCGAGATCGTGCGCGAGATGCGCGGCATCTGGAAATACACCGGGCGCGCCGAAGTGGATGGCGCGCTGGTGGCCGAAGCCGAGCTGATGGCGACCCTGCGCGACAAGCCCTGACATGACGACGATCCATCCCACCGCGCTGGTCGCAGCGGGCGCCCGGCTCGCCGACGACGTCGAGATCGGCCCCTACTCGATCATCGGCGAACACGTCGAAATCGGCGCCGGCACCACCGTCGGCGCGCATGCCGTGATCACCGGGCACACCCGGATTGGCGCACGCAACCGGATATTCCATTTCGTCTCGCTCGGCGAAGCGCCGCAGGACAAGAAGTACGCCGGCGAGCCGACGCGCCTGGAGATCGGCGACCACAACGTGATCCGCGAGTTCTGCACCTTCAACACCGGCACCGTGCAGGATCGCGGCGTCACCGCCATCGGCAGCCACAACTGGATCATGGCCTACGTCCACATCGCGCATGACTGCGTGGTGGGCGACCGCACCATCTTCGCCAACAACGCCTCGCTGGCCGGCCACGCCGAAGTCGGCGACTGGGCGATCCTCGGCGGCTTCACTGGCGTGCACCAGTTCTGCAAGGTCGGCGCCCACGTGATGACCGGCATCTCCAGCGTGGTGTTCAAGGACGTCCCGCCCTTCGTCATGGCGTCCGGCCAGCCGGCCGCGCCGCATGGCCTCAACAACGAGGGGCTCAAGCGGCGCGGGTTTTCCGCCGAGGCGCTGGCGGCGCTGAAGCGCGCCTACAAGATCCTCTACCGCGAAGGCAACACCCTCGCCGAGGCCCAGGCCAAGCTCGCGCCGGAAGCGGCGAACCATGCCGAAGTACAGCAGTTGCTCGACTTCCTCGCGCGTTCCGAGCGCGGCATCATCCGATGATCGATCTGGGGCTGGTCGCCGGCGAAACCTCCGGCGACCTCCTGGGCGCGCATTTCATCGCCGCGCTGCAACAGGCCTATCCCGATTTGCGCGCAGCCGGCATTGCCGGGCCACGCCTGCAGGCAGTCGGGGTCGAGGCGATCTATCCCAGCGAGAAGCTGGCGGTCAACGGCTACGTCGAGGTGCTGCGGCATCTGCCCGAACTGCTGTGGATCCGTTCGTGCATCGCCCGCTATTTCCTGCACGAACGGCCGCGCGTCTTTGTCGGCATCGATGCGCCGGATTTCAATTTCACGCTTGAAGCCAAACTCAAACAGGCCGGCATCCCTACCGTGCATTTCGTCAGCCCGTCGATCTGGGCATGGCGACCCGAACGCATCCACCGCATCAGGCAGGCGGTGTCGCACATGCTGGTGGTGTTTCCGTTCGAGGAACAAATTTATCGGGATGCCGGCATCCCGGTCAGCTACGTCGGCCATCCGCTGGCCGACGTGATCCCGCTGGAACCCGACGCGGCAGCCGCACGCGCGGCGCTGGGTCTGGCGGCCGGGCCGGTCGTCGCGCTGCTGCCCGGCAGCCGGCTCTCCGAAGTGACGCGCCACGCGCGACTGATGCTCGATGCGGCGGTGCGCATCCGCCAGCATCGTCCGGACGCGCAGTTCGTGCTGCCCGCCGCCAGCGAGGCGGCCGCACGGCTGATCCGACAGGCGATGCAGGGCCTGGACCTGCCGCTGCGCATTCTGGACGGCCAGTCGCACTCCGCGCTGGCCGCATGCGACGTGACGCTGGTGGCGTCGGGCACGGCCACGCTCGAAGCGGCGCTGTTCAAAAAACCGATGGTCATCACCTACCGCGTGCCCGCGCTCACCGCGCGCATGATGCGGAAAAAAGCCTTGCTGCCGTGGATCGGCCTGCCGAACATCCTGGCGCGCGATTTCGTGGTGCCGGAACGGGTGCAGGAAGCCGCCACCGCGGACAATCTCGCCGCGGATGCCCTGGCCTGGCTCGACGATGCGCCACGCCGGCGCGCAGCCGTCGAAACTTTCCGCGCCCTGCACCTGAGCCTGCGGCAGGACGCCAGCGCGCGGATTGCCGAGGCGGTTCAGCCCTATCTGGCGAGGAAGGGATGATGCGGCGCCAGCCCGTCGTGTTGCATCTAGGGCCGCTCGGGCTATGCGGCGTCGACGAGGCCGGCCGCGGCCCGCTGGCGGGGCCGGTGGTGGCGGCGGCGGTCATGCTCGATCCCGGCCAGCCTATCGATGGCCTGCGCGATTCCAAGAAACTCGGCGCGGCCGCGCGCGAACGTCTCGCCGATGAGATCCGCGCGCGTGCCGCCGCCTGGTGCGTGGCCGAGGCCAGCGTTGCCGAAATCGACCACCTGAACATCCTGCATGCCACCCTGCTGGCGATGCAGCGCGCGGTGGCCGGACTGGGGCGCGCGCCCGACGACGTATGGGTGGACGGCAACCGCTGCCCCAACTGGGCATGGCGCTCGCAGGCCGTGGTCAAGGGCGACGACAAGGTGGCCGCCATCGCCGCCGCCTCGATCCTCGCCAAGACCGCACGCGACGCGTTCATGTGCCGCCTGCACGGCGACTATCCGGCCTATGGCTTCGACCGGCACATGGGATACGGCACCGCCGCGCATCTGGCCGCGCTGAAGGCGCACGGCGCCTGTCCGCAGCACCGCCGCAGTTTCTCGCCGGTTAAACGCGTTCTCGACCAAGCCCCACTGTTCTGAAAGGAAGCCCCGTGATCCTGTCCCTGTTTCTGCATCTTCTGAGCGTCGTCGTCTGGGTCGGCGGCATGTTCTTCGCCTACATGGCGCTGCGCCCGGCGGCCGCCAGCGTGCTGGAGCCGCCGCAACGACTGACGCTGTGGGCCGGCGTGTTCGCCAGGTTCTTCCCCTGGGTGTGGGTGGCGGTAGCCCTGATTCTGGCAACCGGCCTGCATATGCTGATGAAGCTAGGCGGTGCCGCAGCGCCGCATTACACGATGACCATGCTGGCGCTGGGCGTCGCGATGATGCTGATTTTCGCGCACGTGTTTTTTGCCCCCTACAAAAAGCTCCAACGCGCGGTCGGCGAGCAGGACTGGAAGGCCGGCGGCGCCGCGCTGGCGCAGGCCCGCAGGCTGATCGGCATCAACCTCAGCCTGGGGCTGCTGACGATTGCGGTGGTATTCCTGGGACGCGCGCTGGCGGCCTAATTAAGGCTCGTCCTGCGCGGAGGCCGCCAGCAGGCGTTGCGCGGCCCGGCGAACGGCTGCGCACTGCGCCGCGCACTGCAACTCGGCATGAAACCGTCCATCGCGATAGAGGTAGATCGTGGGCAGATGGAAAATGTCGAAGCAGCGCGCCACCCCGGTGGCTTCGCCGACATCGACTTCGTGGAATGCGCCGGCTACGTCAGCCAGCGCCTGCGGCAACAGCTTCTTCCATGTCCGGCACGCGCTGCATTGCGGCGCGCTGAACAGCACCACTGCGATGCCGGAGGAGGCGGCCAGGCGGGCATGATAATCGCCTTCGGCCAGCGGCGAAAAGGCGGCCGGGGCGGGCCTCTTGCGGCTGGTAGAATCGCATTTTTCCTCCGGTCTGGCCCTCATGCTGTTTCTCGAACTCTTCGGCTATCTGCTGCTCATCCTGGTGGCGGCGGAAATCTTTGTCAACGCGCTCGAACATCTGGGCGAGAAACTGCACATCTCGGAAGGCGTCACCGGCTCGCTGTTCGCCGCGGTCGGCACCGCCATGCCGGAAACCCTGGTGCCGCTGCTGGCGATCTTCGCCGGCACCGGCAACGCCGCCACCAACGAAGAAATCGGGGTCGGCGCCATCCTCGGCGCGCCGCTCATGCTGTCGACGCTGTCGCTGTGCCTGATGGGCGTGGCAGTGCTGAAACGACGCGGGTTGCTGGGCCATCTCACCCCGGAGAAAACCGGCCTCAAGCGCGACCTGGACTTCTTCCTGATGGCGTTCGTGCTGGCATTCGCCGCCATGTTCGTGCCGCATGGAGAAGGCTGGGTGCGCGGCTCGATCGCCTTTGTCATGGTGACGATCTACTTCGTGTACGTGATGTTGACCCTGCACGCATCGAGCAAGCTGGTCGAGGAGGGCCACGCCACCGAGGCCGGGTCGCCCATGCTGCTCAACCGTCTCGGCCTGCCGCAGAACCTGTTCTTCATCCTCGTGCAGCTGGCGCTGGGCCTGGCGCTTCTGGTCGCCGGCGCCAAGGGCTTCATCCACGGCGTGGAACTGGCCGCCCCCATCATCGGCATCTCCGCGCTGCTGCTGTCGCTGATGATCATTCCGGTTGCGACCGAGCTGCCGGAGAAGGTGAACTCGATTCTATGGATCCGCAAGCGCAAGGACACGCTGGCGTTCGGCAACATCACCGGCGCGATGGTGTTCCAGGGCACGCTATTGCCCGCCATCGGCATCTCGCTCACGCCGTGGTCGCCGCAGAAGGAGGTGCTGCTGGGGGTGGGCATCACGCTGATCGCGGCGTTCTGGCTGCGCTGGGCTGCGCTGAACGGCGGGCTGCGGGTGTGGCACCTGTTCGTCAACGGCGCGCTTTACGTGACCTATCTGACGGCTGTCCTGGTCTGAGCGTCAGCCCTTAGGAGGCGGTTCGCGGCGGAACGGCCCGTCGAGTTCGTCCATGTAGTGGCCGATGGCGTCGCTCTCGCGTTCCAGAAAGCGGTCGACCGCCCCGCGGAATTCGGCGTTTTCCAGCCAGTGCCAGGAATGCGTGGCGGTGGGCACCAGCCCGCGCGACAGCTTGTGCTCGCCCTGCGCGCCGCCTTCGAAGACTTTCAATCCATTCGCGATCGCGTATTCGATGCCCTGCTGGTAGCAGGCCTCGAAATGCAGGCCGGGCACGTATTCCAGCGTGCCCCAGTGGCGGCCGTACAGCCGCTGGTCGTCCTTCATGCAGAACGAGCAGGCGGTGGGTTCGCCGTCCTTGTCCGCAATGATGAGCAGCAGATTGCCCGGCATCGTCTCGCGCAGCTTCGCGAAAAAGGCGCGATTGAGATGCGGTTCGCTGCGGTGGCGGGCGTAGGTGTCGGCGTAGCAGCGATAGAAGAAATCCCAGTCGGCATCGGCGCTTTCCCTGCCTTCCACCCAGCGAAACGTCACCCCCAGCGTGTTCAGTTTCTTTCTTTCCTGGCGGATCTTCTTGCGCTTGTCGTGCGTCATCGCGGCGAGGAAGTCGTCGAAGCTGGCGTAGCCCGCATTGAACCAGTGGAACTGGAAGCCGCTGCGATGCAGTAGTTGGGTGGCCTGGAGCGCGGCATGATCCGGCTCGGCGGGAAACAGGATGTGGAACGACGAGCAGTTCAAATCCCGGGTGAGCTTGAGCGCCGCCTGGATCAGCGCGGCGCGGTCGGCGTCATTGCGTGCCAGCAGGCGCGGCCCGGGCACCGGCGAGAAGGGGACGCAGCACACCAGCTTGGGGTAGTAGTTGAGGCCATGGCGGCGGTAGGCGTCGGCCCATGCCCAGTCGAACACGAACTCGCCCCAGGAGTGGTGCTTGACGTAGAGGGGCATCGAGGCGTCGAGCCGGCCGTCCCTGAATAGCGCCAGGTGTACCGGCTCCCAGCCGATGTCGGCGCCGACGCAGCCGGTCGTTTCCAGTGCGTCGAGGAAGGCATGCTGCAGGAAGGGCGAATCGCCGGCCAGGGCGTTCCATGCGCCGGCAGGCAGTTCGGCCATGCGCATGACGACGCGGACTGCCGTTTCTGCGGCTGTGGCTTCCGTAGCGGGGGGCTTTGCTTCAAAATGCACGTCTTGGCGAGTTTCCATCGAAAAATACATGAACCTGCATGAATATCAGGCCAAACAGATCCTGCGGTCGGGCAACATTAACACGCCGCGCGGCATCGTTGCGGCGAGCGCCGAGGCCGCGGTAAACGCCGCCAGCGAACTGGGCGGCGACGCCTGGGTGGTGAAGGCGCAAATCCACGCCGGTGGGCGCGGCAAGGCGGGCGGGGTCAAGGTGGTGAAAAGCCTGGGCGAGGTGCGCACGCTGGCCGAATCGCTGCTCGGCAAGCAGTTGACGACCAATCAGAACGCGCCCGACGGCCAGCCGGTGCACCAGGTGCTGGTGGAAGAGACGCTGCCGATCGCGCGCGAGCTGTACCTGTCGCTGCTGGTCGACCGCGAGACCGAACGCGTCGCTGTGGTGGCGTCCGCCGCCGGCGGCATGGATATCGAGGAGGTCGCCCATGCCACCCCGGAAAAGGTGCTGACCGAGGTCTGCGATCCCCTGCTGGGCGTGCAGGACTTCCAGTGCCGCGCGCTGGCGTTTGCGCTGGAACTGACGGGCGACGCCTACAAGGACTTTTGCCGCCTGCTGCCGCAACTCTATCGCGTGTTCGTCGCCAACGATCTTTCCCTGCTCGAAATCAATCCGCTGGTGGTGACCGCCGACAACCGCGTGCTGCCGCTCGACTGCAAGATGAGCGTCGACGACAATGCGCTGTACCGCCGTCGTGCCCTCGCCGAACTGCGCGACGACAGCCAGATCGACGCCAAGGAAGCGGCGGCCAACGCAGCCAACGTGAACTACGTCGCGCTCGCCGGCAACATCGGCTGCATGGTCAACGGCGCCGGGCTGGCGATGGCGACGATGGACCTCATCCAATTGGAGGGCGGCACGCCCGCCAACTTCCTCGACGTCGGCGGCGGCGCCACCCCGGAGACGGTGGCGCAGGGCTTCAAGATCATCCTGCTCGACCCCAATGTGCGCGCCGTGCTGATCAACATTTTCGGCGGCATCGTGCGCTGCGACGTCATCGCCGAGGGCATTGTCCAGGCGGTGCAGGAGGTCGGCGTGAAGGTGCCGGTGATCGTGCGGCTGGAAGGCACCAATGCCGAACTGGGCCGCACCCTGCTGGCCGAATCGGGGCTGGCGATCCTGCCGGCGGAAAGCCTGACTCGGGCGGCCAAACTCGCGGTGGAGCAAGCGCAATGAGCATCCTCGTCAATCAGGACACCAAGGTCATCTGCCAGGGGTTCACCGGCAAGCAGGGCAGCTTCCATTCCGCGCAGGCGATCGCCTACGGTACCCGGATGGTCGGCGGGGTGACGCCCGGCAAGGGCGGGCAGACGCACCTCGATCTGCCGGTGTTCGACACGGTGCGCGCGGCGGTGCGGCAGACCGGCGCCAGCGCGACCATGATCTACGTGCCGGCCGCGTTCGCCGCCGATTCGATCCTCGAAGCCGCCGACGCCGGCATCGAGGTCATCGTCTGCATCACCGAGGGCATCCCGGTGCTGGACATGCTCAACGTGAAGGCGGCGCTCAAGGCCAACGGCGCCAAGCTGATCGGCCCCAACTGCCCCGGCATCATCAGCTCGGGCGAATGCAAGATCGGCATCATGCCCGGCGCCATCCACAGCAAGGGCAAGATCGGCATCGTCTCGCGTTCCGGCACGCTCACCTACGAAGCGGTGCATCAGACCACGCAACTCGGGCTGGGGCAGTCGACCTGCGTCGGCATCGGCGGCGACCCGATCAAGGGGCTGGATTTCATCGATTGTCTTGCAATGTTCGAAGCCGACGCGCAGACCGAAGCGGTGATCCTGGTCGGCGAAATCGGCGGCAGCCGCGAGGAAGAGGCGGCCGAATACATCCGTTCCAACATGAACAAACCGGTCGCCGCCTACATCGCCGGCCGCACCGCCCCCAAGGGCAAGCGCATGGGCCACGCCGGCGCGATCATTGCCGGCGGCAGCGGCACGGCGGACGCGAAAATCCGCGCGCTGGAAGCCGCGGGCGTCGTCGTGGCGCAGAGCCCGGCGGGCCTGGGCGAAGCCGTGCAGCTGGCGCTCGGCGCTCGATGAAACTCGCCGTCGCGCAGATCAATCTCACCGTCGGCGACATCGCGGGCAACACCGGCAGATTGCTTGCCGCCGCGCGCGAGGCGCATGCGGCAGGCGCGGCCTTGCTGCTTACGCCGGAAATGTCGATCTGCGGCTATCCGGCGGAAGACCTGGTGCTGCGGCGCGATTTTTGCGAGGCCTGCGCGGCTGCGCTGGAGAAAATCGCAGACGCGGCGCCGCGCGAACTTGCGCTGATCGTCGGCTACCCCGAGCGCACCGACGATGGCCTGTTCAATGCGGCGGCGCTGCTGCGCGGCGGCCGGGTCGAGGCGGTGTACCGCAAGCACCACCTGCCGAATCATTCCGTGTTCGACGAGCAGCGCGTGTTCGACAGCGGCGACGCGCCCTGCGTGTTCAGCTGCGGCGGGGTGAATTTCGGCCTCAATATCTGCGGCGATATCTGGGAGCCGGGGCCGGCGACGCGTGCGCTGGAAGCCGGCGCCGACTGGCTGCTGGTGCCGAACGCCTCGCCGTTCCATCTCAACAAGGAGCGCGAACGCCATGCGGTCGCGCGATCGCGCCTCGTCGAAGCCGGCTTGCCGATCGTTTACGCCAACCTGGTGGGCGGGCAGGACGAACTGGTGTTCGACGGCGCGTCGTTCGCGGTCAGCGCCGGAGGCGAGGTGGTGGTGCAGTGCCCGGCCTGGCGCGAGGGGCTGTTTTATCTGGACATCGCGGGCAACAGCTGCAGCGGACCCCGGCATGGCCTGCAGGCCGAGGAGGCGGCAGTCTACGACGCGCTGGTGCTGGCGGTGCGCGATTACGTCGGCAAGAACGGCTTCAAGGGGGTGCACCTGGGATTGTCGGGCGGCATCGATTCGGCGCTGACGCTGGCTATTGCGGCCGATGCCCTGGGGGCGGAGCGCGTGCATGCGGTGATGATGCCGTCGGATTACACCGCCTCCATCAGCGTCGAGGATTCGCGCGACATGGCGCAGCGGCTCGGCGTGCGCTATTCCGAAATCGCCATCGGGCCGATATTCGACGCTTTCGTGACGCAGCTGGCCGGCGAGTTTGCCGGGCGGGCGGCGGACACCACCGAAGAGAATCTGCAGGCGCGCGCGCGCGGCACGCTGCTGATGGCGCTGTCCAACAAATTCGGCTCGCTGGTGCTGACCACCGGCAACAAGAGCGAAATGGCGACCGGTTACGCGACCTTGTATGGCGACATGGCGGGCGGCTTCGCCGTGCTGAAGGATGTGTCGAAAACCCTGGTTTACCGGCTGGCGAATTACCGCAACAGCCTGTCCGGAGCGACCGGATTCCAGGTCATTCCGCAGCGCATCATCGATCGCCCGCCGTCGGCCGAACTGCGCCCCGACCAGACCGACCAGGACAGCCTGCCGCCATACGACACGCTCGACGCCATCCTGGCGGCCTACGTCGAGCGCGATCTGGCGGCGCGCGACATCGTCGCGCAGGGCTACGATGCCGCCACGGTGAAGAAAGTCATCCGCATGGTCGATCTCGCAGAATACAAGCGCCGTCAGGCGCCACCCGGCCCGCGCATCACCCCGCGTAATTTCGGCAAGGACCGGCGCTATCCGATTACCTCGAAATACCGACCCGAAGGGGAACTGTCATGAAAAAAATCGAAGCCATCATCAAGCCGTTCAAGCTCGACGAAGTGCGCGAAGCGCTGTCCGAACTCGGCGTGACCGGCCTGACCGTGACCGAGGTCAAGGGCTTCGGCCGCCAGAAAGGCCACACCGAACTGTATCGCGGTGCCGAATACGTGGTGGATTTCCTGCCCAAGGTGAAGGTCGAGATCGTCGTCGCCGACAACTTGCTGGATCGCGCGATGGAGGCGATCATCGTCGCTGCGCGTACCGGCAAGATCGGCGACGGCAAGATTTTCGTGACGGCGGTGGAGCAGGTGGTGCGGATACGCACCGGCGAGTCGGGCGAAGCGGCGGTCTGATCCGCCGCCGCGCTAATCGATCACCAGAACCGGTACCACGCCTTGCCCTCGGTGTTCACACCCTTGGCGTACCGGCTGCCAGGGAAGTTGAGCGTCAGCACGCGCTGCGCATCGTCGCGCAGATCGGTCAGTTTCAGCTTGTCGTAGGCAATCACCATGATCGCCAGCGCTTCTTCCAGGGCGGGGGCTTCGGGGTAGGTTTTCAGCACTTCCTTGGCGCGATTGGCGGCCGCCACCCAGGCTTCGCGTTTCAGATAATATTTGGCGACGTGGACTTCGTTGCCGGCCAGCGCGTTGACCAGGTACTTCATGCGGGCGGTCGAATCGGCGGCGTATTTGCTGTCGGGGAAGCGGGTGGTCAGTTCCTTGAACGCGAGGAACGCGTCGCGCGCGGCCTTGGGGTCGCGTTCGCTCATGTCCTGGTCGACCAGGTTGCCCAGCAGGCCGAGGTCGTCGTTAAAATTCGCCAGGCCCTTCAGATAGTAGGCGTAATCGACGTTAGGGTGATTGGGGTGCAGCTTGATGAAGCGGTCGCACGCGGCAATGGCGGAAATCGGCTCATTGTCCTTGTAGTAGGCGTAGGCGACTTCCAGCTGGGCCTGCTGCGCATAGCGGCCGAACGGGTAGCGCGACTCCAGCGTTTCGAACAGCTTGACCGCCCGTTCGTAGTTGCCCTCGTTGAGATTGTCCTTCGCCTCGGCATAGAGCTTCTGTGCCGACCAGCCCGCGGTTTCATCCTTGACCTCGGGCAGCAGGCCGCAGCCGCCCAGGGCGAGCGCAGCGGCCAGCAGTGCGCTGCCCAGCGCCCGTTTGAAGCCAGGCGCCCGATTGAATGTAGTGAAACCGGATGAACGTTGCTTAAGCATGGGAAAAGACACAGAAAATTCGTCGACCGATTATAAGGGAAATAGCCAAGGCGATATCCGCCAGCTGGTGATCCCGGATGCGCAGGGCGGCCAGCGCCTGGACCTGGCCCTGGCCGCCCTGCTGCCGGAATTTTCGCGCAACCGCATCCAGAACTGGATCCGTGCGCGCAAGATCGCGGTGGACGACGCCTGGGGCACGACCAAGATGAAGGTCAGCGGCGGCGAGGCGGTGCGGGTCGAAATCGAGCCCGATCCGAACGCCACCCCCGACGCGCCGGAAGCCATCCCGCTCAACGTGGTGTTCGAAGATCCGGTGCTGCTGGTCATCAACAAACCGGTCGGGCTGGTGGTCCATCCCGGCAGCGGCAATCCGCGCGGCACGCTGTTGAACGCGCTGCTGCACCGGGTGCCGCAGTCGGCCGAACTGCCGCGCGCCGGCATCGTGCACCGGCTCGACAAGGATACCTCCGGCCTGCTGGTCGCCGCCAAGACCCTGCAAGCCCATACCGACCTGGTACGCCAACTGCAGGCGCGCAGCGTCAAGCGCGAATACCTCGCCCTGGTATATGGCGAGGTCGACCACGCGGGCACCGTCGATGAGCCGCTGGCGCGCGATCCGCACAACCGCACCAAGCGCACCGTGCACAGCATGGGTAAGCAGGCAGTCACGCATTACGACGTGGTCGAACGCTTCCCCGGCGTGACGCTGCTGCGCTGCCGGCTGGAAACCGGCCGCACCCACCAGATCCGGGTCCACATGCAGCACATCGGCCACCCGCTGGTCGGCGAGCAGGTCTACAGCGCCAGCCGCCGCAGCCATCTCAAGATTCCGTTCCCGCGCCAGGCGCTGCATGCCGAGCGGCTGGGCCTGATCCACCCGATCACCCAGGAATTCATGCAGTGGGAATGCCCGCTGCCGCCCGACTTCGCTTCGCTGCTGGCCGCGCTGCGCGACAACACCGGCTGGGGCAAGTGAACCCGATCGTTCCCGACTGGCCCGCGCCCGCGCGGGTAAAAAGCCTGATGACCACCCGCGCGGGCGGGGTGAGCCAGGCGCCGTGGGCAAGCCTCAACCTGGGCGATCACGTCGGTGACGATCCGGCCCGCGTCGCCGCCAACCGGACGCGCCTGCGGGAACGGCTGCCCGCCGAGCCGGGCTGGCTCAGGCAGGTGCACAGTGCCCGCGTGGTCGAACTCGGCCGCGACACCGAGCGCGAAGCCGACGCTTCGTTCACCCGCCAAGTGGGGGAAGCCTGCGCTGTGCTCACCGCCGACTGCCTGCCGGTGCTGTTCTGCGACCGTGCCGGCAGCGTTGTCGCCGCCGCGCATGCCGGCTGGCGCGGGCTGGCCGGCGGCGTGCTCGAAGCCGCCGTCGCTGCGATGCAGGTGCCGCCGGATGAAATCCTCGCGTGGATGGGGGCCGCCATCGGCCCGCAGGCGTTCGAAGTGGGCGACGCGGTGCGTGAGGCCTTCGTCGGCCGGCACCCCGAAGCCGCCGCCGCATTCGTCCCGCAGCCCGCGCCAGGAAAATGGCTCGCCGACATCTACCGGCTCGCGCGCATCCGCCTCAACCGCATTGGGGTGCAGGCGATCCACGGCGGCGGGCGCTGCACCTTCAGCGAGGCGGACAGCTTCTATTCGTACCGGCGCGACGGCGTGACCGGGCGGATGGCGTCGCTGATCTGGCTGGAATAAGCCGTTAGAAATCTTCCCTGACGCGCAGATAGCGCGGAAAACGCGGCACTCCGTTTTTCGTCAGCTGCTGATAGCGATAGGTGATGCGCGTGCCGATGGGGGGCGGCTGGCGGCGCAGCGCGTCGGAGAGCCCGCTGCCGATGCGGAAGCGCTTGCCGTCCGGCGTTTCCATTTGCAGCGCGCCGGTCATGCCCCGATATTTGCCGCTGCCGGGGATGTGGCCGACGACGACGGCTTCGGCATCCTGCCAGGGCTTCAGCTTCAGCAACACATCGCTGCGGCCGGTCCGATACGGCGCGTCGGCGCGGTGCAGCATCAGGCCTTCGCCGCCTGCGCGCAGCACGGCATCCAGGCGCTGCGTCAGTTCGCTCTGGTCGGCCACGCGCCCCTGCTCGACGGCCTCAAGCCAGGGCACGCCGGCCCGGGCAACAATGGCCCGCATCTGCCGGACGCGCTCGCTGAAATCGCCCGCCGCGCCGGGCAATTCGAATATCAGGTAGCGCACCTGCCGCCATTCGGCATCCACCGGTTCGATCTTGCGCACCGTGCCCGACAACGCATCGAACCGGCCGCGTGCGATCCACAGTTCGCCGTCCAGCGGAACGGTCGGGAAGCTGGCGGTGAACCACGCCGGCGCTGGAACGATGCCGCCGCCGCGAAAACGCAACGTGCGGCCGTCCCACTGGGCGCGCACGCCGTCGTGCTTCTCGCTCACCCAGTATTGGGTGACGTCGACGTCGGCGGCATAGACCTCGGCCAGCAGCATCGCCGGGGCGGCCGGCGGCGTATCAGCCCACGCCGGGTGGGCGGCCAGCGCCAGCCACAGTGCGAAAAGGATGCGTTTCAAGCCAGCCACTTCTGCATGAACTGCGCGCGGCCCATGGCGGGATCGAGCCGGTAGTCGTCGAACCCCAGCTTTTCGTAGAGCGCCCGGGCGGCGCGGTTGCCGGAGAGCACTTCCAGGGTCAGCTTGCAGGCGCCGCGATCGCGCGCGATGGCCTCGACCTCGGTCAGCATTCGTGCCGCAATGCCGCGGCCGCGGTGGCTGGGCATGACGACGACGTCGTGCACGTTGACCAGCGGGGCGCAGGCGAAGGTGGAAAAACCCTCGATGGCGTTGACGAGGCCGACCGGCGTGGCGCCGTCGAACGCCAATACGCTGAAGATGAAGGGGCGCGCAGCGAGTTCCCCGATCAGCTTGTCGCGGGCGAAGTCGCTGAGCGGCGCGCTGCCGCCCGCCGGCTCGCGCGCGTAGGCGTCCAGCAATGCGAGCAGCGCGGCGGCATGCGCGGGGTGGTCGTAGCGGGCACGGACAAGCTCAATCATCGGCGTCGATGCGCATCGACAGGTCGACCGCACGGATGTGCTTGGTGAGGCCGCCGATGGAAATGCGGTCGACCCCCGTTTCGGCCACCGCGCGCACCGTCTCCAAGGTGATGTTGCCGGACGCTTCGAGCAGGGCGCGGCCATGGGTGAGCTGCACCGCGCGGCGCAGGTCGGCCAGACTGAAGTTGTCGAGCAGGATCAGTGGCGCGCCGGCGGCGAGGGCCTGCACGAGCTCGTCGAGGTTTTCCACTTCGATCTGCACGCTGACCTTGTCTTCCGCCAGCCGGAATGCGGCGTCGAGCACTTGCGCGATGCCGCCCGCCGCCGCGATGTGGTTTTCCTTGATCAGGATGCCGTCGAAGAGGCCCACGCGCTGGTTCTGTCCGCCGCCGGCCCGTACCGCGTATTTTTCGGCGACGCGCAGGCCGGGCAGGGTCTTGCGGGTGTCGAGGATGGCGGCGTGGGTGCCGCGCACCGCCTCGACATAGGGCCGGGTGGCGGTGGCCACTGCCGACAGCGTCTGCAGGAAATTCAGCGCCGGGCGTTCGGCGGTCAGCAGCGTGCGGGCATTGCCGCTGATGTCCACCAGCACGCTGCCGGCGGCAACGGCGTCGCCCTCGTCGATTCGCCAGTCGAGGATGCAAGCGGGGTCGAGCGCGCGAAAGCAGGCGTCGAACCACGGCCGTCCCGCGACCACGGCGGGCTCGCGGGTGATGACGCGGGCGCGGGCGGTTTGTGCTGCGGGGATCAGCTGGGCGGTAAGATCGCCGCTGCCGACGTCTTCGGCCAGCGCGCGCGCGACATCGGACAAAACCTGTTCTACATTCAATTCAGACATAAAGGGTTGAAATCGCCCGGCAAGGCATCATTTAGCTGACATTCAATATACCTTAAGCACGAGGTCACCCATGCGTTTCGACAAGCTCACCACCCAGTTCCAACAGGCGTTTTCCGACGCGCAAAGCCTTGCCGTCGGCGGCGACCATGCCTACATCGAGCCGCAGCACCTGCTGCTGGCCCTGCTGAACCAGGAAGGCGGCGGCGCGGCGGCCATCCTGTCGCGCGCCGGGGTGCAGGTGCCGGCCCTGAAAGCGTCGCTGGCCCAGGCGTTGACGCGGCTGCCGAAGGTGGAAGGCCAGGGCGGCGAAGTGAGCATCTCGCGCGAACTCAACAACCTCTTGAACCTCACCGACAAGGAGGCGATGAAGCGCAACGACGCCTTCATCGCCTCCGAGCTGTTCCTGCTGGCGGCGCTCGACGACAAGGGCGAAACCGGCCGCCTGCTGAAGCAGCACGGCGCCCAGAAGGCCGCGCTGGAACAGGCGATCCAGGCCGTGCGCGGCGGCGAGGCCGTGCAGTCGCAGGAAGCCGAGGGCCAGCGCGAGGCGCTTGCCAAATACACGCTGGATCTCACCCAGCGTGCGCGCGACGGCAAGCTCGACCCGGTGATCGGGCGCGACGACGAAATCCGCCGCTCGATCCAGATCCTGCAGCGCCGCACCAAGAACAACCCGGTGCTGATCGGCGAACCCGGCGTCGGCAAGACGGCCATCGTCGAAGGCCTGGCGCAGCGGATCATTAATGACGAAGTGCCCGAAACGCTCAAGGGCAAGAAAGTGCTGGTGCTCGATCTGGCCGCATTGCTCGCCGGCGCCAAGTATCGCGGCGAATTCGAGGAGCGCCTGAAAGCCGTGTTGAAGGAGCTGGCGATGGACGCCGGCCGCTATATCGTGTTTCTCGACGAGCTGCACACCCTGGTCGGCGCCGGCAAGGCCGAAGGCGCGATCGACGCCGGCAACATGCTCAAACCCGCGCTGGCGCGGGGCGAGTTGCATCTGATCGGCGCGACCACGCTCGACGAATACCGCAAGTACATCGAGAAGGACGCCGCGCTCGAGCGCCGCTTCCAGAAGGTGCTGGTCGACGAGCCTTCCGTCGAATCGACCATCGCCATCCTGCGCGGCCTGCAGGAGCGCTACGAACTGCATCACGGCGTCGACATCACCGACCGCTTCCTGCCCGATAAGGCGATCGACCTGATCGACGAGGCGGCCGCGCGCATCAAGATGGAAATCGACTCCAAGCCGGAGGTGATGGACAAGCTCGACCGTCGCATCATCCAACTGAAGATCGAGCGCGAGGCGGTGAAACGCGAGACCGACGAGGCCTCGAAAAAACGTCTGGGTCTGCTGGAAGACGAAATCGAGAAACTCGGCCGCGAATACGCCGACCTCGAAGAGGTCTGGAAGTCCGAAAAGGCCCAGGTGCAGGGCTCCGCACACATCAAGGAGGAGATCGACAGGCTGCGCGGCGAGATGGTCGAGCTGCAGCGCCAGGGCAAGCTGGACAAGGTCGCCGAGATCCAGTACGGCAAGCTGCCGCAGCTGGAAGCGCAGCTGAAGCACGCCGAATCGGCCGACACCAAGCCCGCGTTCAAGCTGCTGCGCACCGAAGTCGGCGCCGAGGAAATCGCCGAGGTGGTGTCGCGCGCCACCGGCATCCCGGTGGCCAAGATGCTGCAGGGCGAGCGCGACAAGCTGCTGCACATGGAAGACAAGCTGCACGGCCGGGTGGTGGGGCAGGACGAGGCGGTGCGCGTCGTCTCCGACGCCATCCGCCGCTCGCGTGCCGGCCTGTCCGACCCCAACCGGCCGCTCGGCTCCTTCCTGTTCCTCGGCCCCACCGGCGTCGGCAAGACCGAGCTGTGCAAGACGCTCGCCGAATACCTGTTCGATTCCGCCGACCACATGATCCGCATCGACATGAGCGAATTCATGGAGAAGCACTCGGTCGCGCGCCTCATCGGCGCGCCGCCCGGCTACGTCGGCTACGAGGAAGGCGGCTATCTGACCGAAGCGGTGCGCCGCAAGCCTTACTCCGTCATCCTGATGGACGAGGTGGAAAAGGCGCACCCGGACGTCTTCAACGTGCTGCTGCAGGTGCTCGACGACGGCCGCCTGACCGACGGCCAGGGCCGCACCGTGGACTTCCGCAACACCGTGATCGTGATGACCTCCAACCTCGGCTCGCAGATGATCCAGAGCATGAGCGGCGACGATTACCAGGTCATCAAGCTCGCCGTGCTGGGCGAGGTGAAGTCCTACTTCCGCCCCGAGTTCATCAACCGCATCGACGAGGTCGTCGTTTTCCACGCGCTGTCCGAAGGGCACATCGCCAGCATCGCGCGCATCCAGCTGCAGGCGCTGGAGCAGCGCCTGGCGCAGATGGAAATGAAGCTCGACGTCAGCGACGCCGCGCTGGCCGAAATCGCCAAGGCCGGATTCGACCCGATCTACGGTGCGCGGCCGCTCAAGCGCGCCATCCAGAGCGAGCTGGAAAACCCGCTGGCGAAGGAAATCCTCGGTGGCCACTTCGCGCCCAACGACACCATTCGCGTCGACGCGCAAAACGGGGCGTTCAGCTTCCAGAAGGCGTGATCAGTGCCGGGTAAGTGAAGCTGAGAGAGGGCGGGATTCCGCCCTCTTTTTATTGCGCGTCTGGCCATGAGATTCGCATGGGAAGGCGCGGCGGTGTCCACTCAGAATGCGTCCGGATCGGCGGGTGCCGCATTTTGCGGAGAATGTGGCTATCCCGGTCGCTTCGTTCGAACTGCCGACCGATCCGGCCGGAGCCTCCGTCGTCAGGAACGCGGTCCCAGCGCTTTCCGCTCGGTGTCGGCGGAAGCAGTCCTCGGGGCAGGAGACAGGTGAGCAGGCCAATCGTTGCGGCGATCATCGCGTCGGGCGGCGTTGCCTCAATCTGGGTCATGTGGATCTCTTTGTACCAAGGGATTGCCGTGGATCTTCGATGATCCACAGACAAGTCAGCTCAAGGATCGGCCTGGCCTACGCCTGCTATCGATACCATGGCGCCCGTATGGGCGTCCGCAGTTTTGCCCGATCCCGGACACACCTCCTAGAATGAACTGACCTCTTCTTCCGCGTGGATCGTCTTGCCTGCTCGTTTTTGCAAAACCTTGCTCTTCCTTGCCGCGCTCGCCGCGACGCCGGCGCACGCGCTGACGGTGGAGGTCGAAGCGCCGGATGAGATCAAGGCACTCCTGACGCAGCATCTGGAAACGGCGCGGGCGGCACGCTCGGGCGAAAAGCCCGATGCCGAGGAAGTCGCGCGGCTGCAGCGGCAGAGCGAGCTGACGGCGCGCGACCTCTTGGCGACCGAAGGCTATTTTTCGCCACAGGTGGACAGCGTGGTGGAACGCTTGGGCGGCGACTGGCGGGTGACTTACCGGGTCGACCCCGGTGCGCGCACGCGGGTGCGCAGCGTGAAGCTGGCCTTCGGCGGCGCCTTGAAAACGCGGCCCGATGCGGCCAGCCTGCGAGGGCGCATCGAACGCAGCTTTGCACTGAAGCAGGGCATGCCGTTTCGCCAGGCGGACTGGGAGGCGGCCAAGCTGGCGGTGCTGCGGCCCCTGCTGGCGGGGGCCTATCCGGCGGCGCAGATCGAGGCGAGCGAGGCGCGCATCGATCCCGCCGCACAGGCGGCGGATCTGACCCTGACGCTCGACAGCGGCCCTGCCTTCTTCTACGGCCAGCCGGCCATCAGCGGCAGCCGGCGCTATCCCGAGTCGATCATCCGCAACCTCAACCCGGCCAGCCCCGGCAAGCCGGTGCGCCAACAGGATCTGCTGGACTATCAGGCGGCGCTCGAATCCAGCGGCTATTACGCGCAGGCCGCGGTGCGCATCGAGCCCGACCCGGCGCTGGCGGCGGCGGTGCCGCTCCGGGTCGAGGTGGTGGAACGGCCGGAGAAGCGCTTCAGCGTCGGCGCCGGCATCAGCACCGACACCGGCGCACGGGTGCAGGCGTCGTGGCTGGATCGCGACATCCTGGACCGCGGCATGCGCCTCAAGCTCGATGCGCGCCTGGAAACCGCGCGCCAGACCGGAACGGCGGAACTGGCCTGGCCGCGCACGGCCAAGGGCTACGAACACAGCCTCGGCGTGCAGCTCAAGCAGGAGGACATCAAGGGGCAGGAAACCCGCTCCACGGTATTTGCGGCCAAGCGCAGCCGTACGCGCGGGCAGATCGAATCGACCCTGTCGCTGCAATACCAGACCGAGCAGCAGAGCATTGCCGACGTGCTGGACGTGCGCAACCAGGCGCTGACCGCCAACTACGCCTGGACCCAGCGCACGGTGGGACGCGCGTTCTATCCGCGGCGCGGCCATGTGCTGAGCCTGCAGGGCGGCGGCGCGGCCGAGGCCCTGCTGTCGGATACCAGCTTCATTCGCCTGTATGGCCGCCACACCCAGTATTTCCAGGCCGGCGGCAACGGACGGCTGGTGCTGCGCGGCGAATTCGGCAGCGTGCTGGCGGAGTCGCGCGACGGTATCCCCACCGATTTCCTGTTCCGCGCCGGCGGCGACAACTCGGTGCGCGGCTATGCCTATCAGAGCCTGGGGCGCACGCTCACCGGCGGGGTGGCATCGGTGCGCTATCTCGCCACCGGCAGCGTCGAATACAACTATTTCTTCGACCGCGACTGGGGCATGGCGCTGTTCGTCGATGCGGGCGACGCGGCCGACAGCCCGGGCGCCCTGTCGCCGGTATTCGGCTACGGCGTGGGCGCGCGCTACCGCTCTCCGGTCGGGCCGGTGAATCTCGACCTCGCCTATGGCGAAGCCACCGCCAAATTCCGCCTGCATTTCTCGCTCGGAGTATCGTTTTGAAGCGCACTGTCCGGTGGCTGCTTGGCCTGTTTGCGCTGCTGGGCTTGCTGGTCGCGGCGGGCGCCTTCCTGGCAGGCACGGCCACCGGGTTCCGCTGGCTGAGCGGAACAGCGGCGAGCTTGAGCGGCGGCCGGGTGCAGATCGAAGGCGTCGAGGGCCATCTCGGTGTGCCGCTCGGCATCCGCAAACTGACGATCACCACCGCCGCCCGGCGCATCGAAATCGAGGCTATCCGCCTCGAATGGCAGCCGCGCGCGCTGTGGCAGCGCCGGCTCGATGTCGACCTGCTGGCGGCGCGCAGTGCGCGGGTGACGATCCTGAAGCCCGACCCCACGCCGCCACAATTGCCGCGCAGCCTGCGCCTGCCGCTCGATGTGCAGGTGCGCACATTCGACCTGGCACAGTTGGAGATCGTCGATGCCGGTGCACGCCTGACGCTCGGCGCGCTGCGCGGGCGGCTCGACGACGACGGCCAGCGCTATCGCCTGACCCAGGCAAGCGTAACCTCGCCGTGGGCCGGGCTGCAGGGACAAGTCGAGATCGGCAAGGATGCGCCATTTGCCTTGCAGGGGCGCATCGACGCCGTGCGCAACGAACCGGTGCCGATAACGGCCCGGCTCGGTCTGGCCGGCACCCTGGCAGCATTGCAATTCAGGCTCGATGCCGAAGCGGAAAGCATGCGCATGATGGCCAGCGGCGAAGCCGCGCCGTTCGCGCGCGTGCGCCTGCCCAGATTGCTGGTGAGCGGGCAGGGGATCGACCCGCGGCTGTTCGTGACGGACGCGCCGGCTGCCGATCTGGCGTTTTCCGGGGTATTCGAGGGGCGTGCCGGCGAGCGCCTGCTCGGCACCTTCAGCCTGACCAACCGGCTGGCCGGCCGGCTCGACCAGCACCGGCTGCCGCTGGCCAACCTGACCGGGGCGGTGGCGGGCGACATGACCGATGCGGATTTCAGCGTGCTGGCGATCGATCTGGGTGCAGCCGGGCAACTCACGGGAACAGGCCAGTGGCGCAATGGCCGCTTTGCGCTCGATCTCGCCAGTCCGCGCCTCGATCTGGCCGGCCTGCACCGCGATCTCTACGCCACGCGCCTGCGCACGACGCTGCAACTGGCCGGCGATGCCGCGCGCCAGACGCTCGACGCCGAGGTGGGCGAAGCCTGGGGGCAAGGACGTTTCACGCTGAGCCATGCCGATTCGGGCTTGCGGCTGGAAGCGGCGAATTTCAGCGGCCAGGCCGGTCGGCTGACGGCGAAAGGCATGCTGCAGCTCGACGCCAGCCGCGCGTTTTCCGCCGAATTCGACGCCACGCAGATCAATCCAGCACGCTTCGGACGGTTTCCGCGCGCGCGGCTCAACGCGCGCGGCCAGGTGAGCGGCGCGCTGCTGCCCGACCTGCGGATGCAGACGCAATTCACCCTGCCGCCGGGCGAACTCGAGGGCCGACCGGTCCGCGGGCAGGGGCGCTTGCGCTACGAAAACCGGCATCTGACCGACGCCGATATCGATCTCGATATCGCCGGCAACCGGGCGCAACTGACGGGCGCCTATGGCCGTGCCGGCGACCGCCTGCGGTGGGACGTCGACGCGCCCGCTCTGGCGCGGCTGAACCTGGGACTGGCCGGGCGGCTGACCAGCACGGGCAGCGCCGGCGGCGACCCTGCCCAGTTGCAGATTGACGCGAAGGTGGCGGCCAGCGGCCTGCGCCTGCCGGGCGACATCGCGGCCGATACGTTGAATCTGCAACTCGAGCTGCAGGCGGCTGCGGCCGGCGCGTTCAACGGCCGGCTCGACGCACGCGGGGTGCGCCTGGCCGGGCAGCGTCTGAGTGCCATCCAGGCAGACCTGCAAGGCCGCCGCAACGCGCACACGCTGTCGCTCGACGCCCGCCTGTCTGCCTGGCGGGTGACGGCGAGTCTCGCCGGCGGACTGGACGCCACGCAGATGTCGTGGCGCGGGCAGTTGAACCGGGCCGAGGTGGAGGGCGCCTGGCCGATGCGGCTGAGCGCGCCCGCTGCGCTGACGCTGTCGCGCGAACGGCAACAGATAAACGATCTGGTGCTGGCGCTGGCGGGCGGACAAGTCAACGTGGTGCAGATCGACCGTCAGGGCGCGCAGCTGGCCACGCGCGGAAGCCTGGTCAACCTGCCGCTGACGCCCGTGCTCGGCCTGCTGGAAAAGCCGTTGCCGTTCACCACCGACCTGCGGGTGAATGGCGACTGGAGCCTGCGCCTGGGCACTACGCTCGATGGCCAGGCGCGCCTGCTGCGCCAGAGCGGCGATGTGCACCTGACCGAGCCGGCGATGAATCTGGGACTGACCGCGCTCGCGCTGAATTTTCGTGCCGACGCCAGCCGCGTCACCGCCCGCCTCGAAGCCGATACCCGCGAGGCCGGACAGGTGCGTGCCGAAGGGCGCGCCACGCTGGAACGCACGGGCGCCGCCTTCAGCTTGTTGCGCAGCGCGCCGCTGGCATGGACGGCCACGCTCAACGTGCCCGACCTGCGTCTGGCCAGGCCTTTCCTGCCAGTCGGCATCCGGCTGGATGCGCGTCTGGCCGCGCAACTCGCGGGCAGCGGCAGCCTGGCGGCGCCGCGCATCGACGGCCTGATCGATGCCAGCGCGATCCGCTTTGCGATGCCGGAAGAAGGCATCGCCATCACCGACGGCACGCTGCAACTGCTGCTGGCCGGCGACCGGGTGCGGGTGCAGCAGGGCGAGCTGAAAGGCCAGAGCGGACGCATCGTGGTGAGCGGCGAAGCGCAGCTGAAAAACCCGCAGGCGGGCCTCACGCTGGTCTTCGAGAAATTTGCCGCCACCAATCGCAGCGACCGCCGCGTGAGCGTGTCCGGCACGACCCGTCTCAATCTCGACCCGCAGCGCCTGCACCTCACCGGCGAACTCACCGCCGACCGCGCCCGGCTGGAAATGCCGGAGGCGAGCCGGCCCGTATTGTCGGCCGATGTCGTCGTCATCGGCCAGTCGCCGCGTGAAAAGCCGGTCGCGCAGCGTTTCCCGCTGGCGCTCGATCTGACGCTCAGGCTGGGCGACGATTTCCTGTTCAAGGGCGGCGGGCTCGATGCGCGGCTGGGCGGCCGGTTGCGCGTGTTCACCGTAAGCCAGGCACCGCGCCAGGATCGCCCGCAGGGCGGGCGTCAGGCGGCGTTTCCCTCGCAGGTGCTGCGCGGCGAGGGCACGATCCAGGTGGAAGAAGGGCGCTACGCGGCCTATGCGCAGACGCTGGAGATCGAGCGCGGCGTGCTGCGCTTTGCCGGGCCGATCGACAACCCCGGGCTGGACGTGCTGGCGGTGCGCAAGAATCCGCGCGTCAAGGCCGGCGTGCAGGTCAGCGGCACGGTGCAGCGCCCGGTGGTGAAGCTGTATTCCGATCCGGTTCTGCCCGATACCGAAAAGCTCGCCTGGCTGGTGCTGGGGCATGGCCTGGAAAACGGCGGGCAGCAGGAATTCATGCTGCTGCAGGTCGCGGCCGGTGCGCTGCTGAGCCAGACCGAATCGGTGAATTTTCAGGCGAAACTGGCCGACGCGCTGGGCATCGACAGCTTCGACGTGCGCGCCGGCAGCGGCGAAGCCCTCGCGAGCAGCGTGGTCAGCGTCGGCAAGCGCCTCTCGTCGCGCGCCATGCTGAGCTACGAGCAGAGCCTGGACGGGCTGAGCCAGGTGGTCAAGGTGCTGTACCAGCTGACGCCGCGCGTGCGCCTGGAAGCGCAGGCCGGCCAGCAAAGCAGCTTCGACGCGTTTTACAGCCTGGAATACGACTGAATCCATCGGGCGGCGATGTTAGAATCCGGGCATGTTTCATCCCCTGCTTGTTCTCATGCAGCCCGTGTTTTCGACGATAGATAGTGCTGGGGGCCGCTGATGCGCATCCTGCTTTCCAACGATGACGGTTACTTCGCCCCCGGCCTTGCCGCGCTGGCGCGGGCGCTCGCTCCCCTGGCCGACATCACCGTGGTGGCGCCCGAACGCGACCGCAGCGGCGCGTCCAATTCGCTGACGCTCGATCGCCCGCTGATGTTGCGGCAGGAGCCCGGCGGCTTTTACTACGTCAACGGCACGCCGACCGACTGCGTTCATCTGGCCGTCACCGGCATGCTCGACCATATGCCGGACATGGTGATCTCCGGCATCAACCACGGCGCCAACATGGGCGACGACACGATTTATTCGGGCACCGTCGCCGCCGCCACCGAAGGCTATCTGCTCGGCGTCCCGTCGATTGCGGTATCGCTCGCCAACCACAATGCGCAGCACTTCGACACGGCCGCGCGCGTGGTGGTCGAACTGGTGCAGCGCATCCAGGCGCAGCCGCCGACCGAGCCGATGCTGCTCAACGTCAATGTGCCGGATCGCGCCCGGGCCGATCTCGGCGGCATCCGCGTGACCCGGCTGGGCAAGCGCCACAAGGCCGAGTCGGTGGTGAAAACCACCAACCCGCGCGGGCAGACCGTGTACTGGGTGGGGGCGGCGGGAGGCGCGCAGGATGCGGGCGAAGGCACCGATTTTCATGCCGTCGCCAACGGCTTCGTTTCGATTACCCCGCTGCAAATGGACCTGACCCGTTTTGGCCAGATGGACAGCGTAAACGTATGGCTGAATCCCTGAACCTGCGCGCCGGCATCGGCATGACTTCGGCGCGCACGCGCGGCCGCATGATCGAGCGCCTGCGCGAGCAGGGCATCAAGGACGAGATCGTGCTGGCGGCGATGGGCACGGTGCCGCGCCATCTGTTCGTCGACCAGGCGCTGGAGTCGCGCGCCTACGAGGACACTGCGCTGCCGATCGGCTTCGGACAGACCATTTCCAATCCCTACATCGTGGCGCGCATGGCCGAACTGGCGCGTCACGGCGAGGCGAGCCAGGGCCGCGAACTCGGCCGCGTGCTGGAAATCGGACTGGGCTGCGGCTATCAGGCAGCCGTGCTGGGCAAGCTGGCGCGCGAAGTAGTGTCGCTGGAGCGCATCGCCGCGCTGGTCGGCAAAACCCGCCAGCGCCTGCGCGAACTGCGGGTCAACAACGTCAAGCCCAAGCACGGCGACGGCATGGCGGGGGCGAAGGATTTTGCGCCGTTCGACGCTATCGTGATTGCGGCCGCGTTTGCCGAGGTGCCGCACGGCTTGCTGGCCCAGCTGGGCGAGGGCGGACGCCTGGTGATGCCGCTCGGCAATGCCACGCAGACGCTGTGCGTGCTCGAGCGCCAGGGCGATCAGTTCACCGAACGTCTGCTCGAAGGCGTGAAGTTCGTCCCCTTGCTGCCGGGGGTGGCGTGATCGGGGTGGCCGTCCGTGGCGGCGCGAGGTCCGCATGGCTGGGCGGACTGCTGCTGGGAATGGCGGGTTGCGCCTCGCACACGCCGGCGCCGGTGAGCGAACGGACGCCGGCGCGCGTCGCCAGCATGCCGCCCGCCCCCGCCAAACTCGGCGCGGCGCAGCAGATTGCACCGTCCGCCAACGGCCTGCACACGGTGCAGCGCGGCGATACGCTGTATGCCATTGCGTTTGCCAACAGTCTGGATTACCGCGAAGTTGCCGACTGGAACCGGCTCGAGTCGCCCGACCGCATCCTGGTCGGCCAGGTGCTGCGGCTGACGCCGCCGCCGGGCGCGGTCGAAATCAAACCGCTCGACGACGTGCCCGCGCCGAACGCGCGCCCGCTGCTCGAGCCGCCCTTGCTGCGCGAACCGCAAGCCGTGTTGCTGGCGTATTCCGAGGCCAACTGGGCGCAGGTGTCGGCCGCGCCAGTAGTGTCGGCCGCGCCCGCCGCGGCCCAGCCGGCGCTGGCTGCCGTGGCGCCGCCTGCCGCTCCGGTATCCGCTGCCAGCGCGCCAGCCGACGGCTGGCTGTGGCCGGTCGACGGCACGCTGGCAGGGCGCTTTGGCGCGGCGGGCGGCAAGGGCATCGACATCGTCGGGCAGCGCAACGCACCGGTGAAAGCGGTGGCGCCCGGCAAGGTGGTATACAGCGGCAGCGGCCTGCGCGGCTACGGGCGTCTGCTGATCGTCAAGCATGCGGGCGAGTTCCTCTCCGCCTATGCACACAACGAAGCGATCCTGGTGA
Organism: Hydrogenophilales bacterium 17-64-11; assembly: GCA_002281975.1. Lineage (GTDB taxonomy): Bacteria > Pseudomonadota > Gammaproteobacteria > Burkholderiales > Thiobacillaceae > Thiobacillus. The sequence goes on along the minus strand of NCIH01000019.1, from coordinate 3,566 downwards.
AGGAAGGCGACAGCGTGAGCGCCGGGCAAAAAATCGCGCTGATGGGTGACAGCGACGCCGATCGGGTTAAACTGCACTTTGAAATCCGCCGTTATGGCAAGCCACTCGATCCACTGAACTACCTGCCGGAGCGTTCATGAGCCGTGAATCCAGTGACGAATCCGAAGACCTGACGCCAGACGATGCCGAAGCGGCGCAGCCGGCGGTGGACAGCAGCGAGGAACTGGCGTCGGCCATCCTCGACGAGCCGCAGGTCGACGTCACCCAGCTCTATCTCAACGAAATCGGCCAGGCGCCGCTGCTGACCGCAGCGGAGGAAGTCGCGCTGGCGCGGCGCACCGTGCTGGGCGACTTCGAGGCGCGCCAGACCATGATCGAGCGCAACCTGCGGCTGGTGGTCAACATCGCCAAGCATTACGCCAACCGCGGCCTGACGCTGCTCGACCTGGTGGAAGAGGGCAATCTCGGGCTGATCCACGCGCTGGAAAAATTCGATCCCGAGCGCGGTTTCCGCTTCTCGACCTATGCCACCTGGTGGATCCGCCAGAACATCGAGCGCGCGATCATGAACCAGTCGCGCACCATCCGCCTGCCGGTGCACATCATCAAGGAACTCAACATCTATCTGCGTGCCAAGCGGCATCTGGAAACCCACGGCGTGACCGACGCCACCTCGGACGATATCGCCGCACTGACCGGCCATACGGTCGAAGACGTGCGCCGCATCATGCGGCTGAACGAAAGAGTGGCATCGCTCGATGCACCGCTCGAGGTCGATCCCACGCTGTCGCTGGGCGAAACGATCGCCGACGACAATGTCCATCTGCCGGACGAAATGCTGCAGATCGAGGAAATCGAACACCATGTCCGCGAATGGCTGACCCAGCTCAACGACAAGCAGCGCTGGGTGATCGAGCGGCGCTTCGGCCTGAACGGCTGCGAAGCCTGCACGCTGGAAGACCTGGCGCTCGAACTGCAGGTGACGCGCGAGCGTGTGCGCCAGATCCAGATGGAATCCCTGCGCGTGCTTCGGCAGCTGCTGCGGCGGCGCGGCGTGACCAAGGACGAGCTGTTTTAACCCGGAAACGGCAGCGACCGCCGCCGGCGCACGGGGAGGCGCTGCAATGATCGATTGGCGGCAGATACATAGCGTCTTCCTCGACATGGACGGCACGCTGCTGGATCTCCATTTCGACAACCACTTCTGGCTGGAGCACATGCCGCGCCGCTATGCCGAATACCACGGCCTTGCGCCGGAAGTGGCGCGTGCCCGTCTCACCGCGCATTACGAGCGCCACAGCGGCACCCTCAACTGGTATTGCCTCGACTTCTGGAGCAGCGAGCTTGCGCTCGACATCGTGCAACTGAAGCAAGAGGTCGCGCACCTGATCGCCGTGCGCCCGGACGTGCCGGCCTTCCTGCAGGCGGTACGCGCGTCGGGGCGGCGGGTGGTGATGGTGACCAACGCGCATCCCAAGAGCCTCGGCCTGAAAATGCGCGAAACCCGCATCGATGCCTATTTCGATGCGCTGATCTCTTCCCATCAGGTCGGCCTGCCGAAGGAGCATCCGGATTTCTGGCAGGGCTTGCAGGCGGTCGAGCCGTACGACAAGGCGCGCACCCTGTTCGTCGACGACAGCCTGCCGGTGCTGCGGAGTGCGCGGACTTACGGCATCGCCCAGCTGCTGGCGGTGTGCAATCCGGATTCGCAACAGCCGCACAAGGACTGCGGCGAATTCGCCGCCATCGCCAGCTTTGCGCAGGTGATGCCGGAATAGGCGGCGCCGGACAAGGGATTCGCGGGGCCGGGCTAAGCCGGGTCGATCAGCACCGCTGCGCCCACGTTGCGGCCTTCGGCGACCAGGATGTTGTAGGTGCGGCAGAGCGCGCCGATGTCCATGACTTCCAGCCCGATGCGGGCGTCCAGCAGCGGGCGGGTGAGCGCAGGGTGGGGAAAGCGCAGCCGGGTGCCGGTGCCGAGCAGCACGATGTCGACGGGGCGCTCGGCGATCCAGGCAAAGTGCGCCGTCGTGAGCGCCGTAAAACCCAGTCCCGCCCAGGGCGCCGCCTCGATGCCGCGGGCGCTGAGCAGCAGGCTCGTATCGTGGCGGGTGCCGCCAATCAGCACGTGGCCGGCCGCATAGCCGGTGAACAGCAACTGGTTCGGGGCGGTGTTGAGGTGCAGTTTCATGTCGAAACCATAGCAGATTCGAGGGCAGCCGGCGTTTGCCGGGGCAGGGCGGCTCCGGTAAAATCGCGCCTTTTCCAAGGCGTTGTTTTATTTTGATTTATTGCCTTGGTTTTACGCAGCTTGACAAGGATCCGTTGTGACGGCAGACACCACGCCATGCTTACGCACCATTCATAAATCGTCCAAGCTGGACAAGGTCTGCTACGACATCCGCGGCCCGGTGATGGCGCGCGCGCGGCAGATGGAGGAAGAGGGCCAGCGCATCATCAAGCTGAACATCGGCAATCCGGCGCCGTTCGGCTTCGAGGCGCCCGAGGAAATCGTGCAGGACGTGATCGTCAACCTGCCGAACGCGTCGGGCTACAGCGATTCCAAAGGGCTGTTTTCGGCGCGCAAGGCGATCATGCACGAAACCCAGCGCAAAGGCATCGCCGGGGTGACCATCGACGACATCATCGTCGGCAACGGCGTCTCCGAGCTGATCGTGATGGCGATGCAGGCGCTCCTCGACAATGGCGACGAGGTGCTGGTGCCGGCGCCGGACTATCCCTTGTGGACCGCGGCGGTGAGCCTGGGCGGCGGCAAGCCGCGCCACTACCTGTGCGACGAGGGCGCCGGCTGGCTGCCCGATCTCGACGACATCCGCGCCAAGATCACGCCGCATACCCGCGCCATCGTCATCATCAATCCGAACAATCCCACCGGTGCGCTGTATCCGACCGAACTGCTGCTGGAAATCCTGGAAATCGCCCGCCAGCACCAGTTGATCGTGTACGCCGACGAGATCTACGACAAGGTGCTGTTCGACGGCGTGGTGCACACCTCGATCGCCTCGCTGGCCGAGGACGTGCTGATCGTCACCTTCAACGGCCTGTCGAAAAACTACCGTGCCTGCGGCTACCGTTCCGGCTGGCTGATCGTGTCGGGCGACAAGCGCCACGCCAAGGACTATCTGGAAGGCCTCAACATGCTGGCGTCGATGCGCCTGTGCTCGAACGTGCCGGGGCAGTATGCGATCCAGACCGCGCTCGGCGGCTACCAGAGCATCAACGATCTGGTCGCGCCGAGCGGGCGGCTGACGCGCCAGCGCGACCTGGCGCACGAACTGCTGACCCTGATTCCCGGCGTCAGCTGCGTCAAGCCGAAGGCGGCGATGTATCTGTTCCCCAAGCTCGACCCCAAGCACTACCCCATCCACGACGACCAGAAATTCATCCTCAACCTGCTGGAAGAAGAGCGTGTGCTGGTGGTGCAGGGCAGCGGCTTCAACTGGCCGCACCCCGACCACATCCGGGTGGTGTTCCTGCCGCACGAGGAAGACTTGACCGAGGCGATTTCGCGTATGAGCCGCTTTCTCGACCGCTATCGCGCCCAT
>NCIH01000129.1:4713-11216 GCA_002281975.1 Hydrogenophilales bacterium 17-64-11 | reverse complement strand
GATACGCATGGGTTCAGCCATTTGGCTTTCCTTTCTAAAAAGAATTCAGTTCAACGAATGATGTCTGGCCAGGCCGGGATCAGCCGCCGCAGCCGCCGACGGTGACCTTGACTTCCTTGGCCGCGGTGTAGGACTTGCCGCCGGCGTTGACCACCGCACGGATAAACGAAGTCTGAGCCACCTTGATGCGGGTGGCGATGTAGCCCTGGGCGCCGCCCGACAGGGTGTAGGAGCCGACCAGGGGGGTGCCGTTTTTTTCGGCAAAAATGGCGATGCCGGTCGTGCCGGCGATGCTGCTGGTGACTTCCACCGGCACAACCGAACCGTTCTCGGCGATGTCCGGCATCTTGATGGCGATCTCCTTGCTGTCGGCCGGGCCGGCAACGTCGAGACCCTTCATCGCGTCGCCAACGTTCTTGGCTTCGAAGGCGGCCTTGTTCCAGGCAGCCATCGCCTGGGTGGGCTTCAGCAGGCCGGCGGCCACGGCGATGGCCACGGTGCCTGCGCCTGCGGCGCCTTTCAGTACGTTTCTACGAAGTGCATTCATTTGCCTATCTCCTTTTAAATAGCAAAATCATCAATATTCCGGGAGTTACCGTTTTCCATATTCAAGCTATTGAAATAACCTGTTTTTTGAATGGGAGATTGAGCAATTCAAAATTTCGCCAATCCACCTACGATTAGCAAACACCATGCCAAGCAACGAATCCAAACCAAGGCATTGATAACAATCAAAAATATTTTTCACGCCTCGAACCGTAAAAATCCAGCCATGGCGTAACGCCAGTCCCTTTGGCCTTGCATCTGGAGAAATGGGACACTGCAGGCACCGTGTTCTTTCAGGGCACCTTTTGCAGCGCAGCGCTTGAATCGCCCTACGCTCCCCACATAGTCCTCGCATCGCAAAATCCGGGTACCCCGATACCGGCGGGAAGCAAAAAAAAACCGCCCCGAAGGGCGGCAGAAGGCATAACACATCAGAAACATCGATTTTCCCGATGCGTTATGGAGGAGGCTGTTGATAGAGCGTTACATGATTTTCTTGGCAAAGGGCACCGTGACACGGACGGTGAAAATATTGTCTTCAATCGTATTGTTGTCGTTCCGGATACGGTCTGCCTGGTATTGCAGGCGAATTCCGCGGTCAAGACGCTGAGTCAGGCCCAGCGAGGTTTCCTGGAATGTATTGTTGCTCAGGGAAGTATTCGGGTCATATTCGGAATAGCGCGCCACCGCCTCCCATTTCGGAGTCAATTTATAACCGAGCGAAAGCTCATAGCCCTTGGCCTTCAGATCGGCAGCACCGCCTAGGGTTTCATCCTTGCCGGTCATGACTTCGCCCCAGGCCCACCACTTGTCCTTGGCAAAGTCGTTGTAGCGCAGCACGAAGGCATGGCGTTCGCGGTCGAGTTCCGGCCCCGCGTTGATCTGCGCGCTGCCGAGCCGCAAGCCGTAATGGGCCCAGATCGATCCCTTGTGAAACTCCAGGCTGCCGTTGAAGTCTTTCTGGTCGCCTTCATCCTGCTGCTTGACGCCCGTGCTGTTGTAGACGCCGGCGGTATAGGTCAGGCTGCTGTCGCTGCCCAGGTTGACCTGATTGAAAGCCATGATGCCGGTCTTGAAGATGTTGGTCACGACTTCACCGCCATCCGCCGTGCAGCCGATCGAGCCGCAACCATAGAGCTGCGAGGTCATGCGGGTGTAGTTGACCCATGGCGCAATTCCGGCCGGAACGTAAAAGGCATGGCCGAACGGGACGATCACGGACCCCACCTGGATATTGGTCATGTCGAAAACATCGCGGAAGGTGGCGCTGGCGCGAAAGACGCGCGCACTGCCGTTGGCGGCAGAAGTGACCCCGTTGCGCGCCCATTCCGTGACGACCAGATAATCCACGTCTTTGGTGATGCTGCCTTTCATGTACCAGCGCAGGCGCTGGAATGAAAACTCGCTCTTGTCGGATGCCGCATTCTTGCTGTCGGTCAGCGTGAAAGTGGGCTGCATCTCGACGCCCATGGTCATGGTGACGTCGTCTGAAGGCGTGGACTCGCGTCCGTACAGCATGGGCCAGGCCTTGTAGGAATCGACCTTGGCCTCTGCCTCAGCCTGGGCTGCCTGGTGGAACAAGGACATCCCCGTAAGGCACAGCGCCGACAAGGTGTATTGGGTAAGCTTTTTCGAAGAATCAGTCATTTGTGATTTCCTTTCCGCGCGTTGGCGCGGGATTGCGATCGTTGTATGGGAAGCGCGTGTTTATTTGGTGTAGAGGAATGCCATGACATCCTGGATATCCTGGTCGGTCAGCACCTTGTTCGGGCCATAAACGGGCATGAAGGCATTCGGGTTGTAGAAACGGACATCCCACAGACGCTGATAGGTGTAGTCCAACGGCATTTCCCGATACGCATACCCCTTCAAGCTGGGGCCGATGCTGCCGCCTTCATGCTTGGGCAGCGCATGGCAGGCAATGCAGTTCCCCCAACGCAGGTTGGTTGCGATTTTCTCGCCCCGTTCCGCGTCCCCTTTGAGCGGCCCCTTGAACTCGACACGCTCCACCGGCGGCGAGGTCATTTTTCCGCAGGGCAGGTCATAGTCGTGGCAAGGAAAGTTCTTGAGCAGTTCGCGCGGATACTGTTCGCCGGGAACCCACTTCGGCGCCTCCTCGGCCGAGCTGGGGGCGATTGCGCCAACGGTCAGAGAACCCGCCAGCACAAGCAGTGGCAGATAACGCTGTTTGAAGCCAAATTTCATGTCAGTTTTCCTTTTTAATCAGTTGCGGCACCGAAGACGCGCTTCAATCCAGATAGCTGGTATCCATGTTGTATTCCGCGACCGGGACACTCATCTTGTAGCCATTCGCCGATGCCTTGAGGAACACCTCGATATCCGTCATGGCGGGGCTGCCTTCCTCCCCCGGGTAGATGCGCGACAGAATCTGGCAGGACTTGATCTGGTGCTGGAGAGTGAAGACGTACTCGAAGTCGTCGCCCGGCAACGAGTAGGGGAAGTGATAGATGGGGTACTGGGCGGCGTCGCCGAAGAAAGTAGTCGGACGCTGGCCGCGCAGATACTTGCCTGCGGCCGGCGGGGTATGGCAGCTCGCGCAGGCGAAGTTGAAGTGCCCGCCGCGCTTGAAGAACAGATCGCGGCCCCGTTCGTAGGACGCCTTGATCGGGCCCGGAGAAGTGGCATCGATCTTCACGACCTTGCCATCCGACAGGGAGCCGACGAAGAAGTCGATCAGCGTGTTCTGACGCGTGTTCTCCTTCCAGTCGAAACCGAGCCGCTCGGTCGCGCAGGCTTTGATCTGCGTGGGAACGGTCACGACACGCTTCAGGCGCTTGTTGTAGGCGGGGTAGTTTGCGTATATCCCCTTGAGCTTTTTCCCCTCTGCGCCGTGGCAGGAGGCACAGGATTGCCCCTTGGCATTCTTCTCGTTGTAGTACCCTCTGCCGATATCGATCGCGCCTTCCGCGTCGAAGCTTTTAACTGCCCAGCGGAAATCCTTGTAGTTCATCTCATGGGACATCTTTCCGCTTTTCTTGGCGTCTTCAAGCGCCTTCTCATCCTTCCAGTATTGATAGGTATTCGAGAACTTCGCGTCCCCCGAAACGTGGGGGATCGCCAGCTCCTTGCCCGGCATGTAATCGAATTTCGGGTACTCCTCGGCGCTTGCCGGAAGCGCGGCGGCGGCAAGGCAAGCGCCAAATGCCAGCAATTTGAGTTTTCTTGGAATGTTCATAGCCTCTCCATTGATTGAAACAAACGAGTCGGGTGGAAGATCGCTGTTGCCGCCCGAGTCGCGTCCACCCGACAGGCTTAAAGCAGACACCGTGCCACCAGCGGAACAGGCGTACAATCAATTGAAAACAAAGGATAAATTTAAACAGCGTCCGGCCAGCCGGGCGCCGCCACTGGCGTATCGCCAGTCGGCCAGGCCAGGCCATGGGAGAAACGCCATAGCACGCGCGCGTGCCGTTTTTTCCAGATGCACGGCCAATTGCGCGCGAGCTTGACGTTGGCCGCAGGATGGGACTAAGGTGGTCCGCAGATTGCGTTTTAATGACTTGGCTTCTTTCCGGTTCCATGTGCCCCCCCGATCCAAAAGACATATCCCAGCCTCCCGAACCGATCGGTGCGTACAAGGTTTTGATCATTGATGACGAGCCGGAAATCGCACGCATACTCGGGCGCGTGATACAGACCTGCGGCGACTTTCAGGTCGCCGTCCGGGTCGGCAAGTTCGATCTGGAGCGCGAGCTCCCCGAGCTTGAGCCGACCCTGATATTCCTTGATCTGGTGATGCCGGATTTCGATGGATTCGAGGTATTGAGCCGGATTCAAGGCATCCTGCCGGACACCCCGGTTGTGGTCGTTAGCGCATATTCCACCATCGAAAATGCCGTACGCGCAGTGAAACTGGGGGCATTCGACTTCCTGCCGAAACCCTTCGATCCCGAGTCCGTACAGCTGATCGTCGCCAAGCTCGAACAGGATCTGGTGCTGCGCGCGCGTTGCGAAGCCCTCAAACGCTCCCTGCTGGGCCAGGACGGATATCTGCGCAGCATCAACGGCCAGAGCGCAGCCATCGAACGCCTGCATAGCTGGATTCTGCGCGTGCGCCATACGCGCGCGAGCGTGCTGATCGAAGGCGAAAGCGGCACCGGCAAGGAATTGGTCGCGCGCGCGATACACGCCGACCAAGGGCCTTTCGTGGCGGTCAACATGGCAGCCATTCCCGATGAGCTGGCCGATTCCGAACTGTTCGGCCATCGGCGCGGCGCCTTTACCGGCGCCACCCAGGATCGCAAGGGCCTATTGTGCGAGGCGCACGGCGGGACCTTGTTCCTGGACGAAGTGAACTCCATGTCGCCCCTGATTCAGGCCAAGCTGCTGCGCGTCATCCAGGAGAGACGGGTACGGCCCGTCGGGGGCGACAAGGAACAGGAAGTCGACTTCCGCATCATTTCCGCCACCAACGAGAAACTGGAGAAAATGGTGCAGGATGGCGGGTTCCGCCGCGACCTTTATCATCGCCTGCGCGTGCTGGGAACCACGCTGCCGCCGCTGCGCGAACGCATCGAAGACATACCGCTGCTTGCCCAGCAATTCATGCAGCACTACAGCCGCGCCCACGGCAAACGGGTGCGCCAGATCCGCTCCGATGCGCTGTACTACCTGCAGCAGATGGCATGGCCGGGCAACGTGCGCGAACTTGAAAACCTGATCGAGGCGGCGGTGATTCTGTGCGAAGACTCGGCCCAGGAAATCACGCTGCCCATGCTGAACCACATTGCGCGGGGAGAAGTCGTGGCGGAGGAAACCGGGCAGGACGCGATCTTGACGCTGGCCGAAGCGGAGCGGGTCCATGTCCGGCGCATCCTCGAAATGACGTCGGGCAACAAGACCCATGCCGCCCGGCTGTTAGGCATCGATTACAAGACGCTATTGCGCAGGCTGTAGCTGGCGAGAGGAAAAACATGGCGGAAATGCGGGATTTTGCGCACGGAAGAAGAAGATTTCTCACCGCATTGGGCGGACTGGGAATGAGCGGCCTCGCGCTGAGCCTCGGCGCTGCGACCCGGCGCGAAACAGCACTGGACCGATTCGAGGGCGTCATCGACAGAAACATGTGCATCTCGCCCTCGTCCATGTCGGCATTGCGCATCGATCCTGCCGCCCTGCCGAAAGACCTGACTTTCGTTGGCACCCGATTGCTGAAACTGGGCTTTCTGGACGAGATCGCCCAACTTTACGGGAAGCGCACCGGAAACCGGGTCAGGGTAATCGGCGATGGATGCGATGGCGGCCTGCTCGCAACGCGGTCGGGCAAGGCTCACTTCGGCGAATTATGCTGCCCGGTACCGGATTCACCGGCCGCCGGCATGCGCTGGCTGCCCGTGGCGCAAGACATGAAAGTGGTACTGACCTCACCCGACAATCCGCTGCACGACATCAGTCTTGCCAACCTGCGCAAGGCGGCGACCGGCGAAGTCCGGAACTGGCGCGAATTAGGGGGGGCCGACCGGCCGATCGCGTTCATCGTGCACAACCACTGCCCGCCTTATCTTGAGCCTGTACGTACCGTCCTGCTCGATGGCGGAAAAACCTGGTCGAAGCACGCCATGCGGTCCAACACCGACACCGACCACCTGCGCCATCTGGCGCGTTTTCGACCGTCCCTGGGGGTCGACAGCTGGGTGCTCGCCGCTCCCTACGTCAAGCGGGGCCAGCTCAAGGTCCTCAGCATCGACGGCGTCATGCCAAGCGTGCGCAGCGTTTCGCGCGGGGATTATCCGCTGAGCGGTCCGCTCAACCTTATCTTCGCGCTATGGATGGATGACTTGATGCGGCCATTCCTGGATTTCATCTACAGCGAGGAGGGACAACGGATCATCGCCAAAAACGCGGTCCCGGTGAGCGGCATGCAGGCCGCCAAACTCGGCGATGCGCCGGAATATATCCGGGGATCGAAAAGCGGTACGCTCAAGGGCTAGGTTTGA
>NCIH01000129.1:0-4696 GCA_002281975.1 Hydrogenophilales bacterium 17-64-11 | reverse complement strand
TGACCCGGATCTCGCCGCCATGCGCTTGCGCAATGGCACCGGCGTTTGAAAGTCCCAGGCCCGTGCCGGTCTGCTTGGTCGTGAAGAACAGTTCGAAAGCCCTCTTCGCTTCGTCATCCGTGAAGCCCTTGCCGTAGTCGGTAAAGCGAATGAAGTAGCGGCCATCCGGATCGGCGCCGATGACCACCTCGACAATCTGGTTTCCATTGGCCTCGAAGGCATTGTCCAGAATGTTGTCCACCATCTGCTCGAGTTGGTAGCGGTCACCTCTGGTGAAGTAGGGTCCGCCCGGCTGCAAGTTCAAGTTGATCTTCGTCTCGTAATTCAGGTGCTGCCGCCTTTCCTGGTAGGCAAGCATGCAAGCGCCGAGTTCGATGGTTTCTATCTTCAGCTTGGCAGGCTTGCCAAAACGCAGCAGGTTGTCGATGGTCGAAGAGCAGCGGGTGCAGTAGTGCAGGATCAGATCGATCTCGGCGAGCAACTCGGGCTGGTTGGCGAAGCCCGGCTTCAACAGGTGGGCCGTGTTCTTGATCACCGTCATTGGATTGTTCAAATCGTGCGCCACCCTCATCGCCACCCTGCCCACGGCGGACAGTTTCTCCTGAGCGTGCATCTCGGCTTCCAACTGCCGCAGGCGCGACAGATGCCGAATCATATCGTTGAAGGCGTTGACCAGTTGCCGAACTTCGCCGTGGCCACCGATTTTCAGGAGATTGAGCTGATCCGTCTTGATCTGTTCCGGCAGGTGGCCGACCGCCGCCGTCAATTGCCTGACCGGCGTCAACACGCGATGCAGGTAAATCGCGATGGCAATGGCAAGCAGTACGGCGCTAGCCAGGAGGGTCAATGCAATCAGGCGCTTGGTGTGCGCCAGCACCTCGCGTGCCGGATCGGCGACGACGATATCGAGTGCCTGTATGTCATTTCCCGGAGACCAGACCGGAATGCGTATCGACGATGGCGGCTGCGGCCTGCCGGCCTGGACCGGATGCAGGGTCAGGCGCTCGTCGGACAGGATGGTCGCGTTCCCCCGCGTGCTGGTCTGGCGGCCCAGTTGAACCCAGCCGGTGATATCGTCGCCGACGATGATCGGCGTGGAGGAAATCACCCAGAGCTTTTCGTCGATCCAGGCCAGGGAAGCCCAGGTCTTGAGGGCTGTCCGTTTATCCTTCGGCATGCGGGCCAGCGCTTCGTTGCCCGCCGCGACAAGCCTGCCCGACGTGTCCCAGACTGCAAGCCACTCCAGACGAAACGCTTTGGCTATGCGATTGAGGTCCGCCCGCAAGGGCGCGGCCTCCCCATCCAGGTAAAAATGGTATTGCGCGCTTTGCCGTAAATCGGAGTCGGCCACCACAAGCTGGGCTAGCGCCTCATAGGTGGTGAGCTCATCCTGAATCAATTGCTGAATCTGGCTGTTCTGAATAGCCACACGCTCATTGTGCAGCCGGCTGAACTGCTGGCTGACGAAGCCGTCGATCCCGTAAAACATGACTGCCGAGATCATGGCCAGTATGGCCAGAAGGCCGGCCACGGCGCGGAACATAAGACTGTCCGGCAGAATGCCGGCGCCTCGCCGGATCAAGTCGGGAATGCTCGCCATACCCCTGGACCCAGGGAGGCTGCCGTGCTGGAGGGTTTCGTGCATGATGGCACTATGCTACTGCAATAACCTGGTGTGGCCATGTGGCGGCATTCGGTTGTTGAGTCTTTGGGGCACGCCGGCAGCTCGGATGGGCCAGCAACGCCACCCAATTCGGCAAGCATCCACTGCGGCGCGCAGCAACGCTTGCCGGCTCCGATGCGCCATCGTCCGGCGACGACTGTCCGCTGCATATTGCGCCCGGCCAGCGAACTTCCCCGGCGTTATTGCCGTTGCGGCTGCCCCGGGTATTGCGCGCGCGCCATTCAATGCCCGCTCATCGCCGCCCGCGCCTGCACCAGCCGATCATCGCGATAATCCGCGTAAGCCTGCTCGATCTCCTCGCGGGTGTTCATGACGAAGGGGCCATACTGCACCACGGGTTCGCCGATCGGCCGGCCCGCCACCAGGATGAAGCGGGCGCCCTCCTCGCCCGCCGCGATTTCCACCGCATCGCCCGCCCCCAGCACCGCCAGGCTGTGCGTCTGCAATTCCTGCCCGGCCAGGCGCGCGGCGCCCTCGAAAACATAGACGAAGGCATTGTGCGTTTCGCTCAGCGGAAGACTGAAACGAGCGGCGGCGGCAAGGCTGACGTCGAGATAAAGAACGTCGGTGGCGGGATCCTCGATGACGCCGCGCACGCCGCCGAATTCGCCCGCCAGCACCCGCACCCGGCCCGCGTCCAGCGCCACCTCGGGAATCGCCGCCGCCGAGAACTCCTGATAGGCCGGGTCGGACATCTTGTCGCGGGCCGGCAGGTTGATCCACAGTTGGAAGCCGCGCATCAAACCGTCTGTCTGCTGCGGCATCTCCGAGTGGATGACGCCGCTGGCCGCCTTCATCCATTGCACGCCGCCGGCCTTGAGGTCGCCGCGGTTGCCCATGCTGTCGCGGTGCTCCATGTGGCCGTCGAGCATGTAGGTGAAGGTGATGAAGCCGCGATGCGGGTGCTCCGGAAAGCCGGCGATGTATTCGTCCGGGTTGTCACTGCCGAAGTGGTCGAGCATCAGGAAGGGATCCAGATTCTTCAGTGCCGGCGTGCCAATGCTGCGGTGAACGGTGACCCCAGCGCCTTCGGTCACTTCGAGGGCGGGGACAAGCTGGCGAATGTTGCGCGTGTTCATGGAAGCCTCCTTGCTCTGACTATGCACGATGATCTGGCTCGACCCTGGTTTCAAACCGCCTCGGCGAGCACCGGCCAGTCGCGCGCCAGCACGTGGGCGATGCGTTCGGTCGCCTGCTGGCGCGCGGCGTCGCCGCGTGCCATGCCGCGGTCGGCGGCGATCACCTCGACGTCGGCAATGCCGAGAAAACCCAGCACGAATTTCAGCCAGGGCGTGGCGAAGTCGATGGCGCTGCCGACTTCGGTGCCGCCGCTCGCCGCGAGGACATAGGCCTTCTTGCCGGTCAGCAGGCCTTCCGGGCCGTATTCAGTGTAGCGGAAGGTCAGCCGGGCACGCGCGACCTGATCGATCCAGGCCTTGAGACTGGCCGGCACGCCGAAATTGTAGATGGGCGTGGCGATCACCAGCACGTCGGCCGCCATCAGTTCGCCCACCAGTTCGTCCGATTTCACCAGCGCCTGGCGCTGGGCTGCGGTGCGCGCCTCGGGCTCGGTCAGGTTGGCATCGACCCAGGCGGCATCGACCAAAGGCAGACCCGGCGCCACGTCGCGCCGGACCAGTTCCAGGCCGGGCATACGCTCGCCCAATTCATCGAGCATCAGGTCGGCGAGCCGACGGCTGACGGACCCCTCGGCGCGGGCACTGGCATCGACGCGCAGCACGCGCAATTGGGTGGCAGGGGAAGGGGTTGGGCTTGCTTGCATGACAATGCTCTCCTGTACTGTCCGGCACCCGATCGGCGCCTGTGGAAGCATTGTCTGATTTGCAAATAAAACAATAAAGGCTAAAAATTAGAAATCATTGTTCTTTATTAATCAACAAATGGACCGATTCGCCGACATGCAAATGCTTGTGAGCGTGGTGGAAACCGGTAGCATCAGCGCCGCGGCCGAGCGTCTGGGGCTTGCCAAGTCGGCTGTCAGCCGCCGCCTGACGGAACTCGAATCGCGCCTCGGCGTGTCCCTCGTCCAGCGCACCACGCGCAGGCTCAACCTGACCGACAGCGGCCGCGCCTATTACGATCGCTGCGTCGTCATCCTGGCCGACCTGGACGAGGCGGAAGCCGCCGTATCCCTGGCCCACCAGGCACTCAAGGGACGGCTCAAGGTGGCGCTGCCGCATTCATTCGGCCTGCTGCACCTGGCCCCGCTCATCCAGGAATTCATGACGCAGCATCCCCAGGTGCGCTTCGAACTCGATTTCAACGACCGCCAGATCGATCTGATGCAGGAAGGCTTCGACCTCGCCATTCGCATCGCCACGCTGGCCGATTCCAGTCTGATCGCCCGTCGCCTGGCGCCGATCCGCCACGCGGTATCGGCCAGCCCGGACTACCTGGCACGCCACGGCGTTCCCGGGACCGCGGCCGAACTGGCGCATCACGTCTGCCTGGCCTACAGCAATCTGGAGCATCCCGGTCTGTGGTCGTACCGCGGCCCGGACGGCCTGCCCGGCAGCGTGCGGGTGCCGGTCCGCCTGGCGTCCAGCAGCGGCGATTTCCTGATGCGCGCCGCCATCGCCGGCGAAGGGCTGATCATGCACCCCACCTTCTACCTTCACGCAGCCCTCAGCACCGGCCAACTGGTCCAGGTGCTGGCCGACCACAGTTGGCCGGAGCTCTCGGCCTACGCGGTCTATCCGCCGACGCGCCATCTTTCCAGCCGGGTGCGGACCTTCATCGATTTCGTGGTGGAGCGTCTGGCGGGCGAACCCTATTGGGACCGCACCGGCCCGGCCTGAAAACGCGCCCGGCCGACCCGCCGCGCGCACGGCCGGCGGCTCACTCGCAGCGATAGATGAAATCCCGCCTGAACGGATAATTGGGCTGGCTGCCGTCGACGCCCTTGCCCGCCAGCACCTGCCACAACTCCAGCCAGCCACGCTCGAAGGCATGGGCCGAACCCGCCATGTAGATGCGCCAGATACGGTATTT
>NCIH01000018.1:0-33383 GCA_002281975.1 Hydrogenophilales bacterium 17-64-11 | reverse complement strand
CCCTGAACGACACATTCATTACCAAGGCGTCGCCGCCGCGATAGTGCGGCACCTTGCCCTTGCCGACATGGCTCGGATCGATGCTGATGGCGCAGGGCACGCCACCGACGACGAACATCGGGTGCGGGTTCTTGCCGCCGAAAATCGCATGCAGCTTGACCACGTCGCGCTGCCAGGCCAGGGCATCAAGGTAGTGCGCCACCGCCATCAGGTTGGCTTCCGGCGGCAGCTTGTAGGCAGGGTGGCCCCAGTAGGCGTTGGCGAAAATGCCGAGCTGGCCCTGTTCGACGAAGGTCTTCACCTTCTTCTGCACGTCGGCGAAATAGCCGGGCGAGGACCGGGGGTAGCTGGACAGGCTCTGCGCCAGCGCCGAGGTGGCCTTGGGGTCGGCCTTCAGCGCCGACACCACGTCGACCCAGTCGAGCGCGTGCAGGTGATAGAAGTGCATCACGTGGTCGTGGACGTGTTGCGCCGCGATCATCAGGTT
The DNA here is from genome assembly GCA_002281975.1 of Hydrogenophilales bacterium 17-64-11. Lineage (GTDB taxonomy): Bacteria > Pseudomonadota > Gammaproteobacteria > Burkholderiales > Thiobacillaceae > Thiobacillus. The sequence goes on along the minus strand of NCIH01000018.1, from coordinate 32,896 downwards.
ACGGATCAGTTCGGCGTTCTGCGGAATGCTGTAGCTGGGGATGGCGCGATGCAACGCGTCCTCCACCGAGCGCACCGAGGCGATGCCGTGCACCAGGGTGCAGACACCGCAGATGCGCTGGGCGAACGCCCAGGCGTCGCGCGGGTCGCGCCCGCGCAGGATGATCTCGATGCCGCGCACCATGGTGCCGGCGGAGTACGCGCGGGTGATCTTGCCGCTGGCGTCGGTTTCCGCCTCGATCCGCAGGTGGCCCTCGATGCGGGTGACGGGATCAACGACGACGCGTTGTGCAGTGGTCATGGGTTCAATCCTCCAGATGTTCCGCGAGCAGTTCGGTCAGGCCGAGCAGTTTGGTATCCATTTCATAGTGGTCGATGGCCTCTTCCATCACGATGCGGCAGTTGGCACAGAAGGTGACCATGGTCTTGACGCCCGCTGCCTCGATCTGCCGCTTCTTGACGCCGAAGGCCTTGGCGCGAAGCGCTTCCGCCTCGTCGGTGTGGATCGCCGAGGCGCCGCCGCCACCACCGCAGCACCAGTTCCATTTCTGCTTGTCGACCACCGGAATGTAGTTTTCCGCCACCTGCTGGATCAGCGTCTCGGGCGCCTGCAGCACGCCGCCGCGACGCACGATCTGGCAGGGATCGTGCAGGATCAACGGGTCCGTGAACTTGTCCTTCATCTTCAGCGCGCCCTTCTGGCGCAGGCCATCGAGAAATTCCAGCACGTGCACAACTTCAAACTGGTAAGGACGGCCGATCAGGTTGGGGCCTTCCCAGCGGATTGCCGTGTAGGCGTGGCCGCATTCGGGCGACAACACATATTTGACCTTGAGCCGCTCGGCGGCATCGACGATGCGCGAGACGATCACCCTGGCAATGTCGGACGCGCCGATCTGGATGCCGGCGTTGGTCGCCTCGAAGGCGTCGGACGCCAGGGTGAAGCTGATGCCCGCCTTGTGGAAGATCTTGGCCAGCGCCTCGATGTATTCCGGGTAGTTGACGATCTCCATCGACGACAGCAGCACCAGATAATCGGCACCCGCCTGGTCGACCGGGATGGTCAGACCGGTGCTTTCCTCCGCCTTCTTGAGGACATTGGCGACCGCCGGCCATTTCAGGCCCATCGGCCCGCCGATCTCGACCGTGCGCTGGGTGGCGCCGCGGATGCCGTCGGGCACATGGCCGGATACCGCCATGCCCTCACGGAATTTGCGGATCATGTAGGTGATGTCATTGCCCACCGGACAGATCAGGGAACAGCGGCCGCACAGGGTGCAGCTGTCGTACACCAGTTCCTGCCACTGATCGAGTTCCTCGTCGGTGATCGGCCTGGACAGGCCGACCATTTTCTTCAACCGCCCGAGCAGCGTGTATTCCTGCTCGTAAACACGGCGCAGCGGCTCCACCTTGTGGATCGGCGTGTATTTGGGATCGCCGGTTTCGGTGTAGAACAAACAGGCCTCGGCGCACAGCCCACAATGTACGCAGCTTTCGAAATAGCTGGCGATGGGCGCATCGATGACTTCCTTGAGGGTCTGGGTGACTTTTTCAAGTGAGGCGCTCATACCGGCACCCCCTTGTGTGCATTGGCCTTGCCGTTGTACCAGCGTGAGCCGAACAGGGTGAAGACGTGGAACAGTTTGGTGAACGGCAGCACCACCAGCAGGAGTTCGGCGGACAGGATGTGCAGCGCGAGCATCGTGGTGTAAGGCAGCAGCAGATGCTGCACCGCCATCCAGCCGGTCAGTACCGGCAGAAAGGTGACCGCCCAGGTGAACCAGTCCTCGAAGGTGCTGAGAAAACGCTTGGCCGGCTTGTTGATGCGGTCAGCCAGCATCACCACCATCGCCGCCATCGTCACCACCGCTGTCAGACCGACGAACTGCGAGGGCAGTCCCGGCCACGACAGGCCGGTAAGGTTCTTGATCAGCAGGATGTGCGGCGCGAACCCGAACACAATGATGGCCAGCCCGATATGGAAGATGTAACCACCGATGTAGCTTACCGGCGAGCGCTTCAGCATGCCTTGCGGCGGCATCGAGCGCCGGAATACGGTGTGCAGGCCGGAGGCGCCCACCGCGTGGCGCGGCGCGGCGAGATCCTGCTTGCGGCCCAGCGTGTAGATCTCGATCAGACGCCATAGCACACCCAGAATGAAAATCCCCACCGCGATGTTGAGGCCGGGACCGCGCGCCCAGGTCAGCAGTTGCAGTTCATTCATGATTTCTCCAGATCAGCCAGGGTGACTGGTTGATGCGCCTTCTTGGCGGCGCCCTTCTTGGCGCGGTTGGCGAAACTGACCCCTACGCCGGCAGCGGCACCCGCAACCGTGGCGGCCGCGGCGATTCTGAGGGGATCGGCCGGCACCGACAACGCTTTGTAGAAGCCGCCGCTGTCCCAAAAATCGGGTTCGGAGCAGCCCAGGCAACCATGCCCGGATTCCACCGGCCAGGAGGTGCCGCCGTTCCATTTCGTCGTGGCGCACGCGTTGTGTGTCACCGGCCCTTTGCAGCCCAGTTCGAACAGGCACCAGCCATTGCGCGCGCCCTCGTCGTCGAAGCTCTTGGCGAACTTGCCCTGATCGTAGAACGGGCGGCGGTAGCAGCGGTCGTGGATGGTTTCGCCGAAGAAGGCCTTGGGGCGTCCCTTGTCGTCGAGTTCGGGCAGGCTGCCGAAGGTGAGGTAATGCGCCAGCACGCCGGTCATCACCACCGGAATGGGCGGACAGCCGGGAATGTTGACGATGGGCTTATCCTTGACGATGTCGGACACCGACACCGCGCCGGTCGGGTTCGGGTTGGCTTTCGGGATGCCGCCGAAGGAGGCGCAGGAGCCCACGGCGATGACGGCGGCCGCACCCTGGGCGGCCTCCTTCAGGAGGTCCACATTGGAACGCCCGCCGATGCAGGAATAGGCGCCGTCGAGCCCCAGCGGAATCGAGCCGTCGACGATCAGCAGATACTTGCCGTGGTTCTCCTGCATCGCGATCTGGCGGGCTTCCTCGGCCTGGTGGCCGGCCGCAGCCATCAGCGTCTCCTGGTAGTCGAGCGAGATCATGTCGAAGATCATGCCTTCGATGGTCGGCGAATGGGAACGCGTGATCGACTCCGTACAGCCGGTGCATTCCTGGAACGGCAGCCAGATCACCGACGGCCGACGGGCTGCGGCCATCGCCTCGGCCATGGCGCGTCCGGCCGAGGGCGGCAAGGCCATCATCGAGGCCAGCGTGGCGCAATACTTGAGGAAGGTGCGGCGGGTGATGCCCTGCCGCGCAAGTGACTCGATCAACGGACCCTGCATGATGCTTGCCTCCTGATGTAAGACCCGACAGCGCTTGCTTCAGCCTAGAGACCAGACAGCAATAACTCAAGCTGTTCCAGTCCGATGGCAACATCCTGAGGGTGGGCCTTGACCAGTTCGGGCACGAAGGCCACCTCGATGAACTGCGAGGTGACCGCGCCCTGCTCGTTGTGATGCGTCACCCACCAGACACCGGGGCAGGCGGTTTCATTCAGCGTGGATTCGCCATTTGCCTGCAGGGTGACGGCAATCTCGCCGCTGCCGAGCCTGTCGCGCAGCCAGTCGAGATCGGCCGGCGTCAGCGGCAAGGCGGAAAGATCGATGGCGGAAGGCTCGCCGGAATCGAGCAGGCGGCGCACCTGCTCGACCAGTTCGCGCAGCAAGGGCGGCGCATTGCCGGTCAGGCCAGGTTCGCCTGACGGCGGATTGATGACGTGGATGGGGATGGCGTCAAGCGACATGCTGCCACTCCCGGATCTGTTCCACGATCGCCGCACAGGCGGGTGGAATAGCCGCGGCAACAGCCGGGGTGGGCTGTTCGCCCCAATCGATGACATCCGGCTGGATCGCCAGCATGGCGCGCCTTTCAGGCCAGTGTCCGGCCAGCAGGGCAATCGCGCGCAGATCGGTCAGCCCCACTTCATGCACCGAAGCCTTGCGATTGCTCATCAGGAATGCGTCCATTTCTTCCCCTCTCAGCAAGGTCCACTCACCCGGCCTGGTCTTGATATTGGCGGCATCGACGACGATCAGCGCATCGGCTTCCTCGATCGGCCCCGCCAGGGTGAAGGACAGGGTGCCGCCATCGAGCAGCGTCACATCCGGCCACTGCGCCAGTTCGGATTCGAGCGCCTGCAGGACATGCACGCCAATGCCTTCGTCGGTGAGCAGGGTGTTGCCGATGCCGAGCACGAGTGTTTTCATGAATTCAATCTATCAGCGGGGTATTCGAATAACAGCCGAGCAAATCGCTCAAGCACATGATTAATCATAATTATTTTCTAATACGCTTGATCGGATGTGGGTGTCGGCAAATCTCTTATACTGGTTATCAGTGTAGTGACTTGATTGATGCTTATGTGCCTTGCGATCCCCATGCAGATCGAATCGATCGACGGCTTTACCGCCCGCTGTCAGGCCAAGGGCGTGTGGCGCGACGTCAGCCTGTTCATGATGCAGGACGAACCGCCCGAGGTCGGTGACTTCGTCATGGTGCATGTCGGCTACGCCATCCAGAAAATTGCCGAGGCCGATGCCCGCACCACCTGGGAACTGCTGGACCAGATCCTGGAGGAGAGCGGTGCATGAGCTGGCTGTCGCCCAGGCGCTGGTCGAACAGGTGGATGCCGTGATCGATCAGCATCGGGCGAGCAGTGCTACCGCCATCCGCGTGCGCATCGGCCCGCTCGCCGGCGTGGTGCCGGAACTGCTGGCCACGGCGTTCCCGCTCGCCGCCGCCGGCAGCCGCATGGAACACGCCGAACTCGAATTCGCCCACGCGCCGATCCGGGTGCGCTGCCAGACCTGCGGTGCCGAGACCGAGGCCGCGATGAATCGCCTGATCTGCGGCGCCTGCGGCGACTGGCACACCCAGATCATCTCCGGCGACGAACTCCTGCTCGAAAGCGTCGAACTCGAAACCGCCCCTTCCATGACCCCTGAATCCTGACTCCTGGCCCCTGAAAAATGTGTGACACCTGCGGCTGCAACCTCACCCCCGGCAACAAACACCTCGCGTTCAAGCCCGTCGCCAAGGGCGCGACTGCGGTGTCCGTGCTGAAAGGCCTGTTGGCAAAGAACGACGACCAGGCTGCGCACAACCGCGAGCACTTCGACAGACGCGGCATCCTCGCGATCAACCTGATGTCGTCGCCCGGTTCCGGCAAGACCGCGCTGCTGGAAGCGACGCTCACTGCGTTGAAAAATGAGTTCACCTGCGCGGTGATCGAGGGTGACCTCGAAACCGAGAACGACGCCGAGCGCATCCGCGCCAAGGGCGTGCAGGTGCACCAGATCGTCACCGGCACCGCCTGCCATCTCGACGCCCATCTGGTGCACGACGCGCTGCACCACATGCATCTCGACGGCGTCGACATTCTGTTCATCGAGAACGTCGGCAACCTCGTCTGCCCCGCGAGTTTCGACCTCGGCCAGCACCTCAACGTCACCCTGCTCTCGGTCACCGAAGGCGACGACAAGCCGGCGAAATATCCGGTGATGTTCCGTGCGGCCGACGCCATGCTGCTGACCAAGACCGACCTCCTCGCCGTACTCGACGACTTTGATCCGGACAAGGCTGAGGCGCACCTGCGCAATCTGGCCAACCCGGCGCCGGTGATGCGGCTATCGGCGCGCAAGGAACTGGGCATGGATGCCTGGTACACCTGGCTGCGCGAACAGCTTGCTGCCCAGCGCGCCCGTGTCGCCATCGGCCAGTCGCGCCGTCCTGCGATCCAGAGCGACGGCATGAAATATCACAGCGTGACCGCCTGATGGACAACGCCCGCGCCTGGCTGGAGAAAATCCACGCCCTCGACTTCGACCGCACGGTCAAGATCATGAACGTGTGCGGCGGCCATGAACGCTCCATCACCCACGCCGGCCTGCGCGGCGCGCTGCCGAACTGGCTCGAACTGGTGCCCGGCCCCGGCTGCCCGGTGTGCGTGTGTCCGGAAGAGGATGTCTATCAGGCGATACAACTGGCGCTACAGGACAAGGTCATCCTGGTCGCCTACGGCGACATGCTGCGGGTGCCGGTCAACGTGAAGAAGGGCGAGGTGCGCTCGCTGGCCGAGGCGCAGGCTGCCGGCGCCGACGTGCGCCCGATCGCCAGCCCGACCGATGCGCGCAGGATCGCGCTGGATAATCCCGATCGCCCAGTGGTGTTCTTCGCCGCCGGCTTCGAGACCACGACCGCGCCAACCGCGGCGATCCTGGCCGAGGGCCTGCCTGACAATCTCAGCATCCTGCTGTCCGGGCGGCTGACCTGGCCGGCGGTGGCGATGCTGCTCGGTAGTTTTGAATCCAGCCCGGACAGCCCCGGCTTCGACGCGCTGGTCGCACCCGGCCACGTCTCCACCGTGATGGGGCCGGAAGAGTGGAACTTCGTCGTCGACCGCCACGAGATTCCCGCCGCGGTCGCCGGCTTTGCGCCGGAGTCCCTCCTGGCGTCGTTCTATTCGGTGCTGCGGCAGCTGAAAAGCGGCGAGCGGTTTCTCGACAACTGCTACCGCGAAGTCGCGCATCCGGGCGGCAACCCCACCGCGCGCCGTATGCTTGCCGGGACGCTGGATATCGTCGATGCCAACTGGCGCGGCATCGGCGTCATCCCGAACTCGGGCTACGCGCTGAAGCCGGCCTTCGCCAAACACGACGCGCGCCGGTTGTTCCCCGACCACGCCAACCCCGACCGCCGCCGCGCCGGCGAGATGCCGCCCGGCTGCGACTGCGCAAAGGTGGTGCTGGGCAAGATCTATCCCAATCAGTGCCGCGTCTACGGCCGTGCCTGCACCCCACGCAACCCGATCGGCCCCTGCATGGTGTCGGACGAAGGCGCCTGCCGCATCTGGTGGGCGGGCGGTGTGCGTGTCGCCGCCGATGCCTGAGCGCATCGCGCAGTTCATCACGATTGGCGGCCGGGTGCAGGGCGTGGGCTTCCGGCCCTTCGTCTATCGCCTGGCACATCAGCATGACATCACGGGCTGGGTGCGCAACGTCGACGGCGCGGTGGAAATCCACGCCGAAGGCGAGCCTGTGCAATTGCAGCGTTTCAGCGATGCGCTGCTGAGCGAGGCGCCGCCCCTGTCCGCGCCCGGCCCGCTCGCTGCCGCCGCCTGCGCGACCGAACAGGCAGAGCGGTTTTCCATTCTCGACAGCACGGCGTCGAACCAGGCCTGCCTGAATAATGCATCGTCAAAAATGGCCAATGCATGTTCCATTCACCTCCCACCCGACGGCTTCGTCTGCGCCGACTGCCTCACCGAACTGCACGATCCAGCCAACCGCCGCCACCGCTATCCCTTCATCAACTGCACCCAGTGCGGGCCGCGCTACACCCTGATCACCGCCCTGCCCTACGATCGCCCGAATACCGCCATGCGCGATTTCGCGCTGTGCCCGGATTGCCGGAATGAATACGAAAATCCGCTTGACCGCCGCTTCCACGCCGAGCCGATCGCCTGCCCCGTGTGCGGGCCGCATCTGCACTTTGTTTCAGGCGAGGAAACGCACGTTGGCGATGAAGCGGCACTGGCAGCCGCCGTCACTGCCTTGCGCACGGGAAAAATCGTCGCTGTTAAAGGCGTCGGCGGCTACCACCTGCTATGCGATGCTGCCAACGACGAAGCCGTCGCCACGCTGCGCACCCGCAAGCCTAGACCCACCAAACCCCTGGCCGTGATGTTCCGCGACCTCGAAGCACTGCGCCGCGCGGTGCACACCGCACCGGAGCTGGAAGCCTTCCTGGCCTCACCCGAGCGCCCCATCGCGCTGCTGCCAAAGCGCGCGGATACGCAACTGTCCGAGTACATCGCACCCGGCCTCACGGAAATCGGTTGCCTGCTGCCCTACTCGCCGCTGCATGATCTGCTGCTGAACGACTTCGGTGGGCCGCTGGTCGCCACCTCCGGCAACCTCTCCGGCGAACCGGTGCTGACCGACAATGCCGAAGCGCAAGCCCGCCTCGCCCACCTCGCCGACGCCTTCCTGCACCACAACCGCCCCATCGTGCGCCCGGCCGACGACCCGGTATATCGCGTCATCGCCGGCATCCCCCGGCCGCTGCGCCTGGGGCGCGGCCTCGCGCCGCTGGAACTGGAGCTGCCCGCGCCGCTTGCCGAACCCGTGCTGGCGCTCGGCAGCCACATGAAGAACACGCTCTGCCTTGCCTGGGGCAGGCGCGCCGTCGTCTCGCCGCATATCGGCGAGCTCGACACGCTGCGCAGCCTCGACACCCTGGCGCAGGTCGCCGCCGACCTGCAGCGGCTGTATCAGGTGCAGGCAACAAAATTGCTCATCGATCGCCATCCCGGTTACGGCTATCGCCGCTACGCCCGCGACAGCGGATTGCCGCTGACTGAAATCTGGCATCACCACGCCCACGCTTCCGCACTGGCCTGGGAATTTCCTGAAGTTAAGGAATGGATCGTGTTCACCTGGGACGGCGTCGGCCTCGGCGAGGACCAGACCCTGTGGGGCGGCGAGGCCTTTACCGGTTCCCCCGGCCGCTGGCATCGTGCCGCCTCGTTCCGCCCCTTCCGCCTTCCCGGCGGCGACAAGGCCGGGCGCGAGCCATGGCGCGCGGCGGCGGCGTTGCTGTGGGAGAGCGGCCTGGCGGTGTCCTTCGCGCCCGAGCCGCTGCATCGGGCCTGGTCGCAAGGCATCAACAGCCCGGCGAGTTCGGCGATCGGCCGGATGTTCGACGCCGCTGCGGCGCTGAGCGGCGTCTGCACCCACGCCGGCTTCGAAGGCGAAGGCCCGACGCGGCTGGAAGCCATTGGCGATGTTGTCGGCGGCAAAGCCGTTTCGCTGCCGCTCGCACGCGACGCGGCCGGAATCTGGCGCAGCGACTGGGCGCCGCTGCTGCCGATGCTGACCGATCCCACGCACCCGGTTGCCGAGCGCGCAGCAAGCTTCCATCTCAGCCTGGCGCAGACGCTGGTCGAACAGGCGCAGCAGCTGCGTGCGCAAACCGGCATCCAGTCGGTCGGCCTCAGCGGTGGCGTGTTCCAGAACCGCCTGCTCGCCGAGGCGGTCATCGAGCGCCTTCAGGCCGCAGGTTTTGCCGCGCATCTGCCGCAACGTGTGCCGGTCAACGACGCCGGGTTAAGCTTCGGCCAGGTCATCGAATTCCTCCACCCATAAAAAGAACCATGGACGACACCCGCATCCTCCTCGCGCACGGCAACGGCGGCCGCCTGATGCGTGAACTCATTGCCGACATTTTTGCCCGGCATCTCGGCAACCCGCTGCTCGACACCGACGCCGATGCGGTGACGCTGCCGCCGCTCGATGGCGAGCCGATGGTCACCACCGACGGCTTCACCGTGCAGCCGCTGGAATTCCCCGGCGGCAACCTCGGCTCGCTGGCGGTACATGGCGTGGTCAACGACCTCGCGGTGGCCGGTGCCGATCCGCGCTACCTCACCCTGTCGGCGCTGATCGAGGAAGGACTGGAAGTCGAAGTGCTGGATCGCTTGATCGCCAGCTTCGCGGCAGCGGCGCGGGAAAGCGGCGTGGCGGTGGTTGCCGGCGACACCAAGGTGGTGCGGCGCGGCGAAGGCAGCGGCCTGTACCTGTCGGTCGCCGGCATCGGCGCGAAACGCGCCCGGGCGCCGCTCGACATCACGCGCATCGCGCCGGGCGACGCGCTGCTGGTGTCCGGCCCGGTGGGCGATCACGGCATCGCGGTGATGCTGGCGCGCGAGCAGTTCGGCCTGTCCGGCGAATTGCGCTCCGATTCGGCCTCCGTACTGCCGCTGGCGCAGGCGGTGCGCGACCTGCCGGGTCTGCGCTTCATGCGCGACCCGACGCGCGGCGGGCTTGCCACCGTGGCCCACGAAATCGCGCGCGCCTGCGGCCACAACGTGGCGCTCGAACAGCGTTCGGTGCCGCTGCGCCCGGAAGTGGTGTCGGTGTGCGAAATGCTGGGCTACGACCCCTATTACCTGGCTTGCGAGGGACGCATCGTCGCGGTGGCCGATGCGGCGGCGGCGGCGGAAATCCTCGCGCGCTGGCAGGCGCTGCCCCAGGGTGCCGACGCCCGCATCGTCGGCCGCATCGAAACCGGCGCCAGCCGGGTCATCCTGGAAACCGAGCTGGGCGGCCGCCGCATACTCGACGAACTGGAGGACGACCCGCTGCCGCGGATCTGTTGAACCGATCGGGAGAAATGCCAGCGCTTGCGGATTCCTTCGCCGGAAACCGGCTGGTCAGGGCTTGGCCTGCCGCCGGCAGCGGTCGGCCCAGACGGCTGCTTCCACCCGTGAGCGCAAGTTGAGCTTTTTAAGCAGATGCTTGATGTGCACTTTCACGGTGCCCTCGGCGATCCCCATGTCCTTGGCGATCAGTTTGTTGCTCTTGCCGTCGACCAGGTGTTCGAGAATGCGGTTTTCCTGCTCGGTCAGCCCGGCTTCGGCCAGGCTGGCGGGACGGCTCTTTTCGCGCAGCGAAGCCACCAGCAGCTGGGTGAGGCGTGCGCTGATGGTGATCTTGCCGCGAGCGGCCTCGCCCAGTTGCTGCATCAGGTCTTCCGGTTCCATGTCCTTCAGCAGATAGCCGTCCGCGCCGGCCTGCAGCGCGGCGATCAGGTCTTCCGCCTGATCCGAAACGGTCAGCATGATGACGCGCGAATCGAGGCCGTCGTCCTTGATCGCTTTCAGCACTTCGACGCCGTTCATGTCCTTCATGTTGAGGTCAAGCAGGATCATGTCGGGTTGCAGGGCGCGGGCGAGCACAATGCCCTCGGTTCCGCTGGGGGCTTCGCCCACGAAGCGGAATTCGGGCACCGCCTGAATCAGTTGAATCACGCCCTTGCGAAACAGCGGATGGTCGTCGACGATCAGGATGGTCTGGGGGGCTGCCGAATTCATGAATATCTAGGCTTGGGCGGGGTGGATCGGTATCGGGATTTTACGCCGGTTGCTCGGCGTGAAATGCAGAGCGACACGGGTGCCGAACACAGGCAGTTTCTCGACCGTCAGTTGGCCGCCCAGATTTTTTGCCCGCTCTTCCATGATCGTCATGCCGTAATGATGCGCTCCCGCTGCCTGGCGGAGCCCGATGCCGTCATCGGTGACGGTGGCCAGAACCGATCCATCGTCGGCGCATGCCACTTTGACTTGCGCTTGCCGGGCCTGGGCATGGTTGAGCACGTTGGACAGGGCTTCGCGCACAATCTGCAGGGCATGGATTTCTTCGTTCGGGGTGAGCGTGCAGCCGGCCAGGTGGACGTCCAGCGTGATCGGAATGTCGCCGCGGCTGGAGAATTCGGCCACCGTGGTTTGCAGGGCGGCAGCCAGTCCGGCGCCATCGATGCGCAAACGGAAGGTCGTGAGCAACTCGCGCAGTTGGCGGTAGGCACTGTTCAAGCCTTCGCGCAGTTCTTCCAGCACAGTTCCGGCTTCGCCGCCGCGTTGCGGATCGTCCACCAGCGGCCTCAGGCGGCTGACCTGGATTTTCATGTAGGCCAGCGATTGCGCCAGCGAATCGTGCAGTTCGCGGGCCAGTGCGGCGCGCTCTTCCAGCAGGGGCAGCCGGCGGCTCTGTTCGGTGCGCCGCGCGGTGCCGATGGCAATGCCGATATGACGCGACAGCGCCTCCAGCAACTGGGTCTGCCATTGCGCCAGTTCCTTGCCCGGCGGCATTTCCAGTTGCAGCACGCCATAACGATGCTCGGTATCCATGAGCGGCAAAGATATCACGCGCCGGCCATCGCTCAGCGGATGCACGGCCAGCGCCTGATGCTTCAGGCATTCGACGCAGCTTATCAGGCCGCACTGGCCGGCATCGCCGCTGTTCGGCCGCAGGGTGCTGGCGATCACCCGCGCACGCGAGCCGCCGGCTTCCACCAGGCAGGCCATCCCTTGCCCCACGCCGAGAACGTTTTCCAGATCCTTGAGCAGGATGGCGTAGGTGTCCGGCGCCACCGGGCCGTTGTAGAGCCGCGCGATGGAGTGATAGAGCAGCTCCAGCGAGCGGTTGGCGATGGTGAGCTCGGCGGTTTTTTCCGCCACCCGCGCTTCCAGGTCCCGATACAGCTTGGAAAGATCCTCGGCCATGTGGTTGAACGCCTGGCCCAGCCGCCCCAGTTCGTCGTTGCCGGTATGCTCGGTGCGCACCGCCAGGTTGCCGCGCCCGACGTTGGCGGCGAAGGCGAGCAGGTCGCGCAGCGGCAGGATCAAATCGTTGCGCGCCAGATACAGAGTGAGCGCGCCGACCAGCAGGGTCATCAGCAAGGCGGCGCCGAGCACCATGCGCAACACCAGGATCTTGGCCTCGGTGTCGCGTTCGATCTGCTTGACCAGATCGTGGATCTGGTCGACGAACAGCGTGATCTCCCCGATCGACGGCACCTTGTCCGCCGCGCCGGGCGGGGCATTCTCCGCCACAGCCAGGAAGCGCGGTTTGATCCGGCCGTTCCAGACATCCCACACCGTCGCGTAGCTGCCGGACAAGGCCGTCTTGCTCTGCTTCGTCATCATGTCGGTGATGCGCGCATCCCGGAGAGTGGCCTCGAAGGTGTCGACCGCCTTGCGCAGCCGGACTGCGGCATCGGCGCCCTCCGGCAGGCGCGTCGACAAGGCAAGACTGGTCATCTTGTAGGTTTGCATGCGCAGGCTGCCCGCCAGGTTGATCGCTTCGCCGCTGCCTTGCGCCGATTCGGCGATGATGCCCGAACTCGCCATGCCAAGGATGGCAAAGCTGGCGATCAACGCCAACGCGCCGCCTAGCTTGAGCAGCAGAGAATGCTGCAGAAATCCGCGTTTTTTTTTCATGTCCGTCTTTCGCCAGGATGGATACCCGGGAATATTAAGGAGTACCTCTAATAGTGCATGGCTCGGGAGCCCCGTCGGGGAGAAGTGACTATTCAACGTTAAGACAAGGCCTTAACACCGTACTCCCAGTGTCGTTCCGGGACAACACTCGCTTGATCGCGTGAGGGCCTGCAGACGGCCATTTGTCGGGATCAATGGATTTGCATGTCTTTTTTTGCTAGAGTCCAACTGCGGCGTATTGTCGCAGTGGCGGGCGCTCGACAGCCATGCCTTTTCGAACGATTCGGGTTGTTTCCTTTCTTTCCGCGAATCGATAGTCAGCGATTAATTTTGATACATGGAGCTGGGCAATCATGACACAGGACGACGACATCAAACCACTCGACACCCAGCCTGACCTGGGCCGCCGCAAATTCCTGGGTACCACCGCACTGGTCGGCCTTTCCGGCGCGGGGCTTTCGCTGGGCCTGTCGGCCTGCAACAAGGAATCGGTCCCCACCGAAGCGGCCCCGGGCGCCAAGGGCGAAGTGGTCGCGCATAGCCCGTACGAAGTGGCGCCCGGCAAACTCGACGATTACTACTCGTTTTCCAGCGGCGGCCATTCCGGCGACGTGCGCATTTACGGCCTGCCGTCCGGACGCCAGCTGAAGAGCATCCCGGTTTTCAACAGGGATGCCTTGGTGGGCTGGGGCATCACCAACGAATCCAAGGCGATCATCGGCACCAGGCCCGACGGCTCGCTGAAGTATTCCACCGGTGACACCCACCACGTGCACCAGACCTACACCGACGGCACCTACGACGGCAAATACTTCTACGTCAACGACAAGGTCCACAGCCGTCTGGCGCGCGTCCGCATGGACACCATGGAGTGCGACAGGATCACGGAACTGCCCAACGTGCAGGGCTTTCACGGCACCTTCACCGACAAGCGCGACCCGGTCGACGCCAGCATCAACCACACCACGCGCGTGTTCTGCGGTGCGGAATTCGCTATTCCTCTGCCCAACGACGGGCGCGACCTGGAAGACGCCAGCAAGTACAAATCGCTGTTCACGTGCGTCGATTCCGAGTCGATGGAAGTGCGCTGGCAGGTGTTCATCGACGGCAACTGCGATCTGGTGGCGACTTCCTACGACGGCAAGCTGGCAGCGACCAACCAGTACAACGTCGAGAATGGCATCCACTACGAAGACATGATGGCTGCGGAAATGGACGCCTGCCTGTTCTTCAACGTGGCTCGCATCGAAGAGGCGGTGAAGGCCGGCAAGTCGACCACCATCGCCGGCTCCAGGGTTCCCGTGGTGGACGGCACGCGGGCCGCCAACCAGGACCCGAAAACCGCCCTGACCTGCTACGTTCCGATCCCGAAAAACCCGCACGGCGTGAACATCAGCCCGGACGGTAAGTACTACGCCTGCTCGGGCAAGCTCTCGCCGACGGCTTCGGTGATCGAGCACGAGCTCGTGCTGAAATGGTTTGACGGCGGATTGGCGAATCCTCGCGATGCCGTGGTCGGGGAACCCGAGATCGGCCTCGGGCCGCTGCACACCGGCTTCGACAACAAGGGCAATGCCTACACCACGCTGTTCCTCGACAGCCAGATCGTGAAGTGGAACGTGGAAGCGGCGATCAAATCGTACAAGGGCGACAAGAGCGCCAAGCCGGTCGTGGACCGCCTCGACGTGCATTATCAGCCGGGGCATGGTTTCACCTCGATGGGCGAAACGAAGGAAGCCGACGGCCGCTTCTTCCTTTCGGACAACAAGTTCTCCAAGGACCGTTTCCTGCCCGTGGGCCCGCTCCACCCCGAAACCGCACAGCTGATCGACATCAGCGGCGACAAGATGAAGCTGGTGCACGACCACTCGGTGCTGTCCGAGCCGCACGATTCGATCATCGTCCGTCGCGACATCATCAAGACGCGCCAGATCTACAACCTCGACGAATTCCCGCTGGCGGTGAAGGATGCGAAGGAATCGGGCGTCTTCCGCAACGGCAAAAAGGTGACGGTCAAGCTCACCAGCCAGGCGCCGTCCTTCAGCCTGCGGGAGTTCAAGCTCAAGAAGGGCGACCTGGTGACCCTCATCCTGACCAACCTGGACAAGGTGGAGGACTTGACCCACGGCTTCGCGATTCCGAAGTACGACATCAACTTCATCGTCAGTCCGCAGGAGACCAAGTCGGTTACCTTCGTCGCCGACAAACCCGGGGTCTACTGGTGCTACTGCACCCACTTCTGTCATGCTCTGCACCTGGAGATGCGCAGCCGCATGATAGTCGAGGCTTGAACGGCACCCCGTTCCCCGAACCAAGGGGAATGGGGTATCGTTGCAGTGCGCCCACGATAAACGGGGTGAATAAAATCCGCGCTCGAGCGGGTGCGGCAGCTTGGTTACGTTTGTTCCGCTCGATGTTCAGAGGCTTGCTGGTTTTCCCATGATTTATCCTGCCGGTTTTTTTGCCCGTTTCCTGACAGCACTTTACCTGTTCTGCGCCTGGGGGCTGGCCGTCGGCGGAAGCTATGAGGCGCCGTTGCCGTCACAGCTGTCCACCGACCCCAACCTTTGCGCCTACGTCCCATGCGGGGATGTACTTCCCGGCGCAGACAGCTTTTCCCATCGCATGGGCAAGCCTGCTTATGTCGAGGCCTACCAGAGCAGGAAAGGCGGTCACGGCGAGAAAGAAGACCGTGGCGAGCAAGAAAACCATGGCAAGAAAGAAGGCCACGGCAAGAAAGACGATCGGAAACTGATCGGTTACGTCTTCCTGTCCACCGACATCGTCGACATTCCCGCCTACTCGGGCAAGCCGGTAGTGACCCTGATTGGAATGGATACCAAGGGCATCATCACCGGGGTCCGGGTGCTGCGGCATTCCGAGCCGATCCTGCTGCTGGGCATTCCGGAGTCGGAGCTCACCAAGTTCGTCGATCAGTACCTGGGCAAATTCGTAGGTGACAAAATAGAAGTGGGTGCGGGCAGGCCGGGTCAGGGCATCATCGGCCTGGACGCCATCACCGGCGCCACCGTGACGGTGATCGCGGAAAACCAGGTCGTCCTGCGCAGCGGCCTGGCGGTTGCCAAGCAGGTGGGCATCATCGAACCCACCGTTCGCCCCCAGGCGAAGTTCAGCCCGGTAGAGGACAAGCTGGACTGGAACGCGCTGCTCAAGAACGGCAGTGTCCAGCGGCTCAGGGTCGATACTGCGGCGGTCGGGATGCCGCGCTCGGAGCAGCCCTACATCGACATTCATTTTGGCTATCTCAACGCGCCGGCGGTGGGACGCAGCGTACTCGGCGACGCGGTTTACCGGGGCCTGATGTCCCGGCTCCAGCCCGGCGAACATGCCATTTTCCTCATCGCCAGCGGCCTGGAATCGTTCAAGGGTTCGGGCTTCGTGCGCGGCGGGATCTATGACCGGGTGCAGGTGTCGCAGGACATGGATGCGTTCACTTTCCGCGATCTGGATTATCTCAACCTGTACGGGATCGAGGCGGCCGGTGCGCCGGCCTACCGCGAGTCGGCCATCTTCATCATCCGCTCGCCGACATTCAGCGCGGCCTATCCGTGGAGCCTGGTGTTCCTGGCCAACAAGATGGACCCGCAGACGGGCGAACGCACCTTCGTCAACTTCGATCGCGAGTACTGGCTGCCTGGCAGCTATCTGGAAGGCGGGCGCCCGAAAATCGTCAAGCCGGAAGCGACCTGGGTGACGGTGTGGAAATCGCGCAAGGTCGAGATCGTGCTGTTCCTGCTCTGGCTCACGGCAGCGGGAACGGTGTATGCGCTGCGCGACAAGCTGGTCCGGCGCTCGACCATGAAGGACACGCGCTGGAAGGATTACCCCAAGTATTTCCTGTGGATCACGTCGATCGGCTTCGTCGGCTTTTACCTGCTGGCCGTGCCTTCCATCACGCAGGTGCTGACCTGGTTCCACTCCATCCTGTTCGAGTGGAAGTGGGAGCTGTTCCTGTCCGATCCATTCATCTTCCTGTTCTGGATTTTCATCATCGTCAGCGTGTTCTTCTGGGGACGCGGGATGTTCTGCGGCTGGATGTGCCCCTACGGCTCGCTCGCGGAGATGGTCTACCATGTGGCCGGCAAGCTCGGGCTCAAGCGCTACCAGCGCCATCTGCTGCCGCAAAACTGGCATGACCGCCTGAAATGGATCAAATACGGCGTTTTTGCGATTTTGCTTGGCGTGTCCTTCTATTCCATCGGACTGGCTGAAAAGCTCGCCGAGATCGAGCCGTTCAAAACCACCTTCCTGGTGGGCGTGTGGAACCGCTCCTGGCCCTTCGTGACTTTCTGGACGGCCCTGATCGTGGCTTCCGCCTTTTTCGAGCGGCCGTTCTGCAAGTACCTGTGCCCGCTCGGCGCCGCCCTGGCCGTCCCTTCCACATTCCGCTGGTGGGGCCTCAAGCGCAAGCAGGAGTGCGGGCCGTGCAAAGCATGTCAGGTGGGATGCGGCTCGCAGGCCATCGACGACAGCGGCCGCATCGACCAGCGCGAATGCCTGTTGTGCCTCGATTGCCAGGTGCTGTATTACGACGATCACGCCTGCCCGCCCCTGGCCCAGGAGCGCAAGCGCCGCACCAAGGCCGGCGAGCCGCTGACCGCGGTCGGGGCGGACGGCTATTTCATCCCCATCGTGCCGGCCGTCGCGGCCCCCGCCCCTGCCGCGGCGCGGCAGAGTCTGCCCGCCTTCATCGGGCAGGAATTCTTCGATCACCTGTTCCCCTGGAGCCGCAAGGCGCTGGCGCAGCCGCGCCTGCTGCAGGCAGCCAGCCTCGCGCTGGCGCTCCTGGTGACGTGGGTGTGGGTGCTCGGCGCCGCCGGACAGATCGGCCCCGGCATCGTGCTGGGCTGGTGGCTGGCGTGGAGCGCGTACGAACTGGTGGTGCGCATGCGCTGCAAGCCCTACGTCAAGGACGGCCCGTGGTGGGGACGTAACCTGCGCCCCGCTTCGTGGGCCGACATGGCCTCCTACGTGGGGTTCAAGAACCTGCTGATCGCAGCCGCCCTGTTCCTGCTGATGAAAAGCGCCGGCATCCTCGAATTCCTGCAAAGCCAGCCGTCCCTGCAATGGCTGTATTAAGGGGCTGCCGCGTCATTTTCGGCGTGCTGGCCTGCCTGTTTGCCGGAACCGGCGCCCAGGCGGCCGAGTGGACGGTGCACCCGGGCGAATCGATCGCCGCAGCCATCGCGCGGGCCGCGCCCGGCGACGTGATACGGGTGGAACGCGGCCACTACCCGGAGCGGCTGCTGATCGACAAGCCCCTGACCCTGAAGGGAATCGATCGGCCCACGCTGAGCGGCGGCCTCGAAGGCGACACCATCCGCGTCATTGCCGAGGATGTCGTCATCGAGGGGCTGAACGTGCGCGATTCGGGCGACAGCCTGCTCGATCAGAATGCCGGCATCTACATCTGGCCGGGCGCGCACCGTGCAGTCGTGCGCAACTGCGACCTCAGCTACAACCTGTTCGGCCTGTGGATCGAGAAGGCCAACGACGTGCGCATCGAAAACAACCTCATCACCGGCAAGCGCGATTACCGCTCCGCCTCGCGCGGCAACGGCATCCAGCTCTACAACACCAAGGGCGCGCGCATCGTCGGCAACCGCATCAGCTTCGTGCGCGATGCGATCTATGTCGACGTCTCGCACCATGCAATCTTCCGCGGCAACCGCCTGCACCACAGCCGCTACGGCACGCATTACATGAATTCCTACTACAACCTGTGGGAAGACAACGACTCGTATCACAACCGCGGCGGCCTCGCGCTGATGGAAGTGCGCAACCAGGTGGTGCGCAATAATCGCGCGTGGGCCAATTCCGACCACGGCATCATGCTGCGGACGATCCAGGACGCGCTGGTGGAGAACAACGTGGTGGCCGGCAATGCCCGCGGATTCTTCATCTACGACGCCGAGTACAATACCTTGCGCGGCAATCTGGTGGCCGACAATATCGTCGGCATGCATGTGTGGGCCGGTTCCATCAACAACCAGGTCGAACGCAACGATTTCATTTCCAACCGCGAGCAGGTCCGCTATGTGGCTTCACGCGACGAGACGTGGGGCGCCAAGGAAGGCAATCACTGGAGCAACTACCTTGGCTGGGATCGCAACGGCGACGGCATAGGCGACGTCCCCTACGAAGCCAACGACGTGGTCGACCGGCTGTCCTGGCGCCATCCGATGATGAAGTTGCTGCTCGCAAGCCCGGCCGTGCAGACCCTGCGGATAGTGGGGCAGCAGTTTCCGCTGCTGCGCGCACCGAGCATCGTGGATCCGAACCCGCGCATGCATCCCGACCATAAAGACTGGAGAAAGTGGCTTGGCAAGTATTTCACCGGCGCCCGCTGACGTGCGTCCCGCTTCGAAAGCCGAAACCGTCGTCGTCACGCGTGGCGTCACCAAACACTATGGCGCCGTGCATGCGGTCGACGGCGTCGATCTCGAAATCGTCCGCGGCGAGTTGTTCGGACTGATCGGCCACAACGGCGCCGGCAAAAGCACCCTGTTCAAGATGATGCTGGGCCTGATTCCGCTGACGTCGGGCGAGATTCTCATCGACAATGCGTCGGTGTCGGGCAGCGGGTTTCGTGCGGTGCGGCGCAAGATCGGCTACCTGCCCGAAAACGTCGTGCTCTATGAAAACCTGACCGGGCTGGAAACCCTGCAGTTCTTTTCACGGCTGAAAGGCGCCCCCCTGCAGGATTGCGCCCCGGCCCTGGAGCGCGTCGGACTTGCCCATGCAGCCAAACGGCGCGTGCGCGAATATTCCAAGGGCATGCGTCAGCGCCTCGGCTTTGCCCAGGCCCTGCTCGGCCGGCCGCAGATCCTGTTTCTCGACGAGCCGACCAACGGCCTGGACCCGGAAGCGATCCGCGGGTTTTACGCGATCCTGCGCGGGCTCAGGGCGGAAGGGGTGACGGTGGTGCTGACCTCGCACATCCTGACCGAGATCCAGGAACGGGTCGACCGTCTCGCGATCATGGCCGCGGGCAAAGTCCAGGCCATCGGCAGCGTCCAGGCATTGCGCGAGCAGATGGATCTGCCGCTGTGGTTCGACATCCGGATCGCGTCCGAACATTTTGACGCAGTACGCTCCGCGCTCGGCCATCTGTCGATCAGCGCCATCGAAGCCCGCGACGACCACGTTGCGGTGCAGTGCCGGCGCGAAGCCAAGATGGCAGTGCTCGAAGCCCTTGCCGCGCTCGACGGCAAGGTGCTCGACCTGCACGTGCGCGAGCCCTCGCTCGAAGACGTGTTCTTCGGATTTTCCGATTAGAGAGGCAGCAGTGGAATTCAGACAAATCGGCATCATCGCCGGCAAGGAGTTCTGGGACCGCATCCGCAACCGCTGGGTGCTCGCGGTGGCGCTGGTGTTTACCGTGTTCGCGCTGGCTATCGCCTACTTCGGCGGCGCCCAGCAGGGCGCAGTGGGATTCCGCTCGATCGAGTTCACCATCGCCAGCCTGGTCAGCCTGGTGATCTACCTGATTCCGCTGATCGCGCTAATCCTCGGCTTCGACGCCATCGTCGGCGAACGCGAACGCGGCTCGCTCGATCTGCTGCTGTCGATGCCGATCACCCGCTTCGAACTGCTGCTGGGCAAATATCTCGGCCTGGCCGCAGCGCTGGCGTTCTCCACCGTGGCGGGCTTCGGCCTGGTAGCCATTGTGCTGGCCACGCAACTCAGCCTTGATGCCCTGCTCCACTACTTCGGCTTCATGCTCAGCTCGGTTCTGCTCGGCATGGCCTTCCTCAGCCTCGCGGTGATGGTATCGGTGTTTGCCACAGACCGCACCCGCGCATCGGGCATGGCCATCGCGTTGTGGTTCTTTTTCGTGCTGGTGTTCGATCTGCTGCTGCTCGGCGCGCTGGTCGTCAGCGGCGGTCACTACGGCGGCGAAATCTTTCCCTACCTGCTGTTGGCGAACCCGGCCGACGTGTTCCGCATTCTGAACATCTTTGCCCTGGACGACGTCCGCACCCTGTACGGGCTGGCGACCGTTTTCCCCCGCGCCCTGGCCGATCCCTGGCTGCTGGGTCTGGTGATGTTTGCCTGGATTGCGGCACCATTGGGCATTGCAACCTGGAGATTCCGCAAATGAAGCTTGTACGATCCACGCTCATCCTTGCCGTGCTGGCCGCCGCTGCACTCACCGCCTGCGGCCAGCCGGAGACCGCGAACGCGGTTGTCCCGCTGGAGATCAGCCAGGGCACGTCGTGCGCGCTCGACGGCATGCTGCTCGCCGATTATCCCGGCCCCAAGGCGCAGATCCATTATGCCGGCCAGGCAGAGCCGGATTTCTTCTGCGACACGGTGGAAATGTTCCACCTCTATCTCAAGCCCGAACAGGTCCGCGCGGTGCGCGGTCTTTTCGTGCAGGACATGGGCAAGACCGACTGGGACCAGCCTCGCGATCACTGGATCGATGCGAAGAGCGCCTTCTACGTTCACGGCAGCAAGCGACACGGCTCCATGGGTCCGACCATCGCCAGTTTCGCGCTGGAACAGGACGCGGCCAAATTTGCCGCCGAGTATGGCGGCAAGGTCTATCGTTTCGCCGACGTCACGCCCGACATGGTGGTGCTTGACGGCGGCGCGCTCCACGACAGCCACATGTAGACATCATGGCAAGCTTCTTTGAAAACCTCGATTACGGCACGGCAGCGGAACTCGAACAGCTGTCGCAATTGATCTATGAGCTGCGCCAGAACCACAATACCGTTCTTCTATCCTATGGTGCAGCGGACGCGGCGGCGCTGCTGCAGCAAATCCAGGACGGCGCGGTGGCCGAGCATCCCGCCTACGAACACTACCTGGCTGCCCGGATTCTCGACGACACCCGCGACATGGCGCGCGCGATGGTCGGCGAACGCCTGAAGGAGGCCAGCCGGAAATGAGCCTGCACCTTGAACTCGGTTCGGCGATCGAGGCCGCCTTCGGAGACGACCTCGATTCGCCGGTCGAACAGAAGCAGGATGCAATGATTATCCGCCTGAAGAATGGCGTGACGCTGGACGTGCGCTATGCCGCCGCCGATGCCTATTCGCTGCGCTGGATCTATGGCGATGCCGAGTCCGGCATCGATACCGCACCCCTGCACCGCGGGCTTGCGACCTTCCCGCATCATTTTCACGATGCGGCTGGCCGCATCGTTGCGGACCCGATCACACGCCCCGATGCCTCCCCGCAAGACAATCTGCACAGACTGATCCATGCCCTGATCGCCGACCCGATGTTCGGCGCCCGGGACATCGCCTGATGCGTCTGCCGGCGCGGCTGCTGTCCCTTGGGGCGGCGGCGTTCGCCGTTGCAGTCGCGATCGCACTGCTGCCCCCCGGCAGCCGGACGATCCGCCAGCCCGAACCGCCCGCGAACGATTTTTGCGTCGTGGCCCCGGCAACACCCTACGATCCTGCTTCCGGCCTGGCGCTGTACGAGCCGAGGCCGATCCCCGCCGAGGCACGCTGCCCGGTATGCGGCATGTACCCCGCCCGCTTCCCGCGCTGGGCGGCGCAAACCCTGTTCAGGGATGGCGCCGCCCAGTATTTCGATTCGCCGGTCAATCTGTTCGTGTTCCTGCACAGAGTCGATCGATACAACCGCAGCTACACCCTGAACGATGTGGCCGCCAGCTTCGTGACCGATTTCGAAACCGGACAATGGATCGAACTCCAAAAAGCCTTTTTCGTCCGCGGCTCCGCCGCCCTGGGGCCGATGCGTGGCGCCGATCTGCCGGCTTTTGCCAGCCGCGCAGCGGCTGACGGTTTTATCCGCAGCCGTGGCGGCCAGGTGCTGACATTCACGCAAGTCACGCCCGAACTGATCCGGTCCATGGGCGGCAGCGCACCTCATCGCCACTGAGACCGGGTTGCCGAATGCGCAGATGAAAAAAGCGGGGGGAGATCTACATCTCCCCCCGCTTTTCGTTTTCAGCGCCGGATCGTTCGTGTCTGGCGTTTATTTCGATTGGGCGACCATGAAGTCCACTGCCGCCTTGACATCGTCGTCCGACAGGGTGGTGGAGCCGCCGCGCGCAGGCATCATGCCTTTTGCACCCGTGAATCCTTCAAGCGCATGCTTGTGGAGGGTATCCATGCCCTGCGCGATGCGCGGCCCCCAGTCGGCTTTGTCGCCGGGCTTCGGCGCGCCGGCAACCCCCGCCGCGTGGCACATCGCGCAGGTGTTGCCGTAAACCTTCTTGCCCAGGTCGCTGCCTTCCGCCACCTGCGTGTCCTCTGCCTCCGCTGCCGGAGCGGGCGCGGCCGCCTCCGGTGCTGCGGGGGCGGGCGCCGAAGCTTCCGGCGCAGCGCTCTCCTGCTTCCCGCAAGCACTCAACAAAGCCGCCAGTGAAACGGCCAGTACGAGTGATGTCATCTTCATTTATATATCTCCTGTTGAGTGGGGCTCGTTTGAAAGCCCGGAATGGGTAGGGCCGATGCAACGGGCTGGCGCCATGCAATGACGGGCAGCCCCGGGTTTGATTGGGTGCGGCAGCATCGACACGGCCAAAATATAACACACCCCTTTCCGGCTTATCCGGGGGCTGAAGGATTACCCACATTACATCAAGCACACCCCCACGCACCACAAAATAACCAAACAATCTCTTAAATAACATTGGGTTACGCGAATGCACCTATACCTATTTAGGGGTAATCCCGGGCTGGATAAGGAGAATACAACATCTTTTCATCTGCTTTAAGGCGCATATACTGGGTTCAGTATTTAGGATAAATCAGTCCAGAATACCCGGAAAGGACGCCATCATGTCTACCCAGTCGCACAAGCAGGTTTCGGTGCTCACCCTGAGCACGCTGGCGTTCACCGTGTGCTTTGCGGTGTGGGTGATGTTCTCCATCATCGGCATTCCGATCAAGGCCAGCCTCGGCCTCAATGAAACCCAGTTCGGCCTGCTGGCCGCCACCCCCATTCTCACCGGTTCGCTGATCCGCCTGCCGCTCGGCATGCTCACCGACAAGATCGGCGGCCGCATCGTGCTCTTCGTGCTGATGGTCAGCACCGTCCTGCCGATCTACCTCATCAGCCTGGCCACCGAATACTGGCACTTCCTGCTGCTTGGGCTGTTCGTCGGCGTGGCCGGCGGCGCCTTCTCGGTCGGCATTTCCTACGTCGCGCGCTGGTTTCCCAGGCAGCGCCAGGGTCTGGCGATGGGCATCTTCGGCGCCGGCAATGCGGGCGCCGCGGTGACCAAGTTCGTCGCCCCGTCGCTGGTGGTGGCCTACGGCTGGCAGGCGGTGCCGCAGGTCTATGCCGTCGCCATGCTGGCGATGGCCATCCTGTTCTGGATCTTCACCTATACCGACACCACCCACCATGTGCCAGGCCACACCACCGTCAGGGAACAGCTCGCCGCACTCAAGGACCCCAACGTCTGGAAGCTGTGCCAGTACTACTCGATCGTGTTCGGCGGCTACGTCGCGCTGAGCCTGTGGATGACCAAGTACTACATCACCGAATACGGCTTCGGGATGCAGACCGCCGCGCTGCTGGCCGCCGTCTTCGTGCTGCCGTCCGGCATCATCCGCGCGATGGGCGGCTGGCTGTCCGACAGGTTGGGCGCGCACAAGATGACCTGGTGGGTGATGTGGGTGTCGTGGATCTGCCTGTTCCTGCTTTCGTATCCGCAGACCGAGATGGTCGTGCAGACCACCAAGGGCGAGATGTCGCTGCACCTCGGCCTCAACGTCTGGGTATTCACCGCCCTGCTGTTCATTCTCGGGATCGCCTGGGGCTTCGGCAAGGCCTCGGTATTCAAGTACATCTCCGACGAATACCCGCACAACATCGGCGTCATCTCCGGCATCGTCGGCCTGATCGGCGGCCTCGGCGGGTTCTTCCTGCCCATCCTGTTCGGCGCCATCGTCGATATCACCGGCGTCAACAGCGGCATCTTCATGCTGATGTACGGCATCACCTGGGTGTCGCTGATCTGGATGTATCTGACCGAAGTGCGCAAGGTGCCGATGATCAGGAAGACGGCCGCAGCCGACACCCGCGAATAATTTCCTGCCTTTCCAACCAGGAGCGTTCAATGCCCGCCAACATCAAGGAATGGAACCCGGAAGACCCGAGCTTCTGGGAAACGACCGGCAAGAGGATCGCCTACCGCAATCTGTGGATCTCGGTGCCGGCCCTGCTGTGCGGCTTCGCCGTGTGGCTGATGTGGGGAATCATCACGGTGCAGATGTCCAACCTGGGTTTCCCCTTCAGCAAGGACGAGCTGTTCACGCTGACCGCGATCTCGGGCCTCGCCGGCGCCACCATGCGCATCCCGTCGTCCTTCTTCATCCGGCTGGCGGGCGGGCGCAACGTCATCTTCCTCACCACCTCGATGCTGCTGGCCCCTGCCATCGGCACCGGCATCGTGCTGCAGCATCCGGAGTGGCCGCTGTGGACCTTCCAGCTGATGGCGCTGTGGTCGGGCGTCGGCGGCGGCAACTTCGCCAGCTCGATGTCCAACATCAGCACTTTCTTTCCCAAGCGGCTGCAGGGCACCGCGCTCGGAATCAACGCCGGCCTCGGCAACTTCGGCGTCACCACCATGCAGATCCTGATCCCGCTGGTGATGACGGTGAGCGTGTTCGGCGCGCTCGGCGGCGAGCCGATGACGCTGGTGAAGGACAGCGGCTGGATCTTCGGCAAGATCGCCGCCGGCACCGCGACCTTCGTCCAGAACGCCGGCTTCGCGTGGGTGCTCTCGCTGGTGCCGCTCGGCATCATCGCCTGGTTCGGCATGAACAATCTGCTGTCGGTCTCGCCGGATGCCGGCCATCCCATCGCCGCCTTCATCAAGGTCACCTGGCTCTACACCCTCGCCTTCATTCCCGCGATCGGCGGCCTCTACCTCTACCTGCCCGCCCCCACCGGACTCGGCCTGCTCAACATGTGGGTGGCGATGCCGCTCATCATCGTCGCGACGCTGCTGATCCTGAAGCTCGCCGCCTTCGGTCCGATGAAGGAGAACATCGGCAAGCAGTTCGCGATCTTCAGGAACCGCCACACCTGGTCGATGACGGCGCTCTACCTGGTCACCTTCGGCTCCTTCATCGGCTTCTCGATGGCGCTGCCGCTGTCGATCACGGTCATCTTCGGCGACACCCACGTGCTCGACGCGGCGACCGGCACCTGGGTGCACGCCAAGAACCCGAACGCGCCGTCCGCGCTGCAATACGCCTGGATCGGCCCCTTCGTCGGCGCGCTGATCCGCCCGGTGGGCGGCTGGATTTCCGACAAGGTCGGCGGCTCCATCGTCACCCAGGCCATCTCGGCGGTGATGGTCGCCGCCTCGGTCTACGCCGGCTGGATCCTGATGCAGGCCTACCAGTCGGCCACCCCGGAAATCCATTTCACCCAGTTCCTGGTGGTGTTCGTGGTGCTGTTCGCCGCCACCGGCATCGGCAACGGCTCCACCTTCCGCACCGTCGGCGTGATCTTCGACCGCGTGCAGGCCGGTCCGGTGCTGGGCTGGACCTCGGCCGTCGCCGCCTATGGTTCCTTCATCGCCCCCGAGGTGATCAAGAACCAGATCAAGGCCGGCACCCCGGAGGTTGCGATGTACGGCTTCGCGGTCTTCTATGCCGTGTGCCTGGTGCTGAACTGGTGGTTCTACCTGCGCAAGAACGCGTATATCAAAAATCCGTGAGGTGTACTGGATAAAGCGTGAGGCGTAAGGCGAAAAAGCAAACCGGCTTCCGCACACCTCGTCGCCCACGCCTCACGCCTAACGCACTAACGCCTCACCGCGACTGTAAGGAGCAAACAATGAGTCACTTCCTCGACCGACTGACCTTCTTCAAGAAGACCGTCTCCGAGTTTTCCAACGGCCACGGCGCCGTCAGCAACGAAGACCGCAGCTGGGAGAACGCCTACCGCAACCGCTGGCAGCAGGACAAGGTGGTGCGCTCCACCCACGGGGTGAACTGCACCGGGTCGTGCAGCTGGAGGATTTTCGTCAAGAATGGGTTGATCACCTGGGAAATCCAGCAGACCGACTACCCGCGCACCCGCCCCGATCTGCCCAACCACGAGCCACGCGGCTGTCCGCGCGGCGCCAGCTACTCCTGGTATGTGTACTCGGCGCAGCGCGTGAAATACCCGCTGATCCGCGGCCGTCTGATGGACATGTGGCGCGAGGCGAGGAAAACGATGGATCCGGTGGAAGCCTGGAAGTCGATCAGCCAGGATCCGGAAAAAGCCAAACGCTACAAGTCGATCCGCGGGCAGGGCGGTTTCGTGCGCGCCAAGTGGGACGAGGTGACGGAAATGATCGCCGCCGCCAACGTCTACACCATCAAGGACTACGGCCCCGACCGCATCTACGGTTTCTCGCCGATCCCTGCCATGTCGATGGTGAGCTATGCGGCCGGGTCGCGCTACATGTCGCTGATCGGCGGCGTCTGCGGCTCTTTCTACGACTGGTATTGCGACCTGCCGCCGTCGTCCCCGCAAGTGTGGGGCGAGCAGACCGACGTGCCGGAATCGGCCGACTGGTACAACTCGACCTATCTGATGGTGTGGGGCTCCAACGTGCCGCAGACGCGCACCCCCGACGCCCACTTCTACACTGAGGTGCGCTACAAGGGCACCAAGACCGTCGCGGTATCGAGCGACTTCGGCGAGATGGTGAAGTTCGGCGACATCTGGCTGGCGCCCCGCCAGGGCACCGACGCCGCGCTGGCGCTGGCGATGGGTCATGTGATCCTGTCCGAGTTCCACAACAAGGGCAAGAGCGAATACTTCGATTCCTACTGCCGCCAGTACAACGACCATCCCATGCTGGTGATGCTGAAAGAGCACGAAGGCAAGCTGATCGCCGATCGCTACCTGCGTGCCTCCGACCTTTCCGGCAATCTCGGCCAGGACAACAACCCCGAGTGGAAGACGGTGGTGGTCGACGAGAGCACCGGCTACCTGGTGGCGCCCAACGGCTCGATCGGGTTCCGCTGGGGCCAGTCCGGCGCGTGGAACCTCGAAATGCGCGACGGCTATTCGAACAAGGACGTGAAGCCGCAACTGACGCTACTGGGCAGCCACGACGAAGTGGTCGAGGTGGCACTGCCCTACTTCGGCGGCGACGACCACAACGCCTTGCTCAGCCGCAACCTGCCGGTCAAGGTGATCAGCATCGGTGGCCAGGACGTGCGCATCGCCACCGTCTACGACCTGACGCTCGCCAATTACGGCGTCGACCGCGGGCTGGGCGGGCCGAACATTCCCACCAGCTACAACGATGAAGTGCCCTACACCCCGGCCTGGGCGGAGAAGCATTGCGGCGTGCCGCGTGCCGACATCATCACGGTGGCGCGCGAATTCGCCGACAACGCCGACAAGACCCGCGGCAAGTCCATGGTCATCCTCGGCGCGGCGCTGAACCACTGGTACCACAACGACATGATCTACCGCGGCATCATGAACCTGCTCATGATGTGCGGCTGCATCGGCCAGTCGGGCGGCGGCTGGGCGCACTATGTCGGCCAGGAAAAACTGCGCCCGCAGACCGGCTGGGCACCGCTGGCCTTCGGCCTCGACTGGCACCGCCCGTCGCGGCAGATGAACTCCACCTCCTTCTTCTATGCGCACACCAGCCAGTGGCGCCACGAGAAGCTGGCGGCGTCGGAAATCCTCTCGCCCACCGCCGACAAGAACCTGGGCGACTACCGGCTGATCGACTTCAACGTGCGCGCCGAGCGCATGGGCTGGCTGCCGTCCGCCCCGCAGCTGGAAACCAATCCACTGGAAGTCACCAAGGCCGCAGATGCGGCAGGCATCGACCCGGTCAAGTATGCGGTCGAGCAGATCAAGAGCGGCGCGCTCAAATTTGCCTGCGATGACCCGGACAATCCGAAGAACTTCCCGCGCAACCTGTTCGTCTGGCGCTCCAACCTGCTGGGCTCCTCGGGCAAGGGCCACGAGTATTTCCTCAAATACCTCCTCGGCACGCAGAACGCGGTAATGGGCCCGGATCTTGGCGAACTCGGCGAAGCCAAACCGAAGGAAGTGGTATGGCACGACAAGGGCGCCGAGGGCAAGCTCGACCTGCTGGTGACGCTCGACTTCCGCATGTCGACCACCTGCCTGTATTCCGACATCGTGCTGCCGTCGGCCACCTGGTACGAGAAGGACGACCTCAACACCTCGGACATGCACCCCTTCATCCACCCCTTGAGCGAGGCGGTGCAGCCGCTGTGGGAATCGAAGTCGGACTGGGAGATCTACAAGACCATCGCGAAGAAGTTCTCCGAACTCGCGGCGACCCATCTGGGTACCCAGAAAGACCTCGTGCTGACGCCATTGATGCACGACACGCCGTCCGAGCTGGGCCAGAGCATGGCGGTGCGCGACTGGAAAAAGGGCGAAATCGACCTCATTCCCGGCAAGACCATGCCGAGCATGACGGTGGTGACGCGCGACTACGGCGACACCTACCGTAAGTTCACCGCGCTCGGCCCGCTGCTGACCAAGATCGGCAACGGCGGCAAGGGCATTGCCTGGAACACGGAAGACGAAGTGCGGCAGCTCGCCGAGCTGAATTACACCGTCACCGAAGAGGGCGTGGCCAAGGGGCTGCCGAAGATCGAATCGGCCATCGACGCCTGCGAAGTGGTGTTGATGCTGGCGCCGGAAACCAACGGCCAGGTGGCGGTGAAGGCCTGGGAAGCGCTGTCGAAGATTACCGGCCGCGACCACACACATCTGGCCATCCCGCGCGAGGACGACAAGATCCGCTTCCGCGACATCCAGGTGCAGCCACGCAAGATCATCTCCTCGCCGACCTGGTCGGGGCTGGAATCCGAACACGTGTCGTACAACGCCGGCTACACCAACGTCCATGAGCTGATTCCCTGGCGCACCCTCACCGGCCGCCAGCAGTTCTACCAGGATCACCCGTGGATGCTGGATTTCGGCGAGGGCCTGTGCGTATACAAGCCGCCGGTCGATACCAAGACCATCGCGCCGCTGCTGGGCAAGAAACCCAACGGCCACCACGAACTGGTGCTCAACTGGATCACTCCGCACCAGAAATGGGGCATCCACAGCACCTACACCGACAACCTGCGCATGCTGACCTTGTCGCGCGGCGGCCCCCACGTCTGGGTGTCGGAGATCGAGGCGAAGCAGGCTGGCCTCGTCGACAACGACTGGGTCGAGGTGTTCAACGTCAACGGCACGCTCACCGCGCGCGTCGTGGTCAGCCAGCGCGTTCCCAAGGGCATGTGCCTGATGTATCACGCGCAGGAAAAGATCATCAACGTGCCGGGTGCCGAGACCAGCGGCTTTCGCGGCGGCATCCACAACTCGGTGACGCGCACCATCACCAAGCCCACCCACATGATCGGCGGCTACGCGCAGCTGGCCTACGGCTTCAACTACTACGGCACGGTGGGCTCCAACCGCGACGAATACGTGATCGTGCGCAAGATGAAGAAGGTCGACTGGATGGAAGGTCCGCTGGTCGAGCGCTAGGCGAAAAAGCTTCGAGGGCGGCGTCTCCCGCAGCCCTCCCCCGCGCCGCCTCTCTCCGACGCGGGTTTTTTGTACAACGACCCGGGGCGCTGCCCCGGTCAGGCAAGGAGTTACAACATGAAAGTGCGTGCCCAAATTGCCATGGTGCTGAATCTGGACAAATGCATCGGCTGCCATACCTGCTCGATCACCTGCAAGAATGTGTGGACCTCGCGCGAAGGCATGGAATACGTGTGGTTCAACAACGTCGAATCGAAGCCCGGCATCGGCTATCCCAAGCAGTGGGAGAACCAGGACATCTGGAACGGCGGCTGGAAGCTCAAGGGCGACGGCAAGCTCGAGCCGCGCCAGGGCAGCCGGCTGAAGATCCTCGCCAACATCTTCGGCAACCCCAACCTGCCGGAGATCGACGACTACTACGAGCCCTTCACCTACGACTACCAGCACCTGCAGAAGGCGCCGTTGTCCGAGACGCCGCCGACCGCGCGCCCCATCTCCGCCATCACCGGCAAGAAGATGGACAAGATCCACTGGGGCCCGAACTGGGAAGACGACCTCGGCGGCGAATTTTCCTCGCGCGGACGCGACAAGAACTTCGACAACGTGCAGAAGGAAATGCACGCCACCTTCGAGAACACCTTCCTGATGTACCTGCCGCGGCTGTGCGAGCACTGCCTCAACCCGACCTGCGTCGCCTCCTGCCCCTCGGGATCGATCTACAAGCGCGAGGAGGACGGCATCGTGCTGGTCGACCAGGACAAGTGCCGCGGCTGGCGCATGTGCATCTCCGGCTGCCCCTACAAGAAGATCTACTACAACTGGAAGAGCGGCAAGGCCGAGAAATGCATCTTCTGCTACCCGCGCATCGAGGCGGGCCAGCCCACCGTGTGCTCGGAATCCTGCGTCGGCCGCATCCGCTATCTCGGCGTCATCCTGTACGACGCCGACCGCATCGAGGAAGCCGCCAGCGTCGCCGACGAGAAGGAACTCTACGAGGCCCAGCTGAAGATCTTCCTCGACCCGTCCGACCCGGCGGTCATCGCCGCGGCGCGCGCCGAGGGCATTCCGGAGGCCTGGCTCGACGCCGCGGTGAAATCGCCGGTCTACAAGATGGCGATCGACTGGAAGATCGCCTTCCCGCTGCACCCCGAGTACCGCACCCTGCCGATGGTGTGGTACGTGCCGCCGCTGTCGCCGATCCAGGCCGCCGCCGAGTCCGGCCAGATGGGGATGAACGGCATCATCCCGGATACCAAGTCGCTGCGCATCCCGATCACCTACCTCGCCAACCTGCTCACCGGCGGCAAGGAGAAGCCGGTGATCAGCGCGCTCGACCGCCTGCTGGCGATGCGCGCCTACATGCGCGGCAAATCGGTGGACGGCATCCCCAACACCGCCGCGCTCGACCAGGTGGGGCTGACTTCGGCGCAGGCCGACGAGATGTACCGTTATCTCGCGATCGCCAACTACGAAGACCGCTTCGTCGTCCCCACCACCCACCGCGAGGAGACGATCAACACCTTCGAGGAGAAGTCGAGCTGCGGCTTCACCTTCGGCAACGGCTGCTCGGACGGCGTATCGCCCAGGACCACCCTGTTCGGCAACCGCAGGAATTCGGTGCCGGTCGACCTGTCGCAGCTGCACGCCAAGAAGAAAACCGGTTGAGGAGCCCGCACGATGAAAACCTTCAAAGTCATTTCAATGCTGTTGATGTATCCGGAATCCGACTGGCTGTCGGCCCTGCCCGAGATGCATGCCGCACTGCTGGACGAAGCCGGGTTCAACGGCAATGCCACCGCCCGCCTGGCGCCGTTGTTCGACCTGCTGCATGAGTCGGAATTGATCGCGCTGCAGGAAAACTACGTCGCCACCTTCGACCGCAACCCCTCGCATTCGCTGCACCTGTTCGAGCACATCCACGGCGAATCGCGCGACCGCGGCTCGGCGATGATCGACCTGCTGGAGGAATACTGGAAGCACGACTTCGATGCCAGCGCCTCCGAGCTGCCGGACTACGTGCCGCTGTTCCTCGAATTCCTCTCGCTGCTGCCGGCCGAGGAAGCGCTCGAGCTGCTGGGCGACGCGGTACACGTGCTCGCCGCCGTCGGCCGCAAGCTGGGGCTTGAGGTGACGGTGATCGAGATGGCCCCCCGCATCCTGCAACGCGTGGCCGCCCCCGAAACCTCGACCTTCTTCCGCGTCCTGCATCAAAGCCACGGCGCCACGATCCTGGAATCCACCGGGCTTGACCGCATTCTGGGCGCGACCCGTGTCACCGGCGTCCGGCTCAAGGATGGCCGCGAACTCCCGGCCGATTTCGTCATCGTCGGCGTCGGCATCACCCCCAACACCGCCGAAGCCGCCGCCGCAGGCATCGCACTCGACAACGGCATCAAGACCGACCTGCAGGGCCGCACCTCGGCCCCGCATGTCTGGGCCGCGGGCGACTGCGCGTCCTTCCCGCTCAACGGCGCGCAGATGCGCATCGAATCGGTCGGCAACGCCATCGACCAGGCCGAACTGGTGGCCGAAAACATCCTGGGCGCCGGAAAGGACTACATCCCCGCCCCGTGGTTCTGGTCTGACCAATAC
>NCIH01000128.1:0-6872 GCA_002281975.1 Hydrogenophilales bacterium 17-64-11 | reverse complement strand
GTATGTACGCGGAGATATTGACAAATTGAAAGAATTTAGGTTTGATGGAGGCCTAGTAGGGTCAGGGATGTGGCCAGACGAGTCTACTTGAGCAGCGCGGATGCCCCTTTGGGGCTTTATCAAGACCCGTTAATATGCACATAATGTATATTATGTTAAATAATTGATATTCAGTTTCGCAAGCATGGCCGGCTTCTGTCGCGCTTGGCAAAATCTGCAAGAAGGCCAACATCCCAGCACTACCACGAGGCTCGAAAGAAATTTTTCATCGCGGGAACGCGGATGCAGATATGAGCTAAAAACGAAGTGTCATTGAACCCATCACACGGAGTCAGACATGAAAATTCACGCAGCGGTCACGCATGCCCAGGGCCAGCCTTTTTCGATCGAAGAAGTGTCCCTGTCGGGACCCAAGGCGAACGAGGTGCTGGTCAGGATCGTCGCCACGGGCGTCTGTCATACCGATGCGGTGGGGCGCGACCTGGGCGTGTCGCCCTACCCCATCGTGCTGGGCCATGAGGGGGCCGGCGTTATCGAGCAGGTCGGCGAGAACGTCACCCGCCTGGTACCCGGCGATCACGTGGTGATGTCCTTTGCGCACTGCGGCCAATGTGAAAACTGCCTCACCGGGCATCCGACCGTATGCGCGACCTTCAATGAGCTGAATTTCGGCGGGCGCATGGACGATCACACCTGCCGTCTGCACCAGGGCGACGCCGATGTGCACACTTTCTTCGGTCAATCCTCCTTTGGCACGTACGCCATCGCCCATGAGCGCAACGCGGTCAAGGTCGACAAGGCGGTGGATCTGGCGCTGCTCGGGCCGCTGGGGTGCGGCATCCAGACCGGCGCCGGTACGGTGCTCAACCGCCTCAAGCCCGCGTT
The DNA here is from genome assembly GCA_002281975.1 of Hydrogenophilales bacterium 17-64-11. Classification (GTDB taxonomy): domain Bacteria; phylum Pseudomonadota; class Gammaproteobacteria; order Burkholderiales; family Thiobacillaceae; genus Thiobacillus. Next base: position 5,987 of record NCIH01000128.1, on the reverse strand, counting down.
CGGCACGTCCATCGCCGTGTACGGCTGCGGCGCAGTGGGGCTCAGCGCGATCATGGCGGCGAAGATCGCCGGCTGCCCGCAGATCTTTGCCGTGGATGTGCACGACAACCGTCTGGAGCTGGCCCGCGAGCTGGGTGCGACGCATGCGCTGAATGGCAGGAATGCCGACGTGGTCAAGGAGATCAAGGCCCACGCCAACGGCGGTACGCACTATGCCGTGGAGACCACGGGGGTGCCGCCGGTCGTGCGTCAGTGCCTGAATGCACTGCGCCCGTTGGGGCAGGCGGCGATCGTCGGTGTGACCCCGGAAATGAGCATTGATGTGCATAACGACCTGATGGCCGAAGGCAAGAGCATGATCGGCGTGATCGAGGGCGACTCGGTGCCGCGGGTATTCATTCCCCAGTTGATCGAGTTCTACAAGGCGGGCCGATTCCCCTTCGACAGGCTGATCAAGTTCTACGATTTCAGCGAGATCAACCAGGCCTTCGAAGACTCCAGGTCCGGAGCGACCGTCAAGCCGGTTCTCAAGTTGGCCTGAACGTTTGCGTGCGCACTGCACGGAGCGGATCCGGAACAACTGGTATTGCTCGCGTGGCCGACTATGCTCAATTCAAGGCGCGGAACCGGATGGATTCTTCGTCATACCTTCAGCAAGGGCATTGGCCTGGTCAGGTGTTGAGTTTGAATACAGAGTGAGAGAACGTTCATGAGCAGCCCACCCGCCTATCAGAACCTCGAGTTACTGCCGATAGCCGGTCAATGGCGCGAAGGCACCTCGGGTCGCACCTTGGATGTTACCGACCCCTTTAACGGAGACACCTTGCTGAGCCTGCCGATGGCCAGCCGCGAGGATCTGGATGAGGCCTACCGCGGCGCGTACGACGCCCAGCCCGAATGGGCGGCCATGGGCCCGACTGCACGTGGCGATGTCATGCACCGGGCGGTGGCCTTTTTCGACGCGCGCAAGGAAGAAATCACCGGCTGGCTGGTCCGCGAGGCGGGCAGCACCCGGATCAAGGCGGAAATCGAATGGGGTGCGGCACGGGCCATCACCCAGGAGGCGGCCAGCCTGCCGGGGCGGATGCACGGACGCATTCTGCCTTCCGACGTGCCGGGCAAGGAAAGCCGGGTGTACCGCCAGCCGCTGGGCGTGGTCGGCGTGATCAGTCCGTGGAACTTTCCGCTGCACCTCAGCGCGCGTTCTGTCGCCCCGGCGTTGGCGCTGGGCAATGCCGTGGTCGTCAAGCCGGCCAGCGACACCCCGGTGAGCGGCGGCCTGTTGCTGGCGCGCCTGTTTGAAGAGGCGGGCTTGCCTGCCGGCGTGCTCAGCGTGGTGGTCGGCGCCGGTTCCGACATCGGCGATGCCTTTGTCGAACACCCCATTCCGTCCTTCGTGTCGTTCACCGGCTCCACCGTGGTCGGCCGCAACATCGGCCGTATCGCCAACAGCGGCGAGCATCTCAAACACGTTGCCCTGGAGCTGGGCGGCAACAGCCCGTTCGTGGTGCTGGCCGATGCCGACGTCGAGGCGGCCGTCGATGCGGCGGTGGTCGGCAAGTTCCTGCACCAGGGCCAGATCTGCATGGCGATCAACCGCATCATCGTGGAGGCCCCGCTGCTGGAGGCGTTCACCCAACGCTTCGTCGAGCGGGTCAAGGCCTTGCCCTGCGGCGATCCGGGCAAACCGGAAACGGTCATCGGGCCGGTGATCAACGACCGGCAGCTGGCCGGCCTGAAGGACAAGATCGCCAGGGCCAGGAAAGAAGGCGCGCGCGTGCTGCTGGGTGGCGAGCCGCAAGGCAATGTCATGCCGCCGCATGTGTTCGGCGATGTCACTGCGGAGATGGGGATCGCCAGTGAGGAGATTTTCGGTCCACTGGTGGGCATTCAATCGGCCCGCGATGCCGAGCATGCGCTGGAACTGGCCAACCGCAGCGAGTACGGATTGTCCAGTGCGGTCTTTACGCGGGACCTCTCCCGCGGCGTGCAATTCGCCCAGCGCCTTCGCGCGGGCATGACCCACGTCAACGACATGCCCGTCAATGACGAGGCGAATGCGCCCTTCGGTGGCGAGAAGAATTCGGGTATAGGCCGCTTCAATGGCGACTGGGCGATCGAGGAATTCACCACGGACCATTGGATCACGGTGCAGAGCGCGCGGCGCGCTTATCCGTTCTGAGCCGGGGGCCGGCCATTGCGGCTGAAGGAACGGGGCGATCGTTGAAAAGGATCACCCGTCGCCTTGCTATCACGGATCGATGCAAAGGAGCATGCCATGTTGTTTTTCTTGCGTAGTGCGATCGCGAAGCGGATGTTCGCTGCATGCGTGGCTCTGCCACTGGGCTGGCTGGGCGCCACCGCTCAGGCTGAAAGCCAGTGGGGTAGTGGCCAGAACCTGTACAACAAGCTTTGTGGCTATTGCCATAAAGCCGAGGTCGGCGTCGGTCCGGTGCTGGAAGGCCGCGGCCTGCCGGAGGTCTATGTCAAGGCTATCGTGCGCAATGGCTTCAATGCCATGCCGGCCTTCCCCGCCTCCTACGTCGATGATGAATCCATCGCCCTGCTGGTCGAGTACCTGTCGACCCTGCCGGCGCCGGCCGCTCAACCTTGAGGGATTCGCCATGAACGCCAATCGTCGTTTCGTTCTCAAAAGCATGGTCCTTGGCGGTGCCGCCGGCGTGGTGTTGAGCCGCTCGGTACCGGTACTGGGCGGGATGCCCTCTCCACACAGCGGTATCCGCCCGGCACTGGCGCTGGTCGGCAGCGGCGTGGCTGAAGCGGCCTTTCTGCAGGGCGCCAGGGCTGCTGCCGGCGCGCAGTTGCGGGTGCAGCAGCTGGACCGGGGTCTGGGCTTCATGCTGGATTTCGAGCAGCGGTTGCGCGCGGGTCGGCCGCTGCGGGTCATCGGTCTGCTGGACGATGCCGCGGCGACGCTGGTGCTGGATCTGGCACGCAGCGCCGGCGCCCGCGTCCCCTGGCTGGGGCAACACACTGCCGAGGCCGGTTCGACCCGCCATCGTCTGCTAAATACCGATCTCGCCGAAGGTTGCACACGGCAGTTCAGCCGCCTGCTGCATACCTGCGGCGCCGGCTTCACCCTGGACGAGGAGCGCCAGGGCAGCGTGGCCCCTGCCCGGCAGCTGGCGGGGCCGGCTCGCAACGGCGCGGGTTCCGCGCAGTGGGCAGCCGGCGTCGGCTATCTGCTGGCCGCGCTGGATACGCACTCAAGCATGACGCCGCGGGTTTCCGTGCAGGGCACGCTGCCCAGCGGCAGTTTCGTTTCCTTTTCGATCGAGGTCTGAGGGGGGTTGATCCATGTCTGAACCGATGAATGGCGTACTGCCCAGGGGCGTGACCCAGAAAAAATTCAATGCGGCAGTGGAAAGATTCCGCGCCCTGCTGGGAGAGGAGAACGTGCTGCTCAAGACCGAGCAGTTGATTCCCTACAGCAAAATCATGATGTCGGTGGAGAGCGCCGCCCATGCGCCTTCGGCGGCGCTGACCGCCACCACGGTCGAGCAGGTGCAAGGCATCGTGAAAATCTGCAATCAGTACCGGATTCCGATCTGGACCATCTCCACCGGACGCAACTTCGGTTACGGCACGGCGGCCCCGGTGCAGCGCGGGCAGGTGATTCTCGACCTGAAGAAGATGAACAGGATTATCAAGATCGATCCGGACATGTGCACGGCCCTGGTCGAACCGGGGGTGACTTTCCAGCAGCTGTACGACTACATCGAAGAGAACAAGCTGCCGCTGATGCTGTCCTTCTCCGCGCCTTCGGCGATTGCGGGTCCGCTGGGCAACACCATGGATCGCGGCGTGGGTTACACCCCTTACGGCGAACACTTCATGATGCAGTGCGGTATGGAAGTGGTGCTGGCCAACGGCGACATCTACCGAACCGGCATGGGCGGCGTCAAAGGCAGCAATACCTGGCAGATCTTCAAGTGGGGCTATGGTCCGACGCTGGATGGCATGTTCACGCAGGCCAACTACGGCATCACCACCAAGATGGGCTTCTGGCTGATGCCCAGGCCGCCGGCGTACAAACCGTTCGAAGTGATCTTCGAGAACGAGGCGGATATCGTCGAGATCGTGGACATTCTCCGCCCGCTGCGCATCGCCCAGATCATTCCCAACGCGGTGGTGATCGCCAATATCCTGTGGGAAGCGGGCAGCGCGCATCTGCGCCGCCGGGACTATATCGCCGAGCCGGGCCACACCCCCGATCACATCCTGGAAAAAATGCAGAAGGTATAGCGGCATGGGTGCCTGGAACCTCTACGCCGCGCTCTACGGCACACAGGAGCAGATCGATGTGAACTGGAAGATCGTCACCGATGCATTCAGGAAGCACGGCAAGGGCCGCATCGTCACTCAGGAAGAAGCCGGCGACAAGCAGCCCTTCAAGTACCGTGCCGAACTGATGTCCGGCGTGCCCAACCTGCAGGAGTTCGGACTGTACAACTGGCGTGGGGGCGGCGGCTCGATGTGGTTCGCGCCGGTCAGCGAGGCCCGCGGCAGCGAGTGCGCAAAGCAGGCGCTGCTGGCCAAGCGCATCCTGCACAAATACGGTCTGGACTATGTGGCCGAATTCATCGTCGGCCCGCGGGACATGCACCATGTGATCGACGTCCTCTATGACCGCACCAGCGACGAGGAGATCAAGCGGGCCGATGCCTGCTTCAACGAACTGCTGGACGAGTTCGAGAAGGAAGGCTACGCCGTATACCGCGTCAATACCCGCTTCCAGGAGCGGGTAGCACGCAGTTACGGCCCGGTCAAGCGGTACGTGGAACACGCCATCAAGCGTGCCCTGGACCCGAACAACATCCTCGCGCCCGGCCGTTCCGGCATCGATCTGGACGCCTACGAGACGAGGCGGAGAGCCAAAATCGCATCGAGCGACGAAGCATGAGGATGCTATGTTGAACTGGAAGGTGTTCCGACATGAAAAATGGAAATCCCACCCTCAAAACGGTATGGGCGGCGCTGGAACGCGAACCGCATATCAATCTGCATCGCTGGCCTGTCCGGCTCGACATGACCGACGACAACGCCTTGGTTGTGGAAGGCGACGTGGAAAGCGTGGCAGCAAAGAAACGGGTCCTGGAAATCGCGGGGACGACGCCCGAGGTGCGCGGCGTGGTGGACCGGCTGCACGTGGCGCCCTCTGAGCACAAGAGCGACGGCGAGATTCTGGATGGCCTCAAAGCCTTATTGCTTGATGCGCGCGAACTGAAGAACTGCACGCTGCGCGTGATGAAAAAGGGACAGGCCATCACTGTGCAGGAAGCCGGCGGCGAAGACGCCAGCGGCGATATCCTGGTCGCGGTGAAGGACGGGGTGGTGACGCTGGATGGGTGGGCCATCAGCCTTTCGCACAAGCGGCTGGCGGGGGTGCTGGCGTGGTGGGTGCCGGGCTGTCGCGACGTGGTGGATGGGCTGGAAGTGGCGCCGCCGGAACAGGACAACGACGACGAGGTCAGCGATGCCCTGTCGCTGGTGCTGGAAATGGACCCGATGATTCCCCATCCTGAGCAGATCCGTATCCACACCCGCAATTACGTCGTTACCCTGGAGGGACTGGTGGCCAGCCAAACGGAAAAGGACCGGGCCGAACAGGATGCCTGGTGCCTGTTCGCTGTGGACAAGGTGATCAACCATCTCGCCGTGGGCAGGTAGGCGACGGCCAAACGTGGCAAGCAGCGGGCAGCGGAAGCGCGCCCTCCTCCTCCGCTCTGCGAACGTAAACCCGGGCCTCGGCCGCGCTCTTGCGAATAGTGATCGCCGCGCGTTTTTGTCCCTTGAAAATTCCGTCAGACCGGCCACCTACCCATTTGGGTAATGCCGATAAAAATGCTCAGGTATTGCCTAGGGAGACACTGATTTATTCCCCTCGTCGAGCCTAAATTTGAGCGATGTCTGTCAGAATTCATTTGTCCTTGTCACGGGTGATTTTGCGATGCAAACGAGCTTCT
>NCIH01000127.1:0-6881 GCA_002281975.1 Hydrogenophilales bacterium 17-64-11 | reverse complement strand
ATCGCCGACCAGGCGCGCACCATCCGCATCCCGGTGCACATGATCGAAACCATCAACAAGATGAACCGCATCAGCCGCCAGATCCTGCAGGAAACCGGCATCGAGCCGGATCCGGCGACGCTGGCGATCAAGATGGAAATGCCGGAAGACAAGATCCGCAAGATCATGAAAATCGCCAAGGAGCCGATTTCCATGGAAACGCCGATCGGCGACGACGAAGACTCCCATCTGGGCGACTTCATCGAGGATGCCAGCACGCTGTCGCCCGACGATTCCGCGATCTACGCCAACCTGCGCGACGCCACCCGCGAAGTGCTGGACAGCCTGACCTCGCGCGAAGCCAAGGTATTGCGCATGCGCTTCGGCATCGAAATGAATACCGACCACACGCTCGAAGAAGTCGGCAAGCAGTTCGACGTAACGCGGGAACGAATTCGCCAGATCGAGGCCAAGGCGTTGCGCAAGCTGCGCCATCCGACCCGCTCCGAAAAGCTGAAAAGCTTCGTCGGCAGCGGCGAACAGTAAGCTCTGCCCCGCCCACGCGGGGCTTTACGTTTTCGGGTCTGTAGCTCAGCTGGTTAGAGCAGGGGACTCATAATCCACTGATCGAGGCCAGATCGGCGAGGCAGAATTGAGCGGGGCGGCAACCCTTCCGCCCCATCAAAAAAGAAAAAAGGGCCTATAGCTCAATCGGTTAGAGCAGCGGACTCATAATCCGTTGGTTGCAGGTTCAAGTCCTGCTGGGCCCACCATCATTGCTTGCGCTGGCGCGTCGGTACAGTGGCGGTACACGAGCCCTGTTCTGGAGCAACCGAATAGCGACCATCGTCAAGACATCCTCAGGCACGTGGAAGGCGGTCATCCGCAAGACGGGATCGTTCGAGGCAACCATGAACGCCTCGACCATAGCTCCTGTCCCATCGCCTTGATAAGCCACTTGCCTTTCGATCAAATTTGTAGCAACATTTCTACATTGATTGATGTTGGAGGTGCTCTATGACCATCACGACCCTATCTAGTCGAGAGTTGAACCAGGACGTGACGCGAGCAAAGAAGGCCACCAAGGGTGGTCCGGTGTTCATCACGGATCGGGGCAAGCCTGCGCACGTGCTGTTGAGCTTTGAGGACTATCAGCGGTTAACGAAGCAGCGACGCAACATCGCCGACGCGCTAGCAATGCCGGGCGTTGCAGACATCGAGTTTGAGCCGCCGCGCGTGACTATTGGAGCCCGGCCGGCTGATCTCTCATGATGTACGTGCTCGATACCAACGTGCTGTCGGAGCTGCGCAAGATACGACTTGGCAAGGCCGATACGAATGTGACGGCATGGACGGAAAGCATTGATGCCGCCGACCTCTTCGTATCGGCCATCACCATCATGGAGTTGGAGCTTGGCGTTCTGTCGATTGAACGCAAGGACGCTACCCAGGGGGCCATGCTGCGCTCGTGGCTGGAGCAGCACGTATTACCCGAGTTCTCCGGGCGTACATTGCCGATCGATACCGCTGTGGCGCAGCGCTGCGCTCGGCTGCATGTACCAGACAAGCGCGGCGAGCGTGACGCGCTCATCGCGGCTACGGCGCTGGTGCACGGCATGACGGTGGTAACGCGTAACGTGACCGATTTCAAGCCAACGGGAGTGACCATCGTCAATCCGTGGGAGCCGTAGCCATGACTGCCCACGGGTTCAAGATCGCCTCGGATGGCGGTACTCCAGCGGTACAGGGCTTAGTTTTGCCCTCCTTCGCCAAGCTGCGCTAAACTACTGTCGCAGCTTACTTTTTTGTTCTGTGGCTTACGCTCCCCTATGCTTGATTTTCCTAGGCATAGCGCGTTGGTGACGAACTCATAATCCCTTGGTCCACGGTTCAAGTCCGTGCAGAACCATTTAACCCGACATCGGCGATAATCATCCCCTAATAAAAACAGGGGAGTGCCTGATGGAAGGGGAAGTCAGAAAACCCGGCGAGCGCCGCGTGCAGATTCTGCAGACGCTGGCCGCGATGCTGCAGGAACCGCAGCCCGAGAAAATCACCACGGCCGCTCTCGCCGCACGCGTCGGCGTGTCGGAAGCGGCGCTATACCGCCACTTTTCCAGCAAGGCACAGATGTATGAGGGCTTGATCGAGTTCATCGAACAGACGCTGTTCGGGCTGATCGCGCGCATCACTGCCGACCTCCCCTCGCCGGCTGCGCAGGTCAAGGCCATCCTCGGCATGTTGCTGAATTTTGCGACGAAGAATCCCGGCATGACGCGGGTGCTGATCGGCGACGCACTGGTGCATGAAAACGAGCGCCTGCAAAAACGCATCAATCAACTGCACGACCGCATCGAAGCCCAGTTGCGGCAATGCCTGCGGCTGGCCGGCGACGAGCTGGCCGAACGCAGCGCGCCGCTGGCCAATCTGCTGCAATGCGTGGTGGTGGGGCGCTGGCACCAGTTTGCCAAGAGCGGATTTACCCGCGCGCCGGGCGGCGACATCGACCTGCTGCTGTCGCGCCTGCTCGACGCTCACCCTGCCTGAACGCCGCCTGCCTGGCCGCACACCAGGCAGGCCGGGTCGCGCGGCACCTTCATCACGCGGGCGTCGGCGCGCAGGCCGTCCCACAACAGCAGCCTGCCCACCAGCAGTTCGCCCACCTGGGCCAGATATTTCAGCGCCTCCAGCGCTTGCATCGCCCCGATCACGCCAACCAGCGGCGCAAACACCCCCGCCTCGGCACAGCGTAGTTCGGGCTCATCCGCGTGATCGGGAAACAGGCAGTGATAACAAGGGCTGCTGGGGCGGCGCGGGTCGAAGACGGCCAGCTGTCCCGAAAACCCGATCGCGGCGCCCGACACCAGCGGCTTGCCGAGCAGCACACAGGCACGGTTGACGGCATGCCGGGTGGCGAAGTTGTCCGATGCGTCGACCACCAGATCCACCCCCGCCACCGCTTCGTGCAGGGCATTGCCGACGAGCGTTTGACGAATCGGCTGCACTTCGATTTCGGGGTTGATGGCCAGCACGCTGCGCGCGAGCGAATCGGCCTTGTTCTGCCCGATCGCTGCGCTGGCGTGGCCGATCTGGCGCTGCAGGTTGGTGAGATCGACGGTGTCACCGTCGGCCAGCAGCAACCGGCCGACGCCGGCTGCGCCCAGATAGAGCGCCACCGGGCACCCCAGCCCCCCGGCACCGACGATCAGCACCGAGGCCTCGGAGATGCGCGCCTGTCCGGCCACGCCGACTTGCGGCAACAGAATATGCCGGCTGTAGCGCAGCAGTTGATCGTCATTCAGGTCCATGCACGGCGACGCGGCTATTTATAGCCGCGCCATTCCTCGGGCGTCTCGTCGCAATCGCCATGCAGATGGCGTTCGTAGACTTTCATGAAAGCCTGCTGGGATTTGATGTCCGGTTCGTTGGCCGCGACATTGCGCCGCTGCACGCCCTCGCAAAAGTAGGCCAGCGCACGCTTGAGCTTGCTGAGCAGGCTGTTGTCGAGATGGAATCCCTGACTCGCCAGTGCGGTTTCGAGCCCTTCCAGGGTGTACTCGCAGATGTGGTAGCTCACCAGCAGACGGTCGCCCCCCGTCCCCGCCGTCACCTGCAAGCCTTCCAGACCTTCCAGCAAGGACAGGGCGCGTTCCACTTGGCCTGCGGGCACAGGATGGAAGACGATTTCGCGGTTTTTCTCGAGGTCACACGGACGCATGGCACCCCCGACAGGCTAGATAGGCACAGTATATACCGCGTCGTCCGCGCTGCCGCTGCCCCGGCAGCGGCAGCGTATTTTTGCTCAACGTCCCTGCAGGATCTGCAAGCCTTTCAGCAGATTGAGCGCCTGATTCACCTGGAAATCGTTCTTCGAAACGATCTCGCCCGGCTCCAGCGTCAGCGGTTTTTTGTCCTTGCCCGGCTGATCGGCCGGCGGCGCCTTGATGCTGTCGGCCGGCTTGCTCGCCGGGGCCGATTCCCCGCCGTTTGGATTGCTCAGATGCTTGTCGAGATCGGCCTCGCGAATTTCCAGTCCCTCATCCGCCGATGGCATTGCCGGATCTTCCACCACGATATCCGGCTCGATACCCTTGGCCTGGATGGAGCGCCCGTTCGGCGTGAAGTAGCGCGCGGTGGTGAGCTTGATCGCGGTGCCATTGCCGATCGGCAGGATGGTCTGCACCGAACCCTTGCCGAAGGTGCGGGTACCCATGACGACGGCGCGCTTGTGGTCCTGCAGGGCGCCCGCCACGATTTCGGATGCCGAGGCCGACCCGCTGTTCACCAGCACCACCATCGGCACCTGTTTCACGCCATCCGGCAGGTTTTTCAGATAATCGATCTGCATCGGCCGCAGATAGTTTTCACGGCTGGCGGTCAGCCGCATCTTGGCGTCGTCGGTACGGCCCTCGGTATACACCACCAGGCTGTCGGGCTTGACGAAAGCTGCCGTCACCGCCACCGCGCCATTGAGCAAACCGCCCGGGTCGTTGCGCAGATCGAGGATCAGCCCCTTCAGCGGCGCCTTGTTGTCCTTGTACAGCTTGCTCAGGGCCTCGGCCAGCAGCTCGCCGGTGTGTTCCTGGAACTGCGTCACGCGCACATAGCCGTAGCCGTTTTCCAGCAGCTTGGACTTGACGCTGCGAATCTTGATGATCGCCCGCGTCAGCGTCAGCACGATGGGCTTGTCGACGCCCTTGCGCGCGATGGTAAGCCTGATGGTTGCCCCCGGCTTGCCGCGCATGCGCTTGACCGCATCGTTCAGGGTCATGCCCTTCACCGGGGTATCGTCGAGCTTGATGATCAGGTCGCCGGGCTTGACCCCGGCCTTGAAGGCCGGCGTGTCCTCGATCGGCGAAACGACCTTGACGAAGCCGTCCTCCATGCCGACTTCGATGCCCAGGCCGCCGAATTCGCCCTGCGTGCCCACCTGCAGATCCTTGAAGCCTTCGGCGTCCAGATACGTGGAATGCGGATCCAGCCCGGTCAGCATGCCGTTGATCGCCTCGGTGATCAGCTTCTTGTCTTCCACCGGCTCGACGTAATCGCTCTTGATGCGGGCGAACACATCGGTAAAGGCACGCAGCTCTTCGACCGGCAGCGCCGTCTCCGCTTCCTTGTTGGCGATCGCCGACAGGTTGACCGTCAGCGCCGCGCCCGCCAGTACGCCGGCCAGGCCGACGAGTACGAATTTTGCCTTGTGCGTCATCTCACTTCACCCACAGGAGGGGATTAACAGGGCGGCTTTGATGCCGCATTTCGAAATACAGGCCGGGGTCGGGCTGGCCGCCGCTGTTGCCGACCGTGGCGATCGCGTCGCCGGGCTGAACCCGTTCGCCAACCTGCTTATACAGACTTTCATTATTGCTGTACAGGCTCATATAGCCCTCGCCATGGTCGACAATAATGAGGTTACCGAAGCCGCGCAGCCACTCGGCAAACACCACCTGCCCGGCAGCGATCGCCTTCACCGCCGACCCTTGCGCGGCCCGGATGAACAGGCCTTTCCAACTCACTCCGCCCTCCTCTCTCGGAGCCCCGAAGCGATTCATGAGTTCCCCCGCAACCGGCAAGCGCAGCAAGCCTTTCAATCCCGAAAAAGGCCGTTCCGAGCGAAACGCCACCGGCGTCTCGGCATTCACGGCCACTGCACGGCGCGGCTGGCCGGCCGCGTTCGTCTCGGCCTTCTGGGATTTCTGTGCCTGCTGCGCCGCACGGGCGCGCGCCGCCTCGCGCGCCGCCTGCTGCGCCATCAGGCGGCCGAGGCGTTCCACCAATTGGGTCAGGCTGCGCTCGTCGCGTTTCAGGTTGGAAATTTCACGCCGCTGCTGCTGGATTTGAGCCGACAGGTTCTGCAGCACCTCCTCGCGGGCGCGCTTGTCGGCCAGCAGCTTCCTTTGCTCGGCCTCGCGCGCCGCCTGCAACTGCGTCAGCTCGGTCGTTTTTTGCGCGGTCTGCTGTTGCAGTGCCGCCAGGTGGGTGAGATCGGCGCGCAGCGTTTCGATCTGGACATGCTGGGCACGCGACAGGTGCGTCAGATAGCGCAGGTCGCGCGCGGTCTGGTTGGGGTCCGTGCCGTTGAGGATGAGTTTGAGCGCATCGCCCTGTCCGCGCTGGTAGGCGGCCTTGAGTGCCCGGCCCAGGCTGGCCTGTTGCTGGCGAATGCGTGCGGCTGCGGCTTCGGCCTGCTGCGTCAGCGTCTGCAGATCGCTATGGGTGCGCTGGCGCTCGCCGTCCAGTTCGCGCAACTGACGCACCGCGCTGCTGATGGCGCGCTCGGACTGGCGCAGTTCGTCGGCCGCTTCCTGACGGTGCGCCTGCGTGTTGCGAAACTCCGTCTGCAGGGTGTGCAGACGTTGCTTGAGCGCGTCGAGCTCGGATTGCTTGCGTTCGACCTGGTTGGCGCCGGCGCCCAGCGGTCCCAGCAGCGTCAGCAGGACGAGGAATTGTTTGAAGTTCACCCCGCCGAGCTTACCCGAAGCAGGCGGGCTTACTCAAATTGAAGCAGGGCTTCGCCCGTCATTTCAGGGGGCTGCGGCAATCCCATCATTTTCAGCAGGGTCGGGCTGACGTCTTCGAGCGCGCCGGTTTCGGCCAGCGTGGCGCGACGCCGCCCGATGTAGATGAGCGGCACCAGATTCATGGTGTGCGCGGTATGCGCCTGCCCGGTTTCGGCGTCGCGCATCAGTTCGGCGTTGCCGTGGTCGGCCGTCACCAGCACTTCGCCACCGCGCGCCAGCTGCGCCTCCACTACCCGGCCCAGGCAGGTATCGACGGTTTCGATCGCCTTGATCGCCGCCTGCAGATCGCCGGTATGCCCCACCATGTCGGGGTTGGCGTAGTTGCAGACGATGACGTCGTACTGTTTGCCGTTGATTGCCGCGAGCAGTTTGTCGGTGACC
>NCIH01000126.1:0-6978 GCA_002281975.1 Hydrogenophilales bacterium 17-64-11 | reverse complement strand
TGCCCGATGTGCTGATTTCGCAAATCGCCGCCGGCGAGGTGGTCGAACGCCCCGCAGCGGCGCTGAAGGAGATCCTGGAAAACAGCCTCGATGCCGGCGCCACCGAAATTCAGGTCGAACTGGAGCAGGGCGGCATCAAGCGCATTCGCGTCAGCGACAACGGCATGGGCATCGCGCGCGACGATCTGGCGCTTGCCCTGACGCGCCATGCCACCAGCAAGATCGCCAGCTTGAGCGACCTCGAACGGGTGGCAAGCCTGGGATTTCGCGGCGAGGCGCTGGCGTCGATTGCCGCGATCGCGCGGCTGCAGCTGACCAGCCGCAGCGTCGATGCGGCGCACGCCTGGGCGCTGCAGGCCGAAGGCGGGCAGCTTGCCGCGCCCGCACCGGCGGCCCGCGCCGGCGGCACCACGATCGATATCCAGGATCTGTTTTTCAACACGCCGGCACGGCGCAAGTTTCTCAAAACCGACGCCACCGAATACGCCCACTGCGCCGAAACCGTGCGCCGCCTGGCGCTGGCGCAGCCGCAGACGGCATTCACGCTGACGCACAATGGCCGCGTGCAGTTGCGCCTGAACGCCGAGCCGGCCGCTGCGCGGGTGCGCCATGTGCTGGGCGACGCCTTCGGGCAGAACGCCATTGCGGTCGAAGCGGCGGCGGGCGCCCTCAGGCTCAACGGCTGGGTGATCCGTCCCGGCGCCGCCACCGCCGGCCGCGACAGCCAGCACGTGTTCGTCAATGGCCGCTACGTGCGCGACAAGCTGATCGTCCACGCGCTGAAGGAAGCCTACCGCGACGTGCTGCATCATCAGTTGAACCCGGCGTATTGCCTGTTCATCGAACTGCCGCCGGAAACGGTGGACGTCAACGTGCATCCGGCCAAGACCGAAATCCGTTTCCGCGACAGCCGGGGCGTGCACCAGTTCCTGTATCACGCGGTCGAGCGCCTGCTGGGGGCGCCGGTGACGGCTGGCGAGGTGCCCGCTGCCGCCCCTGCGCCCGCGCCCAGGGCGCCGGCCTATGGCGCGCCGCAGCAGGCGGCGATGCCGCTGCAGGTGGCCGAGGCGATGGCGTTTTATGCACCCTTGGTTCAGGGTTCGGGGGGGCTGGCCGCGCCTGCGGCGCAGGCTTTGCCTGAAGCGGGCGCGCACGACGCGCCGCCGCTCGGTTATGCGCTGGCGCAGTTGCACGGCGTTTACGTGCTGGCGCAGAACGCGCAGGGGCTGGTGCTGGTCGACATGCATGCCGCGCACGAACGGGTGGTGTACGAAAAGCTCAAGAATGCGCTAGACCGCCGCGCGGTGCCGGCGCAGACCCTGCTGATTCCGCTGGTGCTCACGGTCGACGCGCGCGACGTCGCGGAAATCGGCCCGCATCTGGAGGCGCTTGCCGACATCGGTTTCGAGTTGTCGGTCACCTCGCCGACCTCGGTGGCGGTGCGCTCGGTGCCGTGGCTCCTGAAGGATGCCGATCCGGTCGAGCTGACCCGCGCGGTGCTCGCCGAAGTCGCCGAATTCGGCGTGGCGCGCCTGCTGGCCGAACGCCGCAACGAACTGCTGGCGACCCTGGCCTGCCACGGCGCGGTGCGCGCCAACCGGCATCTGACGCTGCCCGAAATGAATGCGCTGCTGCGCGAGATGGAGGCCACCGAGCGGGCCGGGCAGTGCAACCACGGCCGTCCCACCTGGTTCCAGATCAGCCTCAAGGAACTCGACGCCATGTTCATGCGCGGGCGCTGATTTTGCGGCCGGCACTTTTATATATAAGCTTTGCCTGATTAACCAGGCTAAGCGAGGCCATCATGAACGAACGCAAAACCATACCCATCCAGGACGTCAACGAGGCCAGCAGCTGCGCCAGCGCCGAACCCTATGCGCTGATGGTGCTGGGCGATTCCATGCTGCCGGAATTCGAAGAAGGCGAAATCATCGTCGTCGAACCGTCCGGCCTGGTCAAGGACGGCTCCTACGTGGTGGCCTACGTGAACGACGAATACATCTTTCGCCAGCTGGTGAAGCGCGACGACGGCTGGATGTTGAAACCGCTCAACCCGCTGTACGAGAACATCCCGGTGCCCGATGTCGACGTGGCCAAGGGGGTGGTGATCATGAAGAAGCGACCGGGCAAGCGCAGCGAGCAGAAGCGTTACATCTGAGCATGCCGGCGATCGATTCAATTTATTGAAGGGGCCATTAAACATTCGAATAAAATGGTTGACTAATATACTCGGGTATATAGACTGAAGGTGCAGTTCAACCCTTCACCTTCATTAAAGGAGAAAGCCATGAGTGGATTGATCGCCAATTTCCCGAGCGACGGCATCGTGACCGTCAACCGCGTGGTTCTGAAGCCGGAATACACGGTGGACGACCTGCAGGAGCGCGTGGCGTTTCTGTGCGAAAACGTCAAGACCTATCACTCCGATACCGGTTTTGTGGGAGGCTTTGTCGCACTGAACTCCGGCCAGGTGTCGAACGAAGGCTCGACCATCGGCCAGGCGGTGGAAAGTCCGATGAAGGGCAAGGAAGCGCTGATCGTGACCTTCTGGACCGACTTCGAAAACCACGAAAAATCGCACCGCTCCGAAACCTTCCAGCCGCTGTTCCGCAAAGCGCTGGAACTGTGCGAAAACGGCAACGAGGAAATCGCCTACGAAATGCTGTGGTCCGGCAAGGCTTACGGCCCCGACGAGATCGCGGCGGCGCGCCAGGCCAAGGCGCAGTACGCCGCCGCCTGATTCCGGCGGCTCCGATGGAAACGGCGGGACTTCCCGCCGTTTTTCATGGATGCGTTCCGGGGATTCGAGCCCCTTGATATTGCTTGCCGCCTGCCCGACTGCGGCATAATCGACCGCCATGCCTGAGTATCTGCCTCCCGCCATTTTCCTGATGGGCCCGACCGCCGCGGGCAAGACCGCGCTTGCGGTCAGCCTGTTCGAACGCTTTCCGCTCGAAATCATCAGCGTCGATTCGGCGCTGGTGTACCGCGGCATGGACATCGGCACGGCCAAGCCCGATGCCGCCACCCTGGCGCGCGCACCGCATCATCTGCTGGATATCCGCGACCCCGCCGAAGCCTATTCGGCGGCGGTATTCTGCGCCGATGCGCGGCGGCTGATGGCCGACATCGCCGCGCGCGGCAAGGTGCCGCTGCTGGTGGGCGGCACCATGCTGTATTTCCGCGCGCTGCTGCAGGGGCTGGACGATCTGCCGCGCGCCGACCCGGCGCTGCGGCAACAACTGGAGGCGGCAGCGGCGGCGCGCGGTTGGCCCGAGCTGCACGCCGAACTGGCAAAGGTCGATCCGCTCACCGCGGCGCGGCTGGCGCCGAACGATTCGCAGCGCATCGGGCGCGCACTGGAGGTTTTTCGGCTTAGCGGGGCGCCGATGTCGGCGCTGCTCGACAAGCCGCGAACCGCGTTGCCGTACCGCGTGCTGCAACTCGCCCTGATCCCGTCCGACCGTGCCGCGCTGCATCGGCGCATCGCCGCGCGTTTCGACGCCATGCTTGCCGCCGGCCTGCTCGACGAAGTCGAAACCCTGCGCCGCTCCAATGCGCTCAGCGCCGACCTGCCCGCCATGCGCGCGGTCGGCTACCGCCAGGCGTGGGCCTATCTCGACGGCGCAATCGACCTGGCGGCGTTGCGCGAACAGGGCATCGCCGCCACCCGTCAGCTGGCCAAGCGCCAGCTGACCTGGCTGCGCTCGTGGCCCGATGCGGTGGAACTGGACTGTCTCGCGGACGATCTCGAGGCGCAGGCGCTGGCGCGGGTGGCCGCGCACCTGCAGACGCAATAACGGCCCGTTACGCCTTGTCCACGGCGTCCACTGTGGCGCGGGCCTGCCCGCGATGGAAGCGGATGCCGATCGAGTCGCCTGCATCGAGCGTCGCGGCATCCTGCACGATGGCGCCGTTTTCCCGCTGGACGATGCTGTAGCCGCGTGCCAGCACGCCTTCCGGATTGAGGTGGGCGAGACTGCTGGCCAAGCCCGCCAGCGTGAGCCGGCGCCGCACCCGGCCGCCCTCCATCGCGCGCCGCGCGCGCGCGTCGAGCGCGTCGAGCCGCTGCTGTTCGCGCCGGATGGCGTGCAGTGGCGTCACCAGCCGTTGATTCAGCCGTGCGATCCGCAGCTGTTCGTGCGTCAGGCGGGTGCGGACGGCGCGGTGCAGGCGCTGCGCCAACGGGTTCAATGCGAGCTGCTGGCGGCGCAGCTGTTCGGCCGGATGGAGCAGCCGCCGCGCCAGGTAGTCCAGCCGCTGCATTTCGCCGTGCTGCCTGCGGGCGAGATGGTGGCGGAGCTGGCGCGCCAGGTGGTCCAGCTGCTGCCGCAGTTCCTGGCGCAGCGGGCTGGCCAGTTCGGCGGCCGCAGTGGGCGTGGGCGCGCGCAGGTCGGCGGCAAAGTCGGCCAGGGTGAAATCGGTTTCGTGGCCGACCCCGCTCACCACCGGCATCGGGCTGGCGGCAATCGCACGTGCCACCGCTTCGTCGTTGAACGCCCACAAATCCTCCAGCGAACCGCCGCCGCGGCACACCAGCAGCACGTCGCACTCGGCGCGTCCGGCGGCGGTACGGATGGCGGCGGCAATCTGCGCGCCGGCACCGGCGCCCTGCACCGGGGTGGGGTAGAGGATCACCGGCAGGCCCGGCATGCGGCGCGCCAGCGCGGTCAGCACGTCGTGCAGCGCCGCCGCCTGCGGCGAAGTGACGATGCCGAGGCAATGCGGAAAGCGCGGCAGGGCGCGCTTTTTCGCCGGATCGAACAGGCCTTCTGCTTCGAGTCTGGCCTTGAGTTTGAGGAAGGCTTCATACAGCCGCCCGGCACCGGCGCGGCGGATCGACTCTGCGCCCAGCTGGAATTCGCCGCGCGCCTCGTACAGCGAGGGCAGGGCGCGCAACTCGACGTGGTCGCCGTTGGCGGGGGTGAAATCGGCAAACTGGTTGCGGCCGCGAAACATCACGCAGCGCACCTGCGCGTTCGCATCCTTGAGGGAAAAGTACCAATGGCCCGACGCGGCGCGGGTGAAGTTGGAAACTTCGCCTTCCACCCACAGCAGCGGCAATTGCGATTCCAGCGCGCGGCGCGCCATGCGGTTGAGCTCGCTCACGGTGAGCACGGGCAGTTCCGCGGCACCCGTGGAGTCTTCGATCCAGTCCATGGCGCGCAGGATAGCGGGTTCATGCCGGCACGGTTCATGCACAGCCGGCAAATTCCTATAAAAAAATGTTTAAAACCCTATTGACGATAGTTGTGTTTTTGTAACTCATTGATATAAAACGACTAAGCGGATTGGTTACTTTTTGTGCCAAAACGCTTTTCCCTTTGTGGGCGGGTGTTTAGGGGAACTGGCAGGGAGTTCCTCACAGACTTATCCACATCAATTGTGGAGAACTCGGATCGGCGCGCCAAAAACGCCGCCCATGCAATGAGGGCTTGCCGAACCCTGCGCGCGGGCGCTACATTTCGCCTGTTGTTTTATTGGGAGTGGTATCCAGTGCTTGCCATCATCGAGGCGGCCGGTTGGCCGGTCTGGCCGTTGATTCTGGCGTCGGTCGTCGCCGTAGCCATCATTATCGAACGCGCCTACAGTCTGCGTACCCAGGAAGTGGCGCCCGCCAGCCTGCTGCTGGAAACGATCAAGGTCTATCAGGAACGCGGCGCGACGCAGGAGCTGGTCGCCCGGCTGGCCGACAGCTCGCCGCTGGGGCGGATCTTCGCCACCGCGCTGAAGAACGCCCACAACTCGCGCGAAGTGATGAAGGAATCCATCGAGGAGTCCGGCCGCGCCGTCACCCACGAACTCGACCGTTTCCTGACCTCGCTCGGCACCATCGCCAGCATGGCGCCGCTGCTCGGCCTGTTCGGCACGGTTGTCGGCATGATCGAAATCTTCGGCGCGCAAACCGCATCCGGCACCAATCCCGGCCAGCTGGCGCACGGTATTTCGATTGCGCTGTACAACACGGCATTCGGCCTGATCGTGGCGATTCCGGCGATGATTTTCTACCGCTACTTCCGCGCCAAGGTGGAGTCCCTGGTGGTGGACATGGAACAGCAGGCGATCAAGCTGGTGGAAATCGTCCACGGCGAACGGAAGTAAGGCCGTCATGAATTTTCGCAGAGGCCGCCGCGAGGATTATCCGGAAATCAACCTGATTCCGTTCATCGACATCCTGCTCGTCGTCGTGATTTTCCTGGCGGTGACCACCACCTATGCGCGCTTTGCCGAACTCAAGATCAACCTGCCCACCAGCAGCGCCGCGCAAACGCCCAACCCGCCCAGGCAGATCGAAGTGGCGGTGGCCGAAAACGGCCGCTACCAGATCGACGGCACCGCGGTCGGCGAGGCCTCGATCGACGAGCTGGCCGCTGCGCTGAAAAAAGCCGCCGCCGGCCGGAGCGAGCCGGTAGTGGTGATCAACGCCGATGCGCGGGCCGCGCATCAGTCGGTGGTGAACGTGATGGAAGCGGCACGCCGGGTGGGGCTGACCCGCATCACCTTCGCCACCCAGACCGCCCCCTAGGCGGCCGCATCCATGTTCTCTCTTCAGCATGTCTGGGCGCGCACCGGCGTGCTCACGGTGCTGCTCTCCCCTCTCGCCGCGCTGTTTGCCGCCGTCTCCGGGGCGCGCCGGCTGGCGTATCGCCGCGGCTGGCTGACCCCGGTTGCGGTGGGGGTGCCGGTGCTCATCGTCGGCAACATCACCGCTGGCGGCAGCGGCAAAACCCCGCTGACGATCTGGCTGGTGAACCGGCTGCGCGCGCGCGGGCATCGTCCGGGCGTGGTCAGCCGCGGCTATGGAGGCGCGGCGCGCGGCTGCGTCGAGGTGCGGGACGACAGTCCGCCGGCGGAAGTCGGCGACGAGCCCCTGCTGATCCATCTCAAGACCGCGGCGCCGGTGGTGGTCGGGCGCGACCGGGTGGCGGCGGCGCGCACCTTGCTGGCGCGCCATCCGGGGGTGGACGTGATCGTCGC
>NCIH01000017.1:0-35015 GCA_002281975.1 Hydrogenophilales bacterium 17-64-11 | reverse complement strand
AAGACGATCTCGCGCGCGCCCTGCGCGCCGGCGCCAACGGCTATCTGCTGAAAAGCATGGAACCCGACGAAGTGGTCGACGCCATCCTGCGCGCCCAGCGCGGCGAAACCGTGGTCGCTCCCGCGATGACCGCCAAGCTCGTCAAGCTGTACGACCAGAAAGGCCAGGACGCCGGCTCCCTGCTCGACGCGCTGACCCCGCGCGAACGCGAAATCCTCACCCACCTGGCGCGCGGCGAGTCCAACAAGGCCATCGCCCGCACCCTCGACATCAGCCACGACACCGTCAAGCTGCACGTGCGGCATATCCTCGCCAAGCTCAACCTGTCGTCGCGGGTGGAGGCGGCGGTGTTCGCGGTGGAGCACCGGGTGGCGCCGGGGGGGCGCGGCGAGGGGCGGTAAGAACCACCCGCCGGGAAAATGAGCAATCAATCGAAACAGGAAACAACATGAGCAACTTGCCCCCCTGCCCGCAATGCGGCTCGGAATTCACCTACCAGGACGGCGACCGATATGTCTGCCCGGAATGCGCGCATGAATGGCCGCAAGCAGCGGCAGCGGAGAGCGCCGAGCAGGTGCGCGTGGTGCGCGATTCCAATGGCGCCGAACTGCGCGACGGCGACACGGTCAGCGTGATCAAGGATCTGAAGGTGAAGGGTTCATCGCTGGTGGTGAAGGTCGGGACCAAGGTGAAGAACATCCGCCTGGCCGAAGGCGATCACGACATCGACTGCAAGATCGACGGCATCGGCGCAATGGGCCTGAAGTCGGAGTTCGTGAAGAAAGTAAGTTCCTAGGACCATACCCCCGGCCGCGGCGAGAAGCTGTCCAGCACCCGCAGGTAGCTGGCGCGCGCCATGGCGGACGGATCGGACAGATTCTTCTGGCTCATGCTGCCTTTCAGCTGGGCGACCGACGCGTATTCGCGCTCGGCCATCCAGCCTTCCATGGCGTGCAGGATTTGCGTCAAGCGGCCCGGCCCATGCTGCAGCAGGCAGGACGCCAGATGCACCACGTCGGCGCCGACCAGCAGCAGCTTCATGGCTTCCTCGTGGCTGTGGACGCCGCCGGTGGCAGCCAGGGTCAGCGAGGTGCGGCCGTGCAGAATGGATAGCCAGCGGATGCGCAGCAAGGCCTCTTCGGGGTGCGACAGATGCAGCCGGTCCACCACGTAGAGCTTGTCCAGGTCGATGTCCGGCTGATAGAAACGATTGAACAGGGCGACGCCGTTCGCGCCCGCGAGCTCAAGCTGTTTCACGAAATGCGGCAGCGAGGAGAAGAACGGCGACAGCTTCATGACGATGGGAACGCTGACCGCCCGGCGCAGTTCGGTGAGCAGGCTGAGATAACGCGCCTCCACCGCCTCGCCGGGTTCCGCCATCTCCGCCGCGACGTGATAGACGTTGAGTTCCAGCGCATCGGCGCCGGCCTGTTGCAGTTCCCGGCCCAGCTCCACCCAGCCGGACGGGGAGATGCCGTTGAGGCTCGCCACCACGGGAATTTCCAGGCGGCATTTGAGCTGGTGCAGATGCGCCAGGTAGTGATCGAGGCTGCTGCGGAACTCGCCATGATCGGGCAGAAAGCCGTCCTCCGCTTCGCAGCTCCCAAGGCCGGCATGCAGCAGAAAGCGATCCATCATCGCGTCTTCCGCCTGCAGCTCCTCCTCGAACAGGGAATACATCACCAATGCGGCGGCGCCGGCATCCTCCAGCCGCAGCGCCGTGTCGAGGTTGCGCGACAGCGGCGATGCCGAAGGCACCAGCGGGTTCTTGAGCTTGAGGCCGAGGTAGTCGGTGGAAAGATCGATCATGTCAGGTTTCCGGTTTGGATTGATCGGCAGGTTTTTGCGCCAGGTCCCGATAGGCCTTGAAACGCCGCTCGGCATCCTGCTGCGCCTGTTCCAGGAAGCGCTGCGCCGCCTCGGGATGGCTGCGCGCGAGCATGGCGAAGCGGGTCTCCGATTCCATGAAGGCCTTGATCGGCTGGGTCGGCGCGGCGGAATCGAGCTTGAAGGGATTGCCGCCTGCCGCCTCCAGCCGCGGGTCGAAGCGGAACAGCGGCCAGTGTCCGCTCTTCACCGCCATTTCCTGCTGGCGCTGGTTGTAGAGCATGTCGTAGCCGTGGGCGATGCAGGGGCTGTAGGCGACGATCAGCGAAGGGCCGGGGTAGGACTCGGCTTCGTGGAACACGCGCAGGGTCTGCACGTCCTTGGCGCCGTAGGCCACGGTGGCGACGTAGGCGTGGCCATAGTTGCTCGCCAGCCTGGCCAGGTCTTTCTTCGCGGTGGCCTTGCCGCCAGCGGAGAACTTGGCGACCGCGCCGAGCGGCGTGGCCTTGGAGGTCTGGCCGCCGGTGTTGGAATAGACCTCGGTGTCGAGCACCAGGATGTTGACGTCGTAGGGCAGCGCCAGCACGTGGTCGAGGCCGCCGTAGCCGATGTCGTAGGCCCAGCCGTCGCCGCCGATGATCCACACCGAGCGGCGGATCAGCCATTCGGCGACGCTGGCGAGTTCCTTCGCGCGCGGGTGGCTCGATGCCGCCAGTTTCTGCAGCAGCACCGCGACGCGGCCACGCTGTTCGACCAGGCCGGCCTCCTCGCGCTGATCGGCATCGACCAGCGCGGCGGCGAGGTCGCCGCCGATGTCGCCGGCCAGTTCCCGCACCAGCTGCAGCGCATAACCCATCAGTTGGTCGGCGGCCAGCCGCATGCCGAGGCCGAATTCGGCATTGTCCTCGAACAGCGAATTGCTCCACGCCGGGCCGCGTCCGGCGCCGTTCACGGTGTAGGGCGTCGACGGCAGGTTGCCGCCGTAGATCGAGGAGCAGCCGGTGGCGTTGGCGATCAGCATGCGGTCGCCAAACAACTGGGTGGCGAGGCGGATGTAGGGCGTCTCGCCGCAGCCGGCGCAGGCGCCGGAAAACTCGAACAGCGGGTCGAGCAGCATGGCGCTCGGGATGGTGCCGTGCTTGATTGCGCTGCGGTCGAACTCGGGCAACCTGAGGAAGTAGGCGAGATTGTCGCGCTCCTGATCGCGCAGCGGCGCGATCGGCGCCATGTTCACCGCGCGCCGGCTGACGTTGGACTTGTCGTGGATCGGGCAGGCCTCGACGCAGTCGCCGCAACCGGTGCAGTCCTCCGCCGCGACCTGATAGCTGACGCGGGTGCCGGCGGGGAAATCCTTGCTTTTAGCCGCAACGTGCTTGAAGGTCGGCGGCGCATCCGCAACGGACGCTGCGCTGAAGGCGCGCGCGCGGATGGCGGTATGCGGACAGACGAACACGCACTTGCCGCACTGGGTGCACAGATCCGCGTCCCACACCGGGATTTCCAGCGCGATGTTGCGCTTTTCGTATTGCGCGGTGCCGAGCGGATAGGTGCCGTCCGCAGGCAGCAGCGACACCGGCAAGGCGTCGCCCTTGCCCTGGTAGATCGGCAGGGTGAGGTCGCGCACGAAATCGGGAATGCCGCCTGCCGCCGCGGCAGCGGGTTCGGGCTGCTCGCCGCTGGACGCCGCTGCCGGAATGGCGACCTGATGCAACTCCGCCAGCGTCATGTCGATGGCGCGGTAATTCAGTTCCACCAGGCGCCGGCTCTTCTTGCCGTAGGTCTTGTCGACCGCCTGCTTGATCGCGGCGATCGCGGCGTCCTTCGGCAGGACGCCGGCAATGGCGAAAAAACAGGTCTGCATGATGGTGTTGATGCGCCGCCCCATGCCCGCCGCGGCGGCGACGGCATAGGCATCGATCACCCACAGCTGCAGGCGCTTGTCGCGTATCTGCGCGCGCAGTCTTTCAGGGAGCGCGTCCCACGCCTGACCGGGCGGCGCCGGGGTATTGAGCAAAAACACCCCGTCCGGCGCGGCATGTTCGAGCAGGTCGTAGCGTTCGACGAACACCGGCTGGTGGCAGGCGACGAAGCCGGCCATGCCCGCTTCCACCAGATAAGTGGAACGGATGGCCGCCGGGCCGAAGCGCAGGTGCGACACCGTGACCGCACCGGACTTCTTGGAATCGTAGACGAAATAGCCTTGTGCCTGCAGGCCGGTGGCCTCGCCCACGATCTTGATCGAGTTCTTGTTGGCCGACACCGTGCCGTCCGCGCCCAGCCCCCAGAACACCGCATGTTGCAGCTGGCGGGCGGCATCGGTGCGGAAAGCCGCGTCCCACGGCAGCGACAGGTGGGTGAGATCGTCGTGAATGCCGACGGTGAACTGGCGTTTGGGCGCGGCCAGCGACAGTTCGTCGAACACCGCCTTGACCATGCCGGGGGTGAATTCCTTGCTGGCGAGGCCGTAGCGGCCGCCGCTGACCCGCGGCATCGCGCGCGCGCCGTCCGCCGCCGCCTGCGCCAACGCGGTCACCACGTCCTTGTACAGCGGTTCGCCGTCGGCGCCCGGTTCCTTGCAGCGGTCGAGCACGGCGACGGCTTTGGCGCTGGGCGGCAGCGCGGCCAGCAGCGCAGCGGCCGAAAACGGCCGGTACAGCCGCACCTTCAGCACCCCCACCTTTTCGCCACGCGCAAGCAGGTGCTCGACCGTCTCGTGCACGGTCTCGGCGCCGGAGCCCATGAGCACAATGACGCGCTCGGCATCGGCCGCACCGACGTAGTCAAACAGCCGGTAATGCCGGCCGGTGAGTTCGCCGAAACGCTCCATCGCGTCCTGCACGATCTGCGGAAAGACGTCGTAAAACGGATTGGCACGCTCGCGCGACTGGAAGAAGACATCCGGATTCTGCGAGGTGCCACGCAGCACCGGATGTTCCGGCGACAGCGCGCGCGCCCGGTGCGCCGCAACCCGGCTGTCGTCGATCATGGCACGCAGCGTTGCCGGCTCCAGCGCGACAATTTTCGCCACCTCGTGCGAGGTGCGGAAGCCGTCGAAGAAATGGATCAGCGGAATGCGCCCGGCGAGCGTGGCCGCCTGCGCGATCAGCGCAAAATCCTGCGCCTCCTGCGGCGAGTTGGCGGCGAGCATGGCGCAACCGGTGGCGCGGCAGGCCATGACATCGGAATGGTCGCCGAAAATCGACAGCGCATGCGTCGCCACCGCGCGCGCCGCCACGTGCAGCACGCAGGGCGTCAGCTCGCCGGCGAGCTTGTAGAGATTGGGAATGAACAACAGCAGCCCCTGGCTGGCGGTGAAGCTGGTGGCCAGGGCGCCGGAGGTGAGCGCGCCGTGCAGCGCGCCGGCCGCACCGCCCTCCGACTGCATCTCGATGACGCTCGGTACCGCGCCCCACAGGTTGGGCCTGCGCTGCGACGCCCACTCGTCCGCCCACTCGCCCATGTTGGAGGAGGGCGTGATAGGGTAGATGGCGATCACCTCGTTGCCAAGGTAAGCCACTCGGGCAACGGCCTCGTTGCCATCGATGGTAAGCGTGGTGGTCATGGCTACTCTTTAGCGGACAAACATGTCTTTTAGTTTAGCCATGAGTTGCACACGAAACCAAGCCTCCTGCCAGCGCTGCGGGCTGCCGCATCGGGCCGAACCCGGCCCCGCAAGAGCCGATGCGCTCGACGCGTGCCGCGCAAACCCGAGGCAGATCAGGCTTTGGCGCGGACGCAGCGCGCCACGAGCCTGCGCACCAGCGGCGCCACCACCATCACGGCAGGAAACGCCACCAGCCACGAATTCAGCCAGGCCGACAGCCACTTATCGGTAAATTCCGCGTACAGGCCGACCGCATTCCAGGTTGCCACGCCCGACACCAGCAAGGACATCAGGCCGGATAGCAGCAGGGCAAAGAGGGGCAATTCAAAACGTGCGGGGAGTCTGCTCATGATTCGGGGTCGGACACGACAGGCCAACGGCCTGCCGCGTTTGTCAGGGTAGATGGTCCGGTGCTTCGAGCGGAGTGCGGCGGGCCTGCTCGCCATGCTGTTCGGGCTGGTACCAGCCGAGTTTTTCGCGCAGCTTGACGACGTTGCCGACGATGATGAGGGTGGGCGCCTTGAGCCCGGCCTGCTCGGCCAGCGCGGGCAGCGTGGCGAGATCGCCGGTGATGACGCGCTGGGTCGGCAGGGTGCCGTGCTGAATGATGGCCGCCGGCATATCGGCGGTGAGGCCGTGCTTGATCAGCGCCTCGCACAGCAAGGGCAGTCCTTTCAGCCCCATGTAGATGACGATGGTCTGGTCGTGGCGCGCGATGCCTTCCCAGTTCATGTTGAAGGTGTTTTCCTTCAGATGCCCGGTGACGAAGACGACCGACTGCGCGTAGTCGCGGTGGGTGAGCGGAATGCCCGCGTAGGACGCCACGCCGGCGGCGGCGGTGATGCCGGGCACCACCTGGAACGGCACCCCGTGCTCGACCAGGGTTTCGATCTCCTCGCCGCCACGGCCGAAGATGAAGGGATCGCCGCCCTTCAGGCGCAGGACGCGCTTGCCCTCCTTGGCCAGGCGCACCAGCATCAGGTTGATTTCTTCCTGCGGCACCGCGTGGTCGTCGCGCTCCTTGCCGACGTAGACGCGGTCGGCGTCGCGCCGGCACATGTCGAGAATCGGCTGCGAGACGAGGCGGTCGTAGACGATGACGTCGGCCTGCTGCATCAAGCGCAGGGCGCGGAAGGTCAGCAGGTCGGGGTTGCCGGGGCCGGCGCCGACCAGATAGACCTCGCCGCGGCTGACGGCGTGGGAGGCCGAGTCCTTGATCATGGCGTCGAGCTGCTGCTCGGCTTCGACGTCGCGCCCGGAAAACACCATTTCGGCGACCGGCGAGAGGAACACCTTTTCCCAGAAGGCGCGGCGCTGCTCCGGCTTGATCGCCGCGCGCACGCGTTCCTTGTAGCGCCCTGCGAGCGCGCTCAAACGGCCGTAGGCGGCGGGGACCAGGGTTTCCAGCCGCGCGCGCAGCATGCGCGCCAGCACCGGCGATTCGCCGCCGCTAGAGACCGCCACCATGATCGGCGAGCGGTCGATGATCGAAGGCAGGATGAAGCTGCACAGCGCAGGTTTGTCCGCCACGTTCACCGGGATGTGGCGCGCGCGCGCGGCGTCCGCCACCGCCTTGGCAACCGCCGCATCGTCCTCGACCACGATCACCGCGTCCTTGCCGTCGAGCAGATCGGAGGTGAAGGCATCCGCCACCCGCTTCAGGCGGTCGGCGTGCGGCAGACGCGCGAAGCCTTCGTGCAGGTCAGGCGCGGCGACATCGACGCAGGCCCCGGCGCGCAGCAGCAGTTCGGTTTTGCGCGCCGCGGTTTCGGAGCCGCCCACCACCAGGCAGCGGCGGTCGCGCAGATCGAGAAAAATGGGCAGGTAATTCATGGGGTTTACTCGGTGGGCGCAGCGTCGTCGCCCGATTCGGCGGGCCCGTCTTCTGCGGAATAGGGCGGGATGAAGATGAAGCGCATGTCGCCCGGGCTCATTTCGACGAAATCGAGCGTCACCCCCTGCAGATAAGGTGTGCTCGAGGCCGCGATCAGGATTGCGATGCCATTGACGATGAGGTGTTCGTCGGCTTCGCGTTCGATGTCGAAGCCCATGCCGTAGTTCACGCTGCCGTCATCCTCCTGGTAGGCGGCGACACGCAGGACCATCTCGAACACATCGGGATTGTTGTTGGCGACGCGAATCTGCGCGGCGGCGGCATCGGTAATCTTGATCATGGGCGGGTCCTTACAAAATTAGGCGGCAGCGCGCGCCTTATGCGCGCGCACCTGGTTCAAAAACGGGGCGATCCAGCCCTGCGCGCCGCTACCCCGGCGATGCACATAGGCGGCCAGCAGATTGTGTTGCTGATAGCCGTCATGCCGGCCATCGATGCCGTGGCCGCGCTGCACCTGGTAGGCGTATATGGAGTCGGCGGGCAGATTTTCCAGGCTCGAATAATGAAATTCGTGCGCCGGGATGGGAGCGGTTTCCTGCCAGCGGTCCTCGCCGGTTGGCTGCAGGCGCGCATAGCCGCGCCCGACCGGGCGCTCGTGCATCACGGTATCGCCCGGCACCACGCCGACCATCTCGCACGTCCGCCCCTGCCAGTCGAGGCTTTTCGACAGGTACATCAGCCCGCCGCATTCCGCATAGGTCGGCAGTCCGCCTTCGATGGCGCTGCGGATGCTGCCACGCAAGGCCGTATTGGCTTCGAGTTCCGCCATGAACATTTCGGGGAAGCCGCCGCCGATGATGAGGCCGTCCACCTCGGGCAGGGCCTGCGCGCGCAGGGTGTCGATGTCGACCAGTTCGACATTGGCGGCGCGCAGGCTGTCGATATCCTCGCTGTAATAAAAACCGAAAGCCTGATCGTGCGCAATGCCGATGCGCACACGCTCGGCGGGCGCTGCCGCTTCGGCCGCCGGCGCAACATCCAGTTCGGGCGCGCTGTCGGAAATCGCCAGCAGCCGATCAAGATCGACCTGCGCCGCCACGCGTTCGCCGACGTGTCGAATCCGCGCGCGCGCAGCGTCCTGTTCGTTGGCCGGCACCAGCCCCAGATGGCGCTCGGCGATCTGCATGCTGGCGTCGTGCTGTACCGCGCCGATCACCTCGACGTCGGTGTAATGCTCGATCACCGCGCGCAGCTTGGATTCGTGGCGGCTGCCGCCGAGGTTGTTGAGGATGACGCCGGCGATATGAATCCCGCGGTCGAACGCCTGGTAGCCCAGGATCAGCGGCGCCACGCCGCGCGTCATGCCGCGCGCGTCGATCACCAGCACCACCGGCGTACCGAGCAGCTTGGCCAGTGCCGCATTGCTGTTGCTGCCGTCGAGATCGAGGCCGTCATACAGGCCCTTGTTGCCTTCGATCAGGCTGATGCGGGCGCTGGCTGCAGCGCGGGCGAACTGTTGCTCGATCTCGTCGCGCCGCATCATGTGGAAATCGAGGTTGTAGCAGGGGCGCTGCGCCGCCATCCCCAGCCACAGCGGATCGATGTAATCGGGGCCTTTCTTGAAAGGCTGCACCGCGTGGCCGCGCGCATGCAATGCGGCGCACAGGCCGAGCGTGAGCGTGGTTTTGCCCGACGATTTATGCGCGGCAGAAATGAAGACGCGGGACATGCGATCTTTCATGGGGCTTTAACCGCACGGAAAGCTGGCGTCCGCTTGCAGGGCATGCGATCTTTCACGGGCCGATGTTCCGCAGAAAGCCGGACTCCCCTTGCGTGGCATGCAAGCTCCGCGCCTGGAGGAATCGCTGAAATGGCTTGCCGGTTCATGCCTGACGATCCCCCGCCAGGCTGTCGCCTGGCAGGTTATGCGATCAATGTTCCAGCTTGGCGACGGTGGCGTCGTCCAGGCTGGCCGGCAGCAGGCGCAGCACCTTGACCGCGAAGGTGGTGGCCAGCAGCGCGATCGCCACGCCGCCCAGGCCGAGGAAGAGTTCGGGCATGCTGGGCGCGTAAGCATGGATCTCGCCGTCAAAGAAGCTGCTCTTTTCGGTCAGGCCGGGGAACATATCCAGCGGATAGGACTGGGCGCCGATGATGGTGACATACATCTGCGCGACGCCACCCAGAATGACGAGGGCGCAGGCAATCATGATCCACGTGCGCTGTTTGCCCAGGCTGCTCAACAGGATCACCAGCGGGACCACACAGCCGATGACGATCTGCCCCACCCAGAACAGGGTGGTCAGGGCACCGCCATCGCGCAGGATGAAGGCTTCCACCGCGTGGAACTTGGTGAAATAGAGGCTGGTCATGTGCTGGACGACGACGAAATACAGCACCGCCGCGACGAACACCACGAGCAGGGTCTTCAGGCGCATCATCACGGCATCGCCCAGCGCCCGGCCGGTCCAGGCATAGGCCGCGGCCAGCACCATCAGGTAGATCGCCAGGCCGTAGGCAAACGACATGATGATGAACATCGGCGCCAGCATGGCGGTGCCGTACAGTTCGCGCGCGACCAGGAAGCCGAACAGCGAACCGGTGCCGGTCGTCAGGGTCAGGCGCCAGATGAAGGCCGCGGTGCCGGCCGCCTTGGAGTAGGACTTGACGCTGCGGTCCAGCATGGTCCACAAATAAATTCCCACCAGCACAAAGAAGCCGGAATACAGGAACACGTTCCAGGTGAACATCGACTTGAAGTTGAAGTTCGTCATCGCCACGATCAGGCGGTCGGAACGGCCGAGGTCGAGCACCAGCACCAGCAGGCCACCCAGCAGCAGCGCCAGCGACAGCACCGCCGACAGCGGCGCCAGCGGCTTGTACATCGGCTTGTTGAACACCGAGGCGATCGAGGCGACGTTGAGCGCGCCGGAGGCGGCGACGATCAGGAACACCGCGAACACATGCGGCAGCCCCCAGACGATCTGGTTGTCCATGCCGGTCACGACGTGGCCGTGGTGATGCATGTAATTCCAGGCCAATGCGCCGAACAGCACGAAGAGGCCAAGGAACCCGAACAGCATCCAATACTTCGGGCTGCTGCCTTCTACTTCGCGGAAAGTAATGCTTGCCATGTTGATTTAGATTCCGTGATAGCGAACGCCGAGGTTGAGATTCAGGTCGGCCCGCACCTGCTTGGTCGGCAGTTCGCGCAGGCGCTTGGAAATCTCGCTTTCGGGATCATTCATGTCGCCGAACACCAATGCATTGTGTCCAGCGGCGGTGCAGGCTTCGGCGCAAGCGGTGTTGCCATCGCCGCGATCCACCTTCTGCACGCAGAAGGTGCAGGCCTCGACACAGCCGATGCCCCGCGGCACATCCGGCTTCTGGGTGTCGTTCAGCGGCTCGTGTACCAGTGAGCGCGCCTTGTAGGGGCAGGCCATCATGCAGTAGCGGCAGCCGATACAGGTGTGACGGTTGACCAGCACGATGCCGTCGGCGCGCTTGAACGAGGCGCCGGTCGGACAGACGTCCACGCACGGCGGCTCCGCGCAGTGCTGGCACATCATCGGCAGATTGGTCTCCATCTGCGTCAGCGGATCCTGCAGTTCCAGCTTGCGAATCCACTGCGGCGCCTGTTTTGGATGCTTGCTTTCCGCCACCGGCGTCCAGCCGTTTTCGGTGCTGCATGCGCTCACGCAGTCATTGCAGCCGGTGGCGCACTTGGTGGCGTCGACCAGCATACCCCAGCGCACGGCGCTGCTGGCGGCCTGATCTTCGGCACGACCGTGAGCCACTTCGTACAGCATCACGCCGGGAGCAATTGCCAGACCCGCTGCGGTCGCCGTGGCGGCGCCGACAAAGCGGCGACGCTCGGGCGATGCCGGCGTGGAATCAGACCTCGGTTTCATATCGCTCATTGGGCAACCCCAGCCATCTCTTCTGCACTGACATTGCTTGTCGCCTGGGCGGCAAGCTTGTGCTTATAGTGTGCCGTTTCAGCATTCAACGGATGCATCGCCATCGAGCCTTGCGGCTTGGTGGAATGACAATCGAAACAGTCGATTTTTACCGCCGCATAGCTGTGGCAACTGACGCAGAAATCGTCCTTGGCGGCGGCAACACTGCCCGTCTTTTCGCTGGCATGGCAATTGATGCACTCTTTAAGGCTGTACTTCTTGGTACGGATGCCTTCAAGCACAGTTTCATCACGGTGATGATTCAGGACCTTCATGTGATTGCGCCGCATGTAGTCGTTGTCTTCCACACATTGCTCGCCCTTGACGGCCTTTGTAATCACCGGCTTGGGTGCGCCCCCGGCCTTGGGCTGGGCCTCGGACCCGGCCCAGGCCAAGGCCGCGGTCGTCAGCACCACCGCACCCAGCGCCAGCAGACGTTTCATCTTGCCTGCCATGTTTAGTCGCCCATGCCCATGATGATGTAGCCAGTCGGGCAGACGTCGGCACAGATGTGGCAGCCGATGCACTTGGTGTAGTCGGTGTCGACGTAACGGCCGACAGTCGGGTTGTCTTTCTTCTTGACCTTGAACACGGCGGTCTGCGGGCAGTAGACCACGCAGTTGTCGCATTCGAAGCACTGGCCGCAGGACATGCAGCGCTTGGCCTCATCCACGACTTCCTTGTCGGACAACGCATGCAGACGCTCTTCGAAATTGCCGAGCGCGCCTTGCTTGTCGAGCACGGTGACTTCGCGGATGTTGCGCGGCACGTTGGGGAAATGACCGAGGAACAGGTCGTTGTGCGGAATGATGTGGCGCGACGAGCGATCATCGAAGTTGTGCAGGATGTCCTTGCGTTCCGACGTGCCCCAAGCCTCGCCATGGAGTTCGCAGTTGTACTCGTGACCCGCTTCGAGCCACTTGCGGATTTGATCGAAGTGGTGCACGTCCACTTTCGGGCGCTTGTCGAGCTCCTGGCCCTTGAGGAAGGCATCAATACCTTCGACTGCGATGGCGGCGTGGCCGATCGCGGTGGTCAGCAGGTGCGGACGCAGCACGTCGCCACCGACGAAGATGTGCTCTTTGCCGGGGAAGCGGTAGTTCTTGTCGGCCTTCATCAGGCCGTTGTTGTTGTTGAATTGCTCCAGGCCGGTGAAGTCGACGCCCTGGCCGATCGCGGACACGATCAGGTCGCCCGGCAGGTCGCGCTCGGTGCCTTCGACGATCTTGGTTTCCTTGCCTTCCATCACGAAGTCGGCCACGCGCAGCGCGGTGGCACGGCCGTTCGCGTCGACGATCACGGCAACCGGGGTCACGCCGCCGATGATTTCGATGCCTTCCTGCAGGGCATGCTCGACTTCATGCTTGTTGGCGGCCATCTTGTCCATGGTGGCACGCGACACCAGCACCACTTCGGCGCCTTCGCGGGCAGAGATGGCAGCCACGTCCTGCGCCATGTGGCCGGAGATTACCGCTTCCGGGCGGTCGTCATGGGTGCCGGCCTTGGTCACGTTACCGAGGCGGCGGGCGACGGTTGCCACGTCGATCGAGGTGTCGCCACCGCCGATGACCACCACGCGGTTGCCGACGTGCTGCAGGCGGCCTTCGTTGAAGGCGCGCAGGAACGCCACGGCAGTCACGCAGTTGGGGGCTTCGGCGCCGGGAACCGGCAGCGGACGGCCCGCCTGGGCACCCATTGCCATGAAGACGGCATCGTAGTCTTTTTCGATCTGCTCGAAGCTGATGTCGGAGCCAATGCGGGTCTTGAGGCGGGTTTCCACGCCCAGGTCGATGATGCGCTTGATTTCGGCATCGAGCATCTCGCGCGGGGTGCGGAAGCCCGGAATGCCGTAGCGCATCATGCCGCCGAGTTCTTCGTGCTCGTCGAAAATGGTCACGCCATGGCCGCGCAGGCGCAGTTGATACGCTGCTGCCAGTCCGGCGGGGCCGGCACCGATCACGGCGACTTTCTTGCCACTTTCAGGCGCCGTGGAGGTATAGGCCATGTTGTTTTCAATGCCCCAGTCACCGATGAAGTGCTCGACCGCGTTGATGCCGACATGGTCTTCGACCATGTTGCGGTTGCAGCCCGATTCGCACGGAGCGGGACAGACTCGGCCCATCACGCCGGGGAAGGGGTTGGCTTCGGTGACACGGCGGAACGCATATTCCTGCCAGGTCACGCCTGCCGGCGGCTTTTCGATGCCGCGCACGATGTTAAGGTAGCCACGGATGTCTTCACCGGCCGGGCAGGAACCCTGGCAAGGCGGCGTGGAGAGCATGTACTCGGGGCATTTGTGCGTCCAACTCGACTGGAAAATAATGTCCTGATTGGAACGGATGTCCGCTTCTGACTCGCCATCCTTGTAGCGACGCCATGTAACGCCTTCGGTTTTTGCTTTGTTCGTCGTGACAGCCATGTTGGTTCTCCTAACGTCTGTGTAACTAAAATAGATAAATCGCAATCAGCCCACTGGATTTCAGTCCAGCTTGATCGCCTTGCTGACCAATTGATGCACTCCGCCCACCATGCCCATGTCGAAGCCATACTTGGGCAAAACTTTGGTGAACTGCGCCTTGCAAATAGCGCAGATCGTAGCCATGAAGTTGACCTGATGCTCCTTCACCACATTATTCAGTGCCGTGGCGCGCGGCAATGCGCCCTTGACGCGGACTTCCATCAGGTCGTCGGTCAACAGGCCGCCGCCGCCGCCGCAGCAGAAGGTGGACTCGTAAATCGTGTCGTCGGCCATATTGTGGAAATTGTTCGCCACCGACTTGATCAGTTCGCGCGGGATGGTGAACTGGCCGCCGGGCTCGGTGCCCATGCGCGACGCACGCGCGACGTTGCACGAATCGTGATAAGTCACCACCAGATCGTCGTTGGCGGACGGGTCGACCTTGATCTTGCCGGACTTGATCAGGTCGTTGGTCAACTCGCAAATATGCTGCGGCTGCGGATAAGTCGGGTCGAGCTGTTTCTGCAATTCAATCGAGAACGGGTCGTTGCCGCCATAGCCGATGCCGGTCAACGTGTTCCAGAAACTGTAGGCAACGCGCCAGGCGTGGCCGCATTCGCCGACCACGATGCGCTTGACCCCCAACTCAAGCGCGGCGTCGCGAATCCGCATGGCGACCTTGCGCATGACGTCGTAATTGGCGTCGAACAGGCCGAAGTTGCCGGCTTCCGATGCGTGCGAAGACAGGGTCCAGCTAATGCCCGCGGCGTGGAACACCTTGGCGTAGCCAATCAGCGACTCGACGTGCGGCTCGGAGAAGAAGTCGGCGGACGGCGTAACCAGCAGCACCTCGGCGCCCTTCACATCCAGCGGCATTTTCACCGCCACGCCGGTGTCCGCTTCGATGTCTTCCGCCAAGCCTTCTAGCGTGTCTTCCAGCGCAGGGCCGGGCAAACCGAGGTTGTTGCCGATCTTCTGTACCTTGCCCAGAATTTCGTTGGAATATTTCTGCCCCATGCCGACGTGGTTGAGGATCTCGCGCCCGGCCATGGTGATTTCGGCGGTGTCGATGCCATACGGGCAGAACACCGAGCAACGGCGGCATTCCGAGCACTGATAGTAGTAGCTGTACCAGTCGTCCAGCACCTCTTTGGTCAGATCCTTGGCGCCGACCAGTTTGGGGAACAGCTTGCCTGCGGTGGTGAAATAGCGGCGATAGACCTGACGCATCAGATCCTGGCGCGCCACCGGCATGTTCTTGGGGTCTGACGTGCCCAGGTAATAGTGGCACTTGTCTGTGCAGGCGCCGCAATGCACGCAGGCGTCCAGGAAAACCTTCAACGAGCGGTACTTGCCGAGCAGGTCGCCCATCTTGTCGAGCGCACGTTCTTTCCAGTCCTCGCCCAGCTCATGCGGATAGCCCATGAAAGACTGCACCGCCTCGCCCGCAATAAAGGACTTGGCATGCGCCATCACGCCTTCACGCAACTTGGGGACCTCAATGTCGTCCTTGATTTCTGGAATGTCAAATTCAGCAGCAGCCACTTGAGAGTCCTTTGTCCGTACTTAGGTGTTCGTTAATCGATGTCAACGAATCAGTTGTTCTGATCGAGGCGGGCCGCCCACGCCGCCACATGGCGGTGCTCGCGCGGGTTATCCACCTGATTGCGGGTGGGGCTGAAGAACACGCCCGGCGCATGCAACAGCTTGCTGATCGGAAAAATCACCATCAGAAATGCCACCAGGGCCAGATGCACCAGCAGGATCGGATCCTGCGGAACCGGCTGCAGGTCGAGATACATCAGACCCATGAAGAAGCCCTTCAGCGCCACGATGTCGGTATGGGCGACAAAGGTCATCAACATGCCGGAGAGGCCGATTGCAATCAGCAGCACCAGCATCAGATAGTCGGACGGAGTCGAAATGTAGCGCACGCGATCAACCAGAAAACGCCGCGCCAGCAAGCCCGCCAGACCCGCCACCATCATGATGCTGGCGTACTTGCCGAACGGCTGCACGATGCCGACCCAGAACCAGACAGGCTCGGTGAAGTAACGCAGATGACGCGCCAACACCAGAAACAGGCCGAAATGGAACAGATAACCGAATACCCAAATCCATTTATTGGATTTGAACAAGGACTCGAACAACACCACTTCCTTCGCCATCCGGTACACAACGCCCTTTTGCGTCGTAGGCGCAGGGGTGGTCGGGATTTTCAGCGGCGCAGGTGTGCGGCTGTAATCAAAAATCTTGTAGGCCAGGCCGACCACCAACAGCAAGGTGGCGATGTAAAACATCCCGGCATAAATCATCGTCACAGTAGACAAACCCTATCTCCTATTGGACTCCGATCCGCCCGTGCTGGAGCGTGTGCGGAATCGTATCCTCTAACAACGTTCTGTTTACGAATCAAACGCAAAACTCGGCATAGCCCAGCCACATTCGATTGGGAAACACTGTTAAATATCGAAGTCACCCCGGAATGCCTCCGGGGTGATCCGAATTTTTTAGAACTTAGATACAGCCGGTCGGCTTGGGCAGGCCAGCGATCTTACAAGCCTGCTTGGCGGGGCCGTAGGGGAACAACTCGTACAGGTACTTGTTGTTGCCTTTTTCAGGGCCGAGTTTCTTGCCGATAGCCTTGGTCAGCACGCGCACAGCCGGCGCGATCTGGTATTCGGCATAGTACTCACGCAGGAAGTTGACGACTTCCCAGTGGCTGTCGGTCAGATCGACCTTTTCTTCCACAGCCATGTACTTGGCGATGTCCTCGTTCCACTGCGACAGATCGACCAGATAGCCTTCTTCGTCGACTTCGACTTCCTTACCGGCGATATTCACCATGGGCATAGCAATACTCCTTCTGTTAAAAGTTACAGCCAAGACTGACAGTTGCTGTGCTCTGCGACCAGATCCACAAAACCGCCGTAATCCACGACATTGACTCCGTCCAGCACGCGCCCAGCCATGCCGCGCGCCGCCAGATCAGGACCGAGTGCGTAAATCTTGAGGTCAGCCGCCGCCGCCTGGATTTTCGCCGCTGCCGCGTTGCCGCTCGTTGCCGCGCACACCGCGTCTTCGATCAGCAATACAGCAGAACCTTTGGTGGCCATGCGCAGGCAGCTTTCCAGCGAACTGCGCTCTGTGGCCGATTTATTTACAATATGCAGCATGTCTGGTCCC
Organism: Hydrogenophilales bacterium 17-64-11; assembly: GCA_002281975.1. GTDB lineage: Bacteria > Pseudomonadota > Gammaproteobacteria > Burkholderiales > Thiobacillaceae > Thiobacillus. The sequence goes on along the minus strand of NCIH01000017.1, from coordinate 18,147 downwards.
CTTAGAAGCTGATCACGACGTCTTGCTCGGCCATGAGATTCGCCATCTCATCGACGGGGAGCACCGTCACATCCACAATCAGGTCGTCTTCGGTCAAACCGCGCGCATCCATCGACGCCTGGTCGACATACAGCTTCTCGATGTCGTAGCCCTCCAAGGCACGATAGGTCTTGGAGAAATCCTTGACCTCGATGCCCTTGGTGTCGATGCCCTTCATCAGCTGGTAGACGCCGTCATCGGTGAACACCATGCTCACGTCCTGATCGAAAGCGGCGGTAATCAGCACCACTTCCAGGCCCTCCAGCGCGTACACGGTACCGTGCGGCGCCTTGCGGTTCAGGAACATGAATTTCTTGACGATGCCGGAGCCCTCGTCCATTTCGTCCATATCGCTCATCTCGCTATTCCTCAATCACCGAACGTCACGAGACGATCGTACTGAATACCCATTTCCACCAGCTGCCCCAGGCCGGAAATCCGGAAACCCGGCGCCAGGACATCATCGTTGATGCCGCGACGCTGTGCAGCGGCAACACACACGACCAGATCAACGCCATGGTCGGCGGCCAGCTTGGACCAGCGCGCCGAGACATTGCGATCGTCCTGCGGAGGCGTTGCCAGGCGAGTGGAATTGTTCACGCCATCGTGGTAGAAAAAAATCCGCGGTACTTTGTGACCCTTCTCGATCGCCGTACGGGCGAAGAGATAAGCGGAGTCACTGGCCTGATGGGTGTAAGGCCCTTCGTTTACAAGAATGCCGAATTGCATGGCTAGCTCAAACTCCGAAAAATCCAGTCATTTATTATCAGCGCCGCCGCAATCAAGCCGCGGCGGTCGCTGACGGCTTCCCGAAAGCTTAGAAGCGGATATGCGCCGAAGCGTTCAGGTTGGCACGGCTGCCACGCCAGTTATCGATGTGATACTTGGTGAAGGGCAGACCCGTCTTCTCGAAGAACGCAGGCCAGCCGATACGGTCGATCCAGTCGTTCATGCGCTCCCAAGGCTTGCCGTCAGCCTTGTAGGTCGCCAGGATCTTCTTGACCACTTCGGCCACTTCCGGCCAGCGCGGCGCATGGTTCGGCAGACCGGACGCAACCAGCTTGTGGAAGGTCGGCTTGGAACGAGCGTTCGAGTTCTTGCCACCCACCCAGATCGCAATCTTGGAATGCTCGGGATCGTTGATCTGCATCGGGGGGCAGGGCGGGAAGCAGGCGCCGCAGCAAATGCACTTCTTCTCGTCCACTTCCAGCGAGGGCTTGCCGTTCACCAGGGCGGGACGGATCGCCGCCACCGGGCAGCGGGCAACGACGGAGGGACGCTCACACACGTTGGCGACCAGATCGTGGTTGATCTTCGGCGGCTTGGTGTGCTGCACGATAATCGCGATGTCGGCCTGGCCGCCGCAGTTGATCTCGCAGCAGGAAGTCGACAGCTTGACGCGGTTGGGCATCTCGCACTTGACGAAATCGTCGTACAACTCATCCATCAGCGCCTTGACCACGCCGGAGGCGTCGGTGCCGGGAATGTCGCAATGCAGGAAACCCTGGGTGTGGGCGATCATCGACACCGAGTTGGCGGTGCCGCCGATGGGGTAACCCTTGTCGTTCAGCGCCTTGATCAGCGGCTCGACCTTGGAACCGTCGGCCACCATGTATTCGATGTTGGAACGCGCGGTGAAACGCACGAAACCGTCTGCGTACTGGTCGGCAATGTCGGCCAACTCGCGAACAGTATAGTGATCCAACTGACGCGCCGTACCGGCCTTGACGGTCCAGATCTCATCGCCGGAATCGGCACGATGATAGAGAACACCCGGCTTCGGATGGCTGTGGAAAGCCCACTTGCCATAGTTCTTCACCATCACGGGGTGCATGTAGGGCATCGGATCCGGTGCACCGGACTCGATAGGCGGACGCAATTCTGCCATGTTTTTTCTCCAACTGATTTAATGCACGAGCCCCGGTTTGAACCAAGGCCCGCGGTAAACGAAACTTAAGCGGCCGACGACTGCTTGTACTCGTTCCACTTCTCGACTTGCTCGTCCCAGTCGTCGGAACGGAAGTAGGGGTTGGAACGCGGCGCACTGATCATGTTGGGATCGACCGGGATATCCATGCCTTCAAGGAAGTTGGCCAGGCCGATACGCTCGATCATTTCGCCAGTACGCTCATGCTCCAGCGCGTTTTCCGCGAAGAAGTCGATGATGTTGCGCGACAGCTCGTTCAGCTTCTCGAAATCCTCGTCGGACTCGAGCTTCATGAACGGGATCACCACGGTACCCATGGTTGCACCAATCTTCAGCACGCCCTTGCCGCCAACCAGGATGGTGACACCCTTGTCCACACCGGTCCGCAGACCGCCGGGGATGACGTTCAGGCAGTGCATGCAGCGCACGCAGTTCTTGTTGTCGATGCACAGGGTGTTGCCGTCGCCCAGGTTGGCAGCGGAGACGTGCTCGCTGGCCTGGAATTTATCGGTGGACACCAGGGTAATGGCCTTGGTCGGGCACTTGCTGACCACGTCATTGACGAGATCGTTCATGCCATGCGCCTTGAAGTAATCCTGAACCAGGGCTTCGTTGACGCGGATGTTGTCGCGCCAGGTGCCGATGGTCGCCATGTCGGAACGCTGGATGGCGTTGACGCAGTCGTTTCCGCAACCGGAGAACTTGAACTTGAACTTGTAGGGCAGGGACGGGCGGTGCATGTCATCGATGTTGTTGTTGATGACAGTGCGCAGCGCCTTGGCTTCGTCAAAGCAGGAATGCTCGCAGCGGGCCGCGCCAACGCAAGACATCGAGGTGCGCAGAGCCGGGCCCGCGCCGCCGAGGTCGAAGCCCATTTCGTTGAATTCGTCGAAAGCGCGCTGCACGTCAGCCGTCCTGACGCCCTGGAGCATGATGTCGCCAGACTGACCGTGAAGCCCGATCAGACCCGAGCCGCCGGTAGCCGACCAGGCGTCGCACATCTTGCGCAGCAGATCGGAAGTGTAATGCATGCCGGGGGGCGGCTGGATGCGCAGGGTATGGAATTCGGCCGCCTCGGGGAACAGCGGCTGATGGTTTTCGTCCTTCAACTCGGTAAAACGGGGGATCACGCCACCGCCGTAGCCGAACACACCAACCGTACCGCCCTTCCAGTAGCCCTTCATGTGCTGATAGGACGTTTCCAGCTGCCCCATCAGGTCAACCATCATGTCGTTGTCATTGGCCAAACGCTTCAGGCCGGTCACGAAACTGGGCCACGGGCCTTTCTCGAGCTCGTCCAGATTGGGCGTATCAATCATCTTCTTTGCCATAGTTTTCTCTCCTAGAACATTTCGAAATGCCCGCTTAAGCCGACAGCTCAACGGTGTCCCGCCATCCTATTGAGTTGACGGCCTTGCCACCATCATTCTCATGGGTAAACCGGTTACTCCATCGTGGTAGGCTGCAACCTACCCAAAAGGAGTAGATCGTTTTCCCCAACGCGGGAATGCCCCACCCAAGCAAAGAGTGAGACATTACGTGCCCGCTACCGGAATCAATTAGAGTATTAAAATATTGTTGCAAACGCAAGCCCACGCACGGAGAAGGGTTGAAACCCTGTCCCCCTCCCCAATCTAAACCAATGCCTGGTTGCATTGCCCGGCAACGCAACCCTATCAACAAGCTGTAGCTAGACGGATTGAGATTCCATGCCTGAGATTACGCCCCTGGATAAATTGCGGCTGCCATTTGGCGGTCAGGAAATCGAGTTTCAGCACCTGACGCACGAAGCGGGCGGTGTGCCGTTCCTGCGCATCCGTATCCGCGAGAACAAGCGTTTCACCATATTCGACGTCGATCCGGCCAGTGCGCAGAAATGGGGCGAGTTGATGCAGGCCTGGGCCAGGGACCACACGGGAGATGCGCCATGAACTGGGCGGGCTGGCCTGAAAACAAACCCGAGGAGTACGCGCCGCGCATGATCGACCTGCAGTTCGATCTGGTCGGCACCACCATCCCGACCGAGAATGCGCAATTGCTGTCCGTCGCGCTGCAAGCGCTGGTGCCGTGGCTGGGCGAGGAACCGGGCATCGGCATTCAGCACCTGAAGGGCGCGGAAACCAACAGCGGCGACGCCACGCTCAACATCAACCGGCGCACCAAACTGTTTCTGCGCGTACCCAAGGCGCGGGTGGACGCCATGCAGCGGCTGGTCGGCCAGACGCTCGACCTGGCCGGCCACGCCTTGCAGATTGGCGGCTTCAAGACCCGCGAATTCAGCCCGTTCGCCAACATCTATGCGCACTTTGTTGACACGGGCAGCGCGGGTGAAGAACAATTCGTGCAGGATGTGATGCGCGAACTGGACGGCCGCTTCCAGTTGCGTTGCGGTTTCATCTGCGGCAAGCAGCAAACCCTGCAAAGCACGTCAGGCCCGCTGTATGGCTACAGCCTGATGCTGCACGACGTCCCCCCGCACAAGTCCCTGCAACTGCAGGACGAAGGCTTGGGACGCAACCGCTTGTTAGGCTGCGGGATATTCATCCCGCATAAATCCATCGCGCCGGTCATTCCGGCGATTCTTTAGTGACCACCCCGAAAGGAGAAAACATGTCTTATGTTGTAAACGGCGAAGAGCTTGAAACCGGTGAAGAGGACTTTCTGCTGGAGGCCAACTTCAGCGACGACGTTCCCCCGGTCATCGCCGCGGCTGAAAAAATTACGCTGACCGACGAGCACTGGACGGTCATCAATTTCATGCGAGACAAGTACAAGGAAGACGGCCAGACCCCCAACTTCCGCAACATGCTGTCCGAGATAGAAGACCTGTACCCGGGCACCGACTGGAAGAAAAAGCTGTACGAGCTGTTCCCCAACCAGCCCGCGCGCCAAGCGGCTCGCGTCGCCGGCCTGACCAAGCCGTACGGCAAGGGCGGCTACTAAGCAGGACAGGGGCGGCACAAGCCTCAGGGCGTTGCGCAGTCGAGCCGCACGCCCTGATTCCGGCCCCACCTTCATTATTATGTCTTCTACTATTGTTTCTACCGAACAACTCGCCGCCCAGCTCGATCGTCCGGACTGGGTGGTCGTGGACTGCCGCTTTACGCTGACCGACCCTGCGGCCGGTCAGCGGGCCTATGCTGCCGGGCACATTCCGGGTGCGCGTTACGCGCATCTCGACGACGACCTGTCTTCGCCGATCACCCCGCAATCGGGGCGCCACCCTTTGCCCGACCGCGCTGCGCTGTGCGCCCGACTCGGCCAGTGGGGCATCGGCGCCGAGACGCAAGTAGTCGTCTACGACGACAGCTTCGGCTCGATGGCAGTGCGGCTGTGGTGGTTGCTGCGCGGATTGGGGCATGCCAAGGTCGCGCTGCTCGACGGCGGCCTGCCGAAATGGACGCGCGAAAAACGCCCGGTGAGCAACGCGCTGCCCACAGTTACGCCGCAACATTTTCCCTGCCCGGATGAGCCCGACTGGGGCGTGGATGCCGCCACGGTCGAAGCCATGCGCCTGGCGCCCAGCCACCGGCTGATCGACGCCCGCCCCGAGCAGCGTTACAGCGGCGAGCGCGAACCGATCGACAGCGTCGCCGGTCATATCCCTGGCGCCGTCAACTGGGTCTTCGAAGAAAACCTCGACCTGGACGGCACCTACCTGCCGGCCGCCGAGTTGCGCGACAACTTCATGGGCATCCTGAACGGCGTGGCACCCGAAAACGTCGTCCACACCTGTGGCTCCGGCGTCACCGCCTGCCACAACATTCTGGCGATGGAAATCGCCGGCCTGCCCGGATCGAAATTGTATTCCGGCTCATGGAGCGAGTGGATTCGCGACCCGCAACGCCCCGTCGCCACAGGAGACGTCGCCTAGGCGACCAACAGGAGAACAGCCATGGTCAAACCCGTCAGAGTCCGCACCGTCTGGTTCAAGAGGGACGGCGAACGCAGCGCCGAGGAAATCGCCAGCTCGGTGGCCTCCACCATCTGGCGCGTCACCGACAAGGCGATAGACAACCTCGGCCACGAGAACTACGACATCATCACTCCGGCGCGCGGCTTCAAGCTGATCGCCGAATGCCTCGCCTTCCTGGTGCATTACTGCGACCGCATGGCCTACGCCTCGCTGGCGCCGGAACGCCGCGTCGCGGTGCTGCAGGCGATCGCCAACCGGCTCGGCGAAGTGATGGAAGAAAACATCATCAGCGTGGTCGGCCCCGATCCCGGCCGCAACTTCAAGGCCGAGCTCATCGATTTCCTCAACCGCCGCTTCGCCGACTACGCGGAATTCGAATTCCCCGACGACGAGAAGGCCAGCTTCCCGGCATTGCGCTTCCTCGGCCTGCAGATCCGCGACGAGATGGGCGACAGCGACAAGACCTGGATCATGGACCAGATCATGGACATCGAAATGCCCGAAATGATGGGCACGGTGCGCAAGAGCTTCCAGGGCCTGCTGTCCGATGCGCCGGTCAAGCGCGGCTTCGGTTCGCCCGACATGCTGCCGCCGGAATAAGGCGCGGCATGGCGAGCTCGCCTTTCGATCTGGCCAACGAAAGTGGCTATCGCGCCTGGCGCGACGCCCGGCTCGCGGCGTATCCGCGCAGTGCCGACGAACTGGTCGTGCCGCTGGCCGATCCGCGGTGCCTGAGCGCGGATGAATTCGGCGCCCTCGAATCGAGCTGCGCGCGCGCCAACATGGCGATCTACAGCGCGCCGCATCTGCCGGCCGCCGACAAGTCGATCCCGCATCAACTGGCACGCCAGCTCGGCCTCGTTCGCCTGGAAGGCAACTACCTCGCCGACGAGGACGGGCTGTCCAGCATCACGCCGGCCGGCGACGCCGGCAACGCGCGCGGCGACTTCATTCCGTACACCCACAAGCCGATCAACTGGCACACAGACGGCTACTACAACGCGCTCGACCGCCGCATCCTAGGCATGACCCTGCACTGCGCACAGGATGCCGAAGCCGGCGGCGAGAACGCGCTGCTCGACCACGAAATCGCCTACCTCCAGCTGCGCGACACCAACCCCGATTACGTCGCCGCGCTGATGCGGCCCGACGCGATGACCATTCCCGCGCGCATGGACGAGGACAACGTCGCCCGGCCCGAGCAGAGCGGCCCGGTGTTCGCGGTCGATCCCGTGCAAGGCTTCCTTTACATGCGCTACACCGCGCGCACCCGCTCGATCGTCTGGAAAGGCGATGCGCTCACGCAAGCCGCCGTCAAAACCCTGGCCGAGATCCTCGCCGGCTCCGAATACCTCCTCACCGCCCGCTTGCGACCGGGCATGGGGCTCATCTGCAACAACGTGCTGCACACCCGCAACGCATTCTCCGATTCCCCCCGGCACCGACGCCTGCTCTATCGCGGGCGCTATTACGACCGCCTGAGCTTTCCCGCGCGCCCGCAGTAGCGGGGGAGCGGGTAAAATAGCGGTCTTCTTTTTTCGGCCATCTGCCGTCATGCAGCTTCTCACCCTCGGGGTCAACCATCACACTGCGCCGCTCGCGATCCGCGAGCAGGTGGCATTCGGCCCCGACAAGCTGGTGCAGGCGCTGCATGAACTGACTCAGAGCCAGCGCGCATCCGAAGTCGCCATCCTGTCGACCTGCAACCGCACCGAGTTGTATGTCAACACGCCGTCCCCCGATGCAGTGGCACAGTGGCTGGCGGATTTCCACCACATCGAGCGGCGCGAGCTCGCTCCCTATCTGTATACGCTGCCGCGCGAACAGGCGGCGCAGCATGCCTTCCGCGTCGCCGCCGGACTCGACTCGATGGTGCTCGGCGAAACGCAGATCCTCGGACAGATGAAGCAGGCGGTTGCCGCCGCCGAGGAAGCCGGCACCCTCGGTCTGCTGCTGCACAAACTGTTCCAGCGCACTTTCTCGGTCGCCAAGGAAGTGCGCACCAGCACCGAAATCGGCGCCAATTCGGTGTCGATGGCCGCCGCCGCGGTGCGCCTGGCCGAACGCATCTTCCCCAGCGTCAAGGACCAGGCCTGTCTGTTCATCGGCGCCGGCGAGATGATCGAACTGTGCATCACCCACTTCGCCGCGCAGCATCCGCGCCGCATGACGGTGGCCAACCGCACCGCCGAACGCGCCCGCCCGCTGGCCGAGCGTTTCAACGCCGGGATCATCCCGCTCACCGAATTGCCGGACGAACTGCCCAGCTACGACATCATCATCACCTCGACCGCAAGTCCGCTGCCCATCCTCGGCAAGGGCATGCTCGAGCGCGCGATCAAGCAGCGCCGCCATCGCCCGATTTTCATCGTCGACCTGGCGGTGCCGCGCGACGTCGAGGCCGAAGTCGCCGACCTGGCCGACGTCTTCCTCTACAGCGTGGACGACCTCGGCCAGGTGGTGCGCGAAGGCCTGGACAACCGCGTGGCGCAGGTAGCGCAAGCCGAGGCGATCATCGAAACCAGCGTGGAAAGCTTCGTGCACTGGATGGAGGGGCGCGAACTGGTGCCGCTGATCCGCTCACTGCGGGATGCCGCCGAACGCCACCGCCGCCACGAAATCGAAAAGGCCGACAAGGCACTGGCGCGCGGCGACGACCCGCGGGCAGTGCTCGACGCGATGAGCCACGCACTCGCCAACAAGCTGCTGCACGCCCCCACCCACGCGCTCAACCACGCCACCCGTAGCGAGCGCGACCAGTTCGTCCGCCTCATCAGCCAACTCTACGGGCTGCATCACGAATGAAGCCCTCCCTGGCGGACAAGCTCGCTCGCGCCGACGAGCGACTGGAGGAACTCGACGCCCTGCTGTCGCAACCGGAAATCGCCGGCGACATGGAAAGCTACCGCAAGCTCACCCGCGAGCACGCCGACCTCACCCCGGTGGTGGCGTTGTATCGCCAGTACCGGCAAGTCGAGGCCGACCAGAAAACCGCCGGCGAGATGCTCGCCGATCCGGATATGCGCGAGCTCGCCGAGGCCGAACTCGCCGACGGCGCCGCCCGCATCGCGCAGCTGGAAACCGAACTGCAGACCGCGCTGCTGCCGCAAGACCCCAACGACGAACGCAACATCTTCCTGGAAATCCGCGCCGGCACCGGCGGCGACGAATCGGCGCTGTTCGCCGGCAACCTGCTGCGCATGTACACGCGCTACGCCGAGCGCTGCGGATGGCGCGTCGAAGTGGTGTCGGAGAACCCTGGCGAAGTCGGCGGCTACAAGGAAGCCATCGTGCGCATCGTCGGCCACGGCGCCTACTCGCGGCTGAAGTTCGAATCGGGCGGCCACCGCGTGCAGCGCGTGCCGGAAACCGAATCGCAGGGCCGCATCCACACTTCGGCCTGCACCGTCGCGGTGATGCCGGAAGCCGACGAAGTCGGCGAAATCGACATCAACCCGGCCGATCTGCGCATCGACACCTACCGCGCCTCCGGCGCCGGCGGCCAGCACATCAACAAGACCGATTCCGCGGTGCGCATCACCCATCTGCCCACGGGCCTGGTGGTCGAATGCCAGGACGACCGCTCGCAGCACCGCAACCGCGCGCAGGCGATGAGCGTGCTGGCGGCGCGCCTGAAGGACCGCCAGCTGCAGCAGCAGCAGTCGGCCGAGGCCAGCACCCGCAAGAGCCTGATCGGCAGCGGCGACCGTTCCGACCGCATCCGCACCTACAACTTCCCGCAGGGGCGCATCACCGACCACCGCATCAATCTCACGCTGTACAAGATCGACGCGATGATGGACGGCGATCTCGCCGAACTGCTCGATGCGCTGGCGGCCGAGCATCAGGCCGAACTGCTGGCGACGCTCTCCGGCGAAAGCTGAGTGACGACCGTCGCGGCCTGGCTCGACGCGGCCACCGTCCGGATTGCCGCGGCGCAGGGACTGGAGAAGCGCGAGGCGCGGCTGGAGGCGCGCGTGCTGGCGGCGTTTGCCTGGGAGGCTACCCCGGCCTGGCTGATCGCGCACGACCGCGACACGCCGACCGACACGCAAATCGCAGCGGCCGACGCCCTGCTGACCCGCAGGCTGGCAGGCGAACCCATCGCCTATCTGGTCGGCGCCCGCGAATTCTATGGCCGTCCGTTTGAGGTTTCGCCCGCAGTCCTGATCCCGCGCCCCGATACCGAATTGCTGGTCGAACTGGCGCTGGCGCACATGCCGCCCAGCCAGGCCGTGGAGGTGCTCGACCTTGGCACCGGCAGCGGCTGCATTGCCATTACCCTGGCGCTGGAACGCCCACTTGCTCGGGTGACTGCGCTTGATCGCTCCCCGGCCGCGCTGGCCGTCGCACGGCGCAATGCCGCCCGCCTCGACGCACATGTCGAGTTTCTGAGCAGCGACTGGTTCGCCGCGCTCGGCGGGCGGCGCTTCGACCTCATCGTCGGCAACCCGCCCTACATCGCCGCCGGCGACCCGCATCTGGGCCGCGGCGACATCCGCTTCGAGCCACTCGCCGCACTGGCCGCCGGCGGTGACGGCCTGGACGATCTGCGCCGGCTGACCGCAACCGCGTGCGCCCACCTCAAGCCCGGCGGCGCGCTGCTGCTGGAACACGGCTACGATCAGGCGGACGCCGTCCAGGCCTTGCTGCGGGCCAGCGGCTTCCAGCGCCCCCGGAGCTGGACGGACCTGTCCGGGATTCGCCGCGTCAGCGGCGGCCATCTGTCGGAATAATTTACACGCCCGTACCGTCCGGCAACGCGCGACATGGCGGCGGCCTGCATGCGGTGGGCGTTTCAGGCTGGCCGATGTAATATTGGTGCGATTCTTGCTCTAATTAGCGAGACGAATCCAAACAATGATCGAGGCTTGCCATGTCTGACCGCACACCCGAAACCCACGACACGCTGCCCGAGGCGCCCCAGAACGACGCGATCGATCAGTCCCGCCGCAGACTCACCGGCGCTGCGCTCGGCGTGTCGGCGGTGTTCACGCTGGCCAGCCGCCCGGTATGGGCCAGCCAGTGCAGCATCTCGGGCATGGCTTCCGGCAACCTGTCCGCGCCCAAGGGACCGGCCTGCGCCGGTTGCACCCCGGGTTACTGGAGCAAATGCCAACATCTGGATTCCTGGGCCGCGACCGGCTACAGCCCGAACGATTCGTTCAATACGGTTTTCGGCGTCACGCAATACATCAACCCGAAAAACAACCAGCCTTACACCCTGCTCCAGGTGATGGGCCTGCAGGGCAGCGGCAACTGCACGCCGGATACGGTGCAGCCGAATTGCAACGCCAAACCTAATGGGTCCGCCATCGGCAACATGGGCTGCGATCCCGTTTCCGCCAACCTCGGCTTCCATGCGGTCGCCGCCTTGCTCAATTCCGCGCATCCGGACGTCAACTTCGGCTACACCCCGGGCGAGTTGACCGAACTCTTCCGCAACAACCTGCACCGCGCCGCCGAACTCAAGGATTCGCTCGCCATGCTGAATGAGCGCGGCTGTCCGCTGAACTGATGCAATGGCGCCCGCTACGCCTCTCGCGCCGCGTCTGCTGAAAAGCTGGGGAGACGAAGCGGTCGTCTACGATACGGCGTCGGGCGACACCCATTACCTGAAACCCATGACGCTGGCGTTGTATCGGCTCTGCCACGATCATCCCGGTTATACCTCGGTCGGCCTCGCCACCGCATTGGCGGCACGCCTCGGCATGGCGAACACACCGCAATTCCATGAATTGATTGAAGACACCCTCGCCAGCCTGCGCGCAATTGGGCTGCTGGAACCCGCATGAAACTGCTGCAACTGCCCCCCGCCGAGTTGCGCAGGCAGCTGGCCGGAACCGGCGTATGGCTGCGCACCGGGCCATTTTCGCTCAAGGTGCAGTCGCGCATCCCGCACGTGGTCGAAGGCTTGGCCGAACTCTACGGCCAGTTCGAGGTGCGCAGCGCGCACGAGGCCTTTGCCGATTTTCATGTGTCGGTCAATCCGCCCGCCAGTCTGCGCCGCTGGCTGCGCCCCCAGGTCGCTTTTTCATTCGACGGCATGCGCCCTTTCAAGCCGCTGCCGCGCGACCAGGCTTTTCCGATGCTGGAATGGGGCCTCAACTGGTGCGTGTCGACGCAGGCGCACCACTTCCTCGTCATCCACGCCGCCGTCGTCGAAAAAAATGGCCTGGCGGCGATCCTGCCCGCCCCGCCGGGCTCCGGAAAAAGCACGCTGACCGCCGGCCTGGTGCTGTCGGGCTGGCGCCTGCTGTCCGACGAGCTCACCCTGATCAACCGCAAAACCGGCCTGATTCAACCGCTGCCGCGCCCGGTCAGCCTGAAAAACCAGTCGATCGAAGTCATTCGCCAATTCGATCCCGAAGCCTATATCAACCGCGCCTCGCACGACACCGTCAAAGGCACGGTGGCGCACATGCGGCCGCCGCGCGACAGCGTGTTGCGCCAGCACGAAGCGGCACGCCCCGGCTGGGTAATTTTCCCCAAGTGGCAGGCCGGTGCGCCCGCCATGCTCAGCCCGCGCTCGCAAGCACAGACTTTCATGTTCCTGGCACAAAACGCATTCAATTACAGTCATTTGGGCGCCGACGGCTTTCGCGTCGGCACCGCCTTGATCGACCAGACGGAGTGCTACGATTTCCGCTACGGACAATTGCGTGAGGCCGTCGCCGCATTCGATCGCCTGGCCGAGCGCCGCACTTCCTGAACCGCATGAAATCCACCTCCCGCGATTTGCTCGCCTGCACCCTGCGCTCGCCCGATTCCGTCAGCCGTTTTTCCAGCAGCGAATGGGACACCCTGGTGCGGCAGGCCCGCGCGGCGGGGCTGCTGGCACGCCTGGCGCACCGTTTTCATCAGCACGGTCTGACGGCCACGATACCGGGCGTGGCGCGCTGGCATTTCGATGCCGCCAGAACGCTGGCCGACAAGCAGCGCACAGCCGTGTGCTGGGAGTTGCAGCAGATCCGCGCCGCGCTGGCCGACCTCGACGGCCCGCTGATCGTGCTCAAGGGTGCGGCCTACGTCGCCGCCGACCTGCCCGCCGCCGAAGGGCGGCTGTTCAACGACATCGACATCCTGGTGCCGCGCGAGCATCTGCCGCAGGCCGAGTCCTCGCTCATGCTGGCCGGCTGGCACGCCAGCGGACTGTCGGAATACGACAAGCGCTATTACCGCCGCTGGATGCACGAGATCCCCCCGATGCAGCATATCCAGCGCGCCACCGTGATCGACGTGCACCACGCGATCCTGCCCGACACCGCGCGCTACCATCCCGACTCCGCCAAGCTGCGCAGCCGCGCCGTTGCGGTGGTAGGCCTGCCCGGCGTCTATGTGCTGGCAGCGGAAGACCGCATTCTGCATTCCGCCGCCCATCTGTTCCACGACGGCGAACTGCCGCATGGCCTGCGCGACCTGACCGACCTCGATCTGCTGCTGCGCGACGCCGCCGTGGACCGCGAATTCTGGCCGCGCCTGGCCGCACGCGCCGGCGAACTGCAACTGAGCCGCCCCTTGTTCTACGCGCTGCGTTATCTGCGCTATTTTCTCGATACGCCCATCCCCGCCGGCATGATCGCCACGCTGGATGGCGCCGCACCCAATCGCGCCACGCTCGCCCTGATGGACGGCATTTTCAAGCGCGCGCTGGCGCCCGCGCACGCCAGCTGTGCCGATGCTTTCACGCCGGCCGCGCGCCTGGCCGCCTTCATCCGCGCCCACTGGCTGCGCATGCCCCCGCGGCTGCTGATTCCGCACCTGCTCCACAAGGCATTGGTCAGCCCCTATCAGCGCACCCCCAAACCGGCTTGACGCCGATTTCGCCGCGCGTATAATTCCCGAGCATTCCAGTCAAGTATTATTCAGGAGCCTGCCATGACCCCCCTCGATCGCATTCGTGACCAAGTCACCAACAATACCGTCGTGCTGTACATGAAAGGCACGCCGCAGTTTCCGCAATGCGGTTTTTCGTCGCGCGCGGCGCAAGTGCTGCAGGCCTGCGGCCTGAAGGATTTTCTGGCGGTGAACGTGCTGGCCGATCCGGAAATCTTCGAAAACCTGAAGTACTACGCCAACTGGCCGACCTTCCCGCAGCTCTACGTCAAGGGCGAACTGATCGGCGGCTCCGACATCATGATCGAGATGTACCAGAAGGGCGAAATCCAGAAGTTGCTGGAAGAAGCGCAGGCCGCCTGACGCGCCGTCCAGCACCGCGTAAAAAGCCGACTGCGCGTCGGCTTTTTTGTTGCCGCTTCAAGCCCCCGGCGAATCATCCGGCCTCGTCCGCCCCGGCTGCGTCGTCCATCCCCAGTTCGTGGATCTTCCGCGTCAGGGTATTGCGCCCCCAGCCGAGCAGATGCGCGGCTTCGATGCGGCGCCCGCCGGTATGGCGCAACGCCACTTCGATCAGCGTTTTCTCGTAAGCCTGGGTGAGTTCATCGAGAATCGCCGCTTCACCGCGCGCCAGTCGCGCGCCCGCCTCGGTGGCCAGTCCCTGCAGCCAGTCGCTGCCGGTCTGCGCGACCATGCCCTGCATCAGATCGGCCGGCAGATCGCCCGCTTCGACCACCTGGCCGGGCGCCATCACGGTCAGGTAATGGCTGACGTTTTCAAGCTGGCGCACGTTGCCGCTCCACGGCAGATTGACCAGGGTCTTGAGCGCGGCTTCCGACACCCCCTTGACCTCCACGCCGAGTTCGCGCGCGCTCTTCTGCATGAAATGCCGCACCAGCAGCGGGATGTCCTCGCGCCGTTCGCGCAGCGGCGGCAGGCGCAGCCGGATCACGTTGAGACGATGGAACAGGTCCTCGCGAAACAGGCCTTCGCGCACCCGCACTTCCAGATCCTGATGGGTGGCGGCGATGACCCGCACATTGACCTTGATCGGGGAATGCCCGCCGACCCGGTAGAACTGTCCGTCTGACAGCACACGCAGCAGGCGGGTCTGCAGTTCGGCCGGCATATCGCCGATCTCGTCCAGAAACAGCGTGCCGCCGTCGGCCTGTTCGAAACGTCCTCGACGTTGTGCCGCCGCGCCGGTGAAGGCGCCGCGCTCATGGCCGAACAGTTCGGATTCCAGCAAATCTCGGGGAATGGCGGCAGTATTCAAGGCGATGAACGGCCCGCTGGCACGCAGGCTGTGACGGTGCAAGGCGCGCGCCACCAGTTCCTTGCCGCTGCCGGATTCGCCGGTGATCAGCACGGTGGCATGTGACTGCGCCAGCCGCCCGATGGCGCGGAACACCTCCTGCATGGCGGGAGCCTGGCCGAGGATTTCCGGCACCGGCGCATCGCTGCTGGCGGGCACGTCGCGGCTGGCGTTTTCCGCCAGCGCGCGGCGCACCAGGTCGAGCGCCTGATCGACATCGAAGGGCTTCGGCAGGTATTCGAACGCGCCGCCCTGGAATGCCGCCACCGCACTGTCGAGGTCGGAATACGCGGTCATGACGATGACCGGCACCTTGGGCAGCCGCTCCCGCAGCGCCTGCAGCAATTCAAGGCCGGATACCCCCGGCATGCGGATATCCGACAATACCGCGCCGGGCTGGCTGCGCTCCAGCTCGCGCAGCGCATCGCTGGCCGAACTGAAGGTCATGCACGGAATGTCCTCGCGCAGCAGGGCTTTTTCCAGCACCCAGCGGATGGAGCGGTCGTCGTCGATGATCCAGACACAGCTTGGTTTTGGCATGATATTCAGGCGGGCAAGGGTAGAAAAATCGCAAACACGGTATGTCCCGGGCGACTTTCGCAGTCGATGGTGCCGTGGTTTTGCGCGACCAATGTCTGCGCGACCGCCAGCCCCAGGCCGCTGCCGCCTTCGCGTCCCGACACCAGCGGGTAGAAAATCTGCTCGCGGATATCCTCCGGCACGCCGGGGCCATTGTCGATGATCTCGACGCGCAGGCCCAGGCGATAACGCCGGCTTTCCAGCGTGATCTGGCGCGCCACCCGGGTCTTGAAAATGATCTCGCCCTGGTGCCCATGCCCGTTACCGTGCCCATGCCCGTTACCGTGCATTGCCTGCACGGCGTTGCGCGCGATATTGAGCGTGGCCTGGATCAGCTGTTCGGCGTCGGCCCGGATTTCCGGCAGGCTGGTGTCGTAGTCGCGCCGCAAGGTCACGCTCGGCGTTTCAGCCAGGATCAGGCTGCGCACCCGTTCCAGCACCTCATGGATATTCACTGCCCCAAAACGGGGCGTGCGGTGCGGCGTCAGCAAACGCTCCGTCAGCGATTGCAAACGGTCGGATTCCTTGATGATGACCTGCGTGTATTCGCGCAGGGACTCGCGCGGCAGTTCGCGTTCCAGCAATTGCGCCGCGCCGCGAATGCCGCCGAGCGGATTTTTGATCTCGTGCGCCAGGTTGCGCAGTAATTCGCGGTTGGCCTCCTGCTGCAGGCGCGTCTGCTCCAACCGGGCGATGCGCAGATGCGGATCGACCGCGCGCATTTCGATCAATACGGCATGCGCCGGCGCATCCAGCGGTGAAATGCTGCAGCCGAGACGAATCGGCGGATGGCCGCTCGCCGCCACATCGAGCTCGTATTCGATGACCGTTTCCAGTTCGCTGCGCGCGGTCCGGATCGCCGCCAGCAGCTCGGGGCTGCGCTCGAACACCCGCTCGACATGATCGCCCGCCAGCAACGCGCCCGACACGCCAAGCAGGCTCTCGGCAGCCGGGTTGACGTACACGATCCTGCCGTCGGCACCCAGCACCAGCGCGCCGGTGGACAGGCAGTCGAGACCGGAAAAGTCGGGGGCAGTCGGGGACATCATGCTCATACGCACAGTGAAGCACCGATTGTGCCAGAGCGTGGCTGTTGGTGCTTTAGCGCCTTACAGCCACGGCCTGCCCCGTGCGGGTGGAGCGTGGCTGTTGGTGCTTTAGTCTCTTTGCAATCAGGCCCCGCGCCGGCTTACTTCAGATTGGCAAGCTCGCGCTGGATGGAGGCGATATTCTGTTCGTGCTGCTGCACGCTGGCGCGCAACTTGTTCACGCGATTGAGATAGGTGGCGTCGGTCGCGCGCTCGCCCGGCTGCAGGCGCTCGCCCAGCGCCAACTGGCGGCGCGCCTCGTCGGCGTTGCGGCGCTCGCCGGAAATTTCGTCCTGCAACACCTGGCGGCGGATGTCGTCGCGGCGTTTCTGCGTGCCCGCGTCGATGCGCGGAAAATCCGCCGGACTGGGACTGTAGGAGGCGCGCCGGGACGCTTTGCCGCCACCCGGCAGCGGCGCCGGGGCGCCAGGCAGATCGATGCGCTTGGCGCCCTTCTTGTAGACGTCGGTAAACGTCACCTGGCCGTTTTCGTCGACGTACTTGTAGATTTCCGCCTGCGCGGACGCCGCCGGAATCAAGCACAACAGAAAGAAAAAGCGGGCAGTTTGCATAGGGCCGAGTGTAACGTACCCGTTCGTTAACGGCCCAAACCGGGCAATCTTGACCGCCCTGCCGGACAACGCAAAAGGGCGGCCGCAGCCGCCCCTCTCACTGCATGCAGCGTATTTACAGCGAGTAGTACATCGCGAACTCGACCGGGTGCGTGGTCATGCGGAATCTGGTGACTTCCTCCATCTTCAGCGCGATGTAGGCATCGATCATGTCGTTGGTGAACACGCCGCCGCGGGTGAGGAACTCGCGATCCTTGTCGAGCTCTTCCAGCGCCATTTCCAGGCTGTGGCAGACTTTCGGGACCTTCGCGTCCTCTTCCGGCGGCAGGTCGTACAAGTCCTTGTCCGACGGATCGCCGGGGTGGATCTTGTTCTGGATGCCGTCGAGGCCGGCCATCATCAGCGCGGCAAAGCACAGGTACGGGTTGGCGGTGGGATCCGGGAAACGGGTTTCGATGCGGCGCGCCTTTTCGCTGGAGGAAATCGGGATGCGGATCGAGGCCGAGCGGTTGCGCGCGGAATAGGCCAGCATCACGGGGGCCTCGAAGCCGGGCACCAGGCGCTTGTACGAGTTGGTCGACGGGTTGGTGATCGCGTTCAGCGCCTTGGCGTGCTTGATGATGCCGCCGATGTAGTACAGGCTCAGTTCGGACAGGCCGGCATAGCCGTTGCCCGCGAACAGGTTCTTGCCGTCCTTCCACAGCGACATGTGCACGTGCATGCCGGAGCCGTTGTCGCCGACGATGGGCTTGGGCATGAAAGTCGCGGTCTTGCCGTAGGCGTGGGCGACGTTGTGCACGATGTACTTCAGGATCTGCGTCCAGTCGGCGCGCTTGGTCAGCGTGCTGAACTGGGTGCCGATTTCGCACTGGCCG
>NCIH01000125.1:0-7314 GCA_002281975.1 Hydrogenophilales bacterium 17-64-11 | reverse complement strand
TCGGGAAGCTGCCATTCAACGTGACTCACGGTCGAGTGTCCGGTAACCGACACATTGCCGACCGAGACTGGTTGGCACGCGAATGGCCGTTGAGGCCGATGACCCGGCATCCACCGCGAATTTTTGAATGGCGGCTCGGCCCCAGCTAGCCGACCGTCAAGGCTTCGTAGGCAGGGTGGCGGTATGGGTCGGGAGTGCGCATTCGCCGAAATTGCGGATTTAACTGGCCGTTGCATCGCCTGATGTGCGAAGCCCGGAGCTACCTTAACGCTTCCTGCTCAACCGTGAACCCAGCCAGCGCCACTTCGTCACCCAGCGCGTCCCAACCTGCCGCACTCGCAAAATGCTGGATTCTCTCTAGTGTGTGTGGCCTGGCCTCAACACGCCGATCCATCGGCACATCGTCTGGATGCATCTTCCAGGGCTGAAGGGTGTGACCTGATGAATTGGCTTCACTGGCCAGAATGGCGGCGATCCGGAATCCGCCCTCATCGATGTCGCCCCAGTGGTAAACCGGCACGCTATCAGGAAGGCCTTTGAGTAATCGGACGTACATCGATCGCCAAGCGGGCGTGGGCATGCCAGCGGTATAGATGAGCAGGATTTCCTCATCGTGCCGGCGTCTCGCCTCGCCATGAAACGTGGTCTGGTTTTCGATAGTCATCACCAGCTTCGGGTTGCTGGCCAGGCTGACAACCGAAGGCGCAGGAAAAGCCCCATACGGTTCATCCAGGAGCGCCGTGACGCGTGTGCGCGTTACGATCACCCTACCCGCCAAGCGAACGGGCTGTTCCTCCCTGAACAGGCCGATTTCCTGCCATACATCGGCTGGTTCTCTAATCTCGGCATCGACATCCCCGGTCAGGAGCACATCGACTGGTGCTGACAGATTCTCGATGCGCTTGCTGTCCTTGAACAGACGCGCGCTGACTTCTCGGATTGGCTCATCAACCGTGCTGTTCTCACGGGTTGCGGTCATAAAACTGACGATGCGGGCAGCATCGATCCAGTCCTGGGCATCCTCCGGGCCGAAGGTTCGAACCTTTTTCAGGCTGGCCCAGCGAGCAAGCACCACTGACAGAACGGGGTGTTTTTCCAACAATGGGGAAAACTGAACGGCTGCTCTCTCAAGTCGACTTGCTGCGGTATCCACGCCAATCAGCTTCGCCAGAGCATCGATATCGATCAACTCGACGCGCTGGATGAACCCGTCTTCGCCATATCCTTTCTCCCATGTGAGGGTCACGGCGCCTTCGGCTCTGGCAACCTTCATTGCGGCCTCGAAGGCCTCCTTCTCTGCCAGAGCACGCGTAGCCTGATAGTCGACGAGTTGCGCCTTGGTGAGCGCCGGCCGGGTCGATCGCACTCCAGCCTTTTCCCGATTTCCAGCCTCCAGCAGTTTCTTGAGGGCGTTGTGTGCTTTCGTGTCCATGGAATATCTATGCCGTCTGGATTACAGCCGCTCCCGTTCCGTGCATACGATTGACTTCCTGCTCGATGAGTTCGGGGTGCGTATCCAGATCGTCCGACATGAACATCTCCCGGACTTCGTCTGTGACATCATGGCCGTCGATGAAGATCACATTGCGTAGAGAGTCTTTCGAGATGTCGTAGTAGCGATGCAGGAAGGCATTGAGCACGCCCAGATTCTCGCCAGGGCTGGCCATGAACACCTGCAAGCCAAGATCCTGCAGGTAGCGCATCGTGGCCGTGATATTGGTCGGGTCCATCTTGTTGAAGGCTTCGTCCAACAGGATCAGCCTGATGCCGTCCCGGTTGCCACGATCAAGGCGATAGGCCGATGCCAACGCCGCACCGGCAATCACGTACAGAGGCGCGCGATGCTCACCGCCGGAGCCAGGCCCAATGCGCTTGCTCAAATGACCAACGGTTTTCGGCTTTGCCGTCAGAGAGTCTTCACGCAGTATCTCGACGTCAAACTCGTAGAATTCGCGATAGTCATCGAGCGGGCTTTTCATACTTCCCGCCCCCGGCGCGATCTTGTCTTCCAGCAATTCCTTGAACTGCGGCGGAATCTCGCCGGCCCCGCCTAGCAAATCCTCCTGTGGACCGAATGTAGCAATGTTTTTCACGAAATCGAGCAGCTGCTTGAAGTGTGGGCGAACGACGCGCTTGAATTGATAGCGCTCACCGTTGGTAAACGCCGGACACTCTTTCAACACCCGGTTGAGCTGCTCCATTGTCAGGTCAAGCGCCTCAATGTTCTGACTCAGCGCCAAGGCGACGTCATTCCTGAACGTATCCTGTGAAACCTTGTAGGCATCGTTCATCTGCTCCTTGTAGTCGAGCAGCTCAGTGCTCCGCAGACGATTCAGAATGTCGGCTATCCAGGCCTGCCCCTTACGCCAGTCTTCCAACACCTCTTCGCTGGCCTGTTCTCGGTATTTCGACAGGAATTCGCCCATCAGACTGCTTCCCTTGCTGACTTCGCGTTCTACCTGCTTGAGGGCTTCTGTTCTTTTGTTTTTGCAATGATTTTCCATGTCGGAGAAGTTGTCGCCGAACTTCTCCAAGGCGTCATCCCAATGGGTTGACGCGTAATCGGCGTCGTATTCCGGGTCATTTCGGGCTTCCCCTGAGGCTTTGTTGGCTGCCTCGACTTTCAAGGCAGCTGCCTTGAAATCGTTTTTGCGCTCGTTAAATACAGTTTCTTTTTCGCTGCGCCGACCGTTGGCGTCAGTGACGTTGGCATTCAGAACCTTTGCCTTGTTTTCCCACGCTGCTTCATCCTTACCCAGCTGTACATAATCTTCGTTGGCTGCACCTTTCAGTTTGCCTTCGAGACTGGCTGCGGCGTCGCTGGCAGATTCCGCTTCTTCCCAGAAACCCTTGATGAATTCTTGGGCCTGGCCATCTGGCGGAATGAGCCGAAGCGCCTTGGTAAGATCATCGACCCCGCGCTTCAGGGATTTAAGTTCAGTCACAGCTTTCTCGCAGGCTGCGAGGCGTTTTTTGGCGGCATCGAGGTGTTGGCCTCCACCATCGCGACCGATGCGCAGTTCTCCATCGCTGACGGGTTTCAGGCGATCGATGGTGCCCTTGCCAACGAGCATTCCATCCTGCGTCAGCGTGCGCTTGCCGCTCGCCATTGCTTGCGCATCAGTGGTGGCCTGCACCATGTCCCCGAAGAGGCCACGTAAATAGGCAACGGCAGCCTGATCGGTACCCTCGATCAGCTCTGCGACGGAACCATCTTCGAAGCGCCGGCCGGACTGCTGTCGGCTTTCCATGACGATCTTCGCACCGTAGACGGCACGCTTGCCCGTCAGGCCGCGATAGATCTCGAATGCCCTGCGCTCTTCGTGTTCGGCTACCAGGAGAGCCTGAAGGTTGGGGCCGAGGTAGGATTCGACGACGGGCTGCCATTCCTTTTTGGTGATCTTGACCAGGTCGCACACCGCAACGGGGCTAAGGCCTTCGTCCCTGAGTTCTCGCATCAGGGTTTCGACGTGAGGACTGAGTGGTGTTTTGCCCTGTTTGACCCGTTCAAGCGACTTTTCGGCGTTCTTGAGGTCGTCGTTAGCGGTTATCAATTGGTCGTTGAGTGCCCCGCCGATGGCATTCAGGTCCTGCAACGCCTTTTCGGAAGCCTGGACCGCTGTCTGCAAGTGTGCCTCGATCTCAAGCCATTCAGCTTTGCCAAAACGTTCGAGCAACACTGCCAGTTTTTTGGATTCTGCGTGCAAGTTGCGCGTGACATCTGCGTCAAGGAACGGCGCCTCCGCCGCATTTTTCAGGAAATTGCGGATATGGGAAAGTTGGTTGACGATGTCATTCTTTTTCCGTTCTGCCCTGCCGCGATCTGCGCGGATCTGGCTTTCTAGGCCAGCGTAATCAGCGTGTGAAGTATGCTGTTCGCGCAGCCTGCGGTAATGCCTCGATTTCTCAACCGCATCGGTGTGATCGGTGGCCAACTGCTTGAAAGCCTTGTCCGCAGCTTCAAATGCCTCTCGGGCAGCGTCCATGACTCCTTGGGCTTCGTTGTGCGTCTGGTTGGCCTGTTCGAGTGCCACATCCAGCCCCAGCGTCTTCCATGTGACGGCTTTTCTGGAGGCCTTGGCAGCGTTGCCGAAGACGCTCTCGACTGCGGAGCCGTCGTTAATCTTCTGTTCGACGTTGGCCACCAATTCGGCCAGACGCCGGAACGATTCGGTGACATCCTTGAATTTCTTGATGTTGGTCGGCCTGGATTCGAGCACGTCGTTGCGTACGATCTCGTCTACCGTCTTGTCGAAGCGCATCCTCAGCGCAAAGCGGAACGCGCGGACAAAGGCATCGTATGACGGTGCCCCGCCTGAGCCGCGTAGTTCAAGCAGGCAAGCACGAATATAACGTTCGGCCTCCTCGAAAACGCATTCCTCGCCTGACACCTTCGAACGCTGAAGCAGCTGCTGCTTGAAGGCGTTCCATTCCCTCGGCTTTTCTTTGCCGTCGACCGTCTCAAGGTGGTCACCCAGAGTCAGTTCCACGTCAGGAAGCAGATAGCGTCCAAGCACTTTGTGCTGCTCGCTGTCCTCGGCCGCATAGATGCAAACCCCCATGGAGACGGGTTTCTTGGTTTCGGAGTCGCGCCAGACCAGCGTGATATAGGTATTCGAGCGTGGCCGTACCCGGTCTTCGGGCGTATCGCCGTACTGACCAAGGCAGTAGCTTCGAATCGAACGGGTCGTCTTGTTCTCGTCTGCCTGAGCATTCAGCGCCATCAGGCGGCTGTTTGCGCCGAACATGGCGATCTGGACGGCATCGAGAAACGAGCTTTTTCCGCTGCCGTTTGGCCCGAATATTCCTGTGATCTCGGAAATGCGGACATGCTCTCTTTCATACAGAAAGAACTGCACCAGGTTGATACTTTCCAGATATTTCATGCTTCGGCTTCCTCTGCCTGGTCCGGTCCTTGACCGTCTTCATCATCAGAAGAATCCCGTGCGGGTTCGAATGATTGTGTGAACTGAGCCAGCCGGGAGATCGCTGCCTCACCCAGCAGATCCACAATGGCGGGGCGTATGGCTAGTACGTATGGTTGGTCACTGCCAGCGGCCATATCGGCGAATTCATGCTCATCCATCTTGCGGACGATCCCCCAGCGTTTCAGTGTCTTGACCAAGCTTTCCAGTTCGCCGCGTCCAGGCAGCTCGCGCTTGCCGGAAGTGGAGAGGCGATACTTTTCCTCAAGCTCGACCAGATCGCAGATCACTTCGCCATCGTCGTTCAGCTGCCCTGTCCTGGCCTGTTCGTCATAGATCTTCCTGAGCACGAGGGCGAGCAGCGTTTGCGCAGTATTGGCCGTTCCTGCCTTGCCATTGTCCGGAGTGGCGCAGGCATAACGCAGTTGCCTGTTCACGATCAAACCGCTGCCGACCAGCGAGAGGACGTGTTTGAACTCGCGCTCGAACTGCTCAACCATGCCGTATGCCATGCGGCTCTGCCGATCGGCGTAATAAAGCACTTGCTCGGCGAGCAGGCGGCTGGCGGTGGACTGGAAGTCCTCTGCAACGTATTGCTTGTCGGTCTTTGCTGCGATGTTTTCCCAATACTGGCTCATATCGACTTCCCTTTGGTGGCGACCGATTTCTTCGCGTTCTCTATTTGGAACGGAACACCGGTAATCCACTTGTTTTCAATTTCCTTGTCGTCTGTGCGGCGGACCCTGAAGCCACGCATCATGGTTGACGCCTGCTGCTGCAAATAAGCCGAGCCACTTTCCATTGCCGCACCGAGAACGAGCAGGGTTTGATAAGCGCGAACGTCGGCCACACCTTCGAGCTGAAGTTCTTCACTGGTGATGGCTTGTCGGCCGGAAAGCTGGCGGGATACAAATTCAGCGAGTTTGGGGGCGTTCACTAGGCGCAGATTACGAGCAAGGGCCCTGAGCTTTGCCCTCGCAATATCTTCGTCTGTTGGGGCGGTTTCCCTTAGCTGCGGCGCTTTTTCCCGTGCCTCTTGCCTCCTTGGTTCGGCGAGATTGGATGGGCTGATCATGTCGCCGGGAGCGAACGGACCCTCGTGAATGTCCCCCTGGTCGTCCATGACTCGAGCGATTGCAGCATCAACCACCTTGTCGATAGGCCGCAGGGAACGTAGCCGGTAATCCAGATAGGCAAGAGCCCGGCGATTTGCGCGCCGGATCTCGTCATCCAGCCGCTCAAGGTAATCATCGATTCGCTGGATATCGCGCAATTTCTGTACATCCCGCTCGAACATGCGCTCCGCCTTGATGCGGTCGCCCTGGAAGCGTTTGGTTGCGTACCAGGTGATCAGGCGCTCGCGGCTTTGCTCGGAGCCGTGAAGTTCTTCGGCCCAGTGCAGGATTTGTGGACGCCGTGACAAAGGGTGCTCGCGCGTTCTGAGTTCCTTGTAGTCGCCGATGAACACCTGCTCGATGAAATCGCTGAAGAAGCGGCGGACGTACTGAGTGGTAGTTTCTTCCGCCCCGAGCGCGCTCATCAGGTCACGGACGTTCGTACCGGTATTGCGGATGTGTTCGAGGAGGTTTCTCGCCTGGTCGGCGGCCTCGGAAAGCGAGTCGCCTCCGGCGCCTTCCATTACCAGTTTCAGGTTGGCCTCGATGGAGCGAACCTTGCCTGCCACGTAGATCGGCCCGGTTTCCGCGAAATTGATGAGTTGCCCCAGAAACTGGTTGACCGTGGGGGTCATCGAAACTCGCTTGTCAACGCCATGGCGGTCCAGTCGCAGCCACCCGCAATCATGCAGTCGGTTGAAGATGGTGATGGCCCGGATGTTGAGCGGGGTTTCGGGCGTCGCGCCTTCCTCGTCTGTCCAGGAATCGTGAATGATAAGTTCTGACTCAATGTCCTGGGTGATATCACGCGTTGTGAATCCGTGACTGGGCGGCAACGGGGCATCTGGCCCGAAGCGCCTGTCGTGAAGAGCACAAAGGATGCCCCAGTAGGTCTGCTTGTTTGGCGAGGCGAGCGGCGCAAATAGACGCTCTGGCAGTCGGGTGAACAGAAGTGAGGCAGCACCGCCGCCCGTGCCTAGCGGTTGAAAAGCCACTTGGACACCTCCCGTGCGTTCTCAATGGCGATCAGATACTCAGGGGCATGCTGGGCCTCTGTGTCCATGGCAGCCCGGATGTCCTGGATGAAATAGGGAACAAGCGCCGCGCGGCAGGTTTCTACGCGGCTCGAAGTTCCATTGAAGTATTCAGTCTGGATCACCCTGGCCTGTTCGGGTGAGAGTTCAGGGTGGGCAACCAGCCGCACCTTGACCTTGGTGTTCCAGTCGGGGTCATCGAATCGGGTGCGATCCGAAGGACGCGTCAAGGGTTTCACC
>NCIH01000016.1:0-35071 GCA_002281975.1 Hydrogenophilales bacterium 17-64-11 | reverse complement strand
TCGGCCCCGCCAAGCAGATGCAAACGCAATACCTGCCGCAGATCCAGCAGCAGGCGGGCAACCTCGACATGGGCCGCGTCATGGCCATGGTGCGCGGGGTTTAAACGTCTTGCGGATATTTTCGGCCCTCTACGCCCGGACCATGTGCTGGTCGCGGCACCGCCATGCGCCGTGGTATCTAGGTGGGGTGAGCTTCGCCGAATCGTCGTTCTTTCCGATACCGCCCGACGTGATGCTCGCGCCGATGAGCCTCGCCAATCCGTCCAGGGCCTGGCGCTTCGCATTAATTACCACGCTGGCCTCGGTGGCCGGTGGCCTGCTCGGTTATGCCATTGGCTATTTCGCCTTCGATTCACTCGAGCCCTGGCTGCGCGCTTCCAAATATTGGGACAGCTATCTGGCCGCGGTGAGCTGGTTCGAGCGCTGGGGCGCCCTCGCGGTGTTCATCGCCGGTTTTTCGCCGATCCCCTACAAGGTGTTCACCATCGCCGCCGGTGCCCTCTCCATGGCGCTGCTGCCCTTCACCCTGGCCTCGCTGATCGGGCGGGGCGCGCGCTTCTTCCTGGTTGCCGGGCTGATGGCCCGGGGTGGCGCGCGCATGGAAGCGGCGTTGCATCGCACCATCGACCGCCTGGGCTGGGCGACCGTCGCGTTGGTCGTGGTCGGCGCGATCGTCTACCACGGGTCGGGCATGTCATGACCGGCCCGGCGCCGGCGGAGCCAGTTGCCGGGCCGTATTCCGGTCGGCGCGTCGCCCTGCTCACCCAGCACGGCAAGGAACGGGTGATCGCGCCGGTGCTGGATGCCGCGCTCGGCTGCCGGGTCGAGTGGCTGGGCGGCTTCGATACCGATACCCTGGGCACCTTCGCCCGCGATATCCCGCGCGCCGGCACGCAGCTCGAAGCGGCGCGCAGGAAGGCGCGCATCGGCATGGAATTGTCGGGTCTGCCGCTGGGCCTGGCGAGCGAGGGCGCGTTCGGGCCGGATCCGATGGCGGGACTGTTCCCCTGGAACGTCGAGCTGCTGGTGTTCATCGACGACGAGCGTGGCATCGAAGTGACGGGCATGGCGCAGCAAGCGACGCGGTTCGCCCACCTGCTCACGGACGACTGGGCGCAGGCCGTGCAATTCGCCCGCCAGGCCGGATTCCCCGAGCATCACCTGGTGGTACGCCCGCAAGGCCAGGACGATCCCCGCATCGAAAAAGGCCTCGCCGGCTGGACGGCGCTCGAAGCGGCTTTCAACCAGGCGCGCGGGGAGGCGGAAAGCGGCCGGGTATTTCTGGAAAACGACCTCCGCGCCCATGCCCATCCCACCCGCATGGACGTCATCCGTCTGGCCGCCGTGGACCTCGCGGCCAAACTGAATTCGCTTTGCCCCGCGTGTGGTGCGCCGGGCTTCCAGGTGAGGGAGCGATTAAGCGGCTTGCCCTGTGCCGACTGCGGCGCGCCCACGCGGGAGATTCGCGCCGACATTCACGGCTGTCTCAAGTGCGCGCACCGTGAGACCCGCGCGCGTGCCGGTGTGGAACATGCCGATCCGGGTCGCTGCGATTATTGCAACCCCTGACCATGCCTGAGCGAACGATGCTGAACCGCCTGCGGCGTCTGTCACCCAAAACCGCTCAAGGCCGACCAGTCGGTCGGACTGACCACGGCGCTGATCGCGGCTATGCTGACGGCGAGGCCGGTCTCGCCCATTTAAGGAAAACCGAGACATGACAACGACACAACCCACCGCGACCAAGCACTGGCATGAGCAAAGTGTCGGCCAGGTCTGCGCCGACCTCGAGACCGACCCGACGCGGGGGCTGGCTCCCGACGCGGCAGCGCAGCGGCTGGCCCATCACGGCCCCAACAGGCTCGCCGAGAAAAAGCCGCGCCCGGCGTGGCTCAAGTTTTTCGACCAGTTCAGGAATGTGCTGGTAATGGTGCTGCTCGGCGCCGTCGTGCTGGCGGCGGCGATCGGCGACCTCAAGGATGCGGTGGTGATCCTGATCGTGGTGGTGTTCAACGCCGCGCTGGGCTTCTACCAGGAGCA
Source organism: Hydrogenophilales bacterium 17-64-11 (assembly GCA_002281975.1). Classification (GTDB taxonomy): domain Bacteria; phylum Pseudomonadota; class Gammaproteobacteria; order Burkholderiales; family Thiobacillaceae; genus Thiobacillus. The sequence continues at coordinate 33,031 of NCIH01000016.1, read as the reverse complement.
CCGCGCCGAGGCGACGCTGGCTGCGCTGAAGAAAATGCTGGCGCAGCACGCCCGGGTGCGGCGCGGCGGGAGAGTGCTGGAAATTCCCGCCGAGCAACTGGTGCCGGGCGACCTCGTGCTGCTCGAGGCGGGCGATCGGATTCCCGCCGACGGCCGCGTACTGGTGTCGCACAACGCTGAAGTGGCCGAAGCGGCGCTGACCGGTGAATCCCACGCCGTAGGCAAGCACGCCGGGGCGCTGCCGCCTGGCGAGCATGCGCTGGCCGAACGCTTGAACATGGCGTTCATGAACACCGTCATCACCCGTGGCCGCCTCGAGCTGGTGGTGACCGCCACCGGCATGGGCACCGAGATGGGCCGCATCAGCGGCCTGCTGGACGCAGCGCAGGAAAGCGCCACGCCGCTGCAAGTTCAACTCGATGCGCTGGGCAAGCGTCTGGCCCTCATCGCCGGCGTGGTGGTGAGCCTGATTTTCGTGCTCGGCATTCTGCGCGGCGATCCGCTGGTGCAGACCATCATGACGTCCATCGCCCTGGCCGTGGCCGCCATCCCCGAAGGGCTGCCGGCAGTGGTGACGGTGACCCTGGCCATCGGCATGCACCGCATGGCCAGGAACCGCGCCATCGTCAAAAAGCTGTCGGCGGTGGAAACCCTGGGCTCGACCACGGTGATCTGCTCGGACAAGACCGGCACCCTGACGCTCAACCAGATGACCGCGCGCCAGCTTTTCTACCACGGGCGGCGCTTTGCCGTGAGCGGCGAGGGTTATTCCGGAGAGGGCAGCATTCGCGCCGATAATGGCGATCCGCTGCCCGATTTCCTGCCCCTGCTCACCCCGGCGGCCCTGTGTTCCGATTCCCGCCTCCGCGACGGCCAACTCATCGGCGACCCCACCGAGGGCGCGCTGCTGGCGCTGGCCGCCAAGGGTGGCGTGGATCAGGAAACGGCGGCGGAGCACAGCCCGCGCATCGCCGAAATTCCGTTCGATTCGGCGCATAAGTTCATGGCTACCTTTCACCACGGTGGCGAGCGGGTGCGCATGTTCGTCAAGGGCGCGCCCGACGTGCTGCTGGCGCGCGCCGACCGTTTTCTCGGCGCGACGGGCGAGTCGCCGCTGGACGACCCGGCCCGTGCCGCTTTCGAGGCCGAAAATGCCGCGTTTGCCGGCCAGGCCATGCGCGTACTGGCGGTGGCCAGCCGCGACATCCCGGCGCGGGAATTCGACCCCGCCGGCGACCTGATGGCCTGGGCAAACAGCCTGGTGCTGACCGGACTGGTCGGCATCATCGACCCGCCCCGCCCCGAGGCGCGCGACGCCATTCGCCTGTGCAGGAAGGCCGGCATCCAGGTCAAGATGATTACCGGCGACCACGCCATCACCGCCGCCGCCATCGCCCGCGAACTCGGACTGGAGGGTGCTGTGCTGAGCGGTGCGGAACTCGACCGCATCGACGTCGCCGAACTTTCCCGGCATATCGAGGAAACCGTGGTGTTCGCCCGCGTCGCTCCGGAACACAAGGTCAAGATTGTTCAGGCGCTGAAGGCGCGCGGCCACGTCGTCGCGATGACCGGCGACGGCGTCAACGACGCCCCGGCGCTGAAAAACGCCGACATCGGCGTGGCCATGGGCATCACCGGCACCGAAGTGACCCGCGAGGCCGCCACCATGGTGCTCACCGACGACAATTTTGCCACCATCGTCGGCGCGGTCAGGGAAGGCCGCACCATCTACGACAACATCGTCAAATTCGTGCGCTTCCAGCTCTCTACCAACGTCGGTGCCATCCTCACCGTGCTCGGCGCGCAGCTGCTGGGCATGCCGATGCCGTTCACGGCGATCCAGATCCTGTGGATCAACATCATCATGGACGGCCCGCCCGCTATGACCCTGGGTCTGGAACCGGGCCGTCCCGGCATCATGAATGAGCCTCCGCGCTGCGCCGACGAACGCATCCTGTCTCTGGCGCGCTTCAAACGCCTGCTGATGTATGGCATCACCATGTCGGTAGGCACCCTGGGGCTGTTTTACTACGCGCAGGACCGCGGCGAAGCCTACGCGCTGACGCTGGCGTTCACCACCTTCGTGCTGTTCCAGTTTTTCAACGTGTTCAACGCACGCGCCGAGCATCATTCCGCGTTCAACCGCCAGTTTTTCAGCAACGGCAAGTTGTGGGCGGCACTGGGCACGGTGATTGGACTGCAGGCGCTGGTGGTGCACTGGACACCGGCCCAGGCCATTTTCGATACCACGGCATTGTCCGCCCAGGACTGGGGGCTGGCATTCGCGGTGGCCTCCTCCATCCTGCTGCTGGATGAAGGCCGCAAGCTGATGTTGAAATTGCTGCAATACAGTCAGCGGAAGGCGATATGAGCAAAAAGATTCCTTCTGCGGAAAATCATGGCATGGGCAGCGTGCGGGCCAGGTCCGCGCATGGGCTGATCAGCAAGGATCGCGCGGTGCCCAGGCTGCGCCGCCGCTGCGCGCCGCTGTTCCGGGTGATGACGCCGGGCGAGGCCGTGCACCCGTTGTTGCCGGCTGTCGACGCCGCAGCATGAAAAGCCCCCGGATTTGGGATAATGTCCGCGCCCGCCTTGAACTTGCGCAAGCCAATACCATCTTAAACACGTTCGCTGTTCGGATTTTCCACTGGAGTAGTTGATGAAACGTATTGCCCTCTTTCTTGCTACCAACATTGCCATTTTGCTGGTGCTGTCGTTCACCATGCGGATCCTGGGCGTCGAGCCCTATCTCACCGCGAACGGGCTGAACCTTGGCTCGCTGCTGATCTTCGCCGCGGTGATGGGCTTTGGCGGCTCGCTCATTTCGCTCGCCATTTCGAAGTGGATGGCGAAGAAATCGATGGGCGTGCGGGTGATCGAGACGCCGTCGAATTCGACCGAATTCTGGCTGCTCGAAACCGTGAAGAAATACGCCGCGGACGCCGGCATCGGCATGCCCGAAGTCGGGATTTTCGATTCGCCCGAAGTCAATGCCTTCGCCACCGGCATGAACAAGAACAGCGCGTTGGTCGCCGTGTCTGCGGGGCTGCTGAATACCATGACGCGGCCGGAAGCCGAAGCGGTGATCGGTCACGAAGTCGCCCATGTCGCCAACGGCGACATGGTGACGCTGGCGCTGATCCAGGGCGTGGTGAACACCTTCGTGATGTTCCTCTCGCGGGTGATCGGCCATACCGTCGACCGCGTGGTGTTCAAGAACGAGGAAGGCCACGGCCCGGCGTTCTTCGTCACCATGATCGTCGCGGAACTGGTGCTCGGCATCCTCGCCTCGATCATCGTCATGTGGTTCTCGCGTCAGCGCGAGTTCCGCGCCGACCGCGGCGGCGCCTCGCTTGCCGGCAAGGGCGCGATGATCGCCGCGCTGGAGCGGCTGAACAGCCTGCATCCGGCGCCTTTGCCGGAGAGAATGGCGGCGTTCGGCATCGCCGGCGGCAGCCCGCAGGGCTGGAAGCGCCTGTTCATGACGCACCCGCCGCTGGAAGAGCGCATCGCCGCGCTGCGCGCGGTGCAGTAAGCCAGCGGATCGAGGGCGAACATGGACGCCGTTCTGCATGTCGGCGAGCCGTGGATGTGGGCGGCGTTCGTCGGCTTCGTGCTGGCGATGCTCGCCGTCGACCTGTTCCTGGCTGGCGGCAACAAGGCGCACAAGGTCGGCTTCGGGGAAGCGGCGGCCTGGTCGTTCGTCTGGTTTGCGCTGGCCATGCTGTTCGGCTTCGGCCTGTGGTGGCACCTCAAGGGGACGTATGGCGGCGAGGTGGCCGAGGCCAAGGCGCTGGAGTTCCTCACCGGCTACCTGATCGAGAAGTCGCTGGCGGTCGACAACATCTTCGTCTTCCTGATGATCTTCAGCTTCTTCGCGGTGCCGGCGGAGTATCAGCGCCGCGTGCTGATCTACGGCGTCATCGGCGCGATCGTCATGCGCGCCGCGATGATCCTGGCGGGCGCCTGGCTGGTGCGGGAGTTCCACTGGATCCTCTATCTGTTCGGCGCTTTTCTCGTCGTCACCGGCATCAAGATGCTGACGTTCGCCGAAGCCGTGCCGGATCTGAATGCGAACCCGGTGCTCAAATGGATCAAGCGCCGCCTGCGGTTGACGCCGGATTACCGTGGCGAGAAATTCTGGGTGACGGAAAACGGCGTGCGCGTCTTCACCCCGCTGTTCCTGGTGCTCGTCATGATCGAACTGTCCGATCTGATTTTTGCGGTCGACTCGATCCCGGCGATTTTCGCCATCACCACCGATCCCTTCATCGTCTTTACGTCCAACATTTTCGCCATCCTCGGCCTGCGTGCGATGTATTTCATGCTGGCCGGCATGGCCGAACGTTTCCATCTGCTGAAATACGGTCTGGCCATCGTGTTGTTGTTCGTGGGAACGAAGATGCTGATCGTCGACTTCTACAAAATCCCGGTAGGCTTGTCGCTCGGCATCGTCGGCCTCATCATCGCCGGCTTCGTGTTTGCCAGCCTGTGGGCGACGCGCAAACGCGCCGCGCCGGACTGAAGCCGGCGGCGCATGCCGGGTGCGGCGGACCGGCAGGGCCGCCCGCTCCCGGGAATTGGACCCAGCCGGAGGGCATAGATGCCGATCAAAATCGATTCCCCGCTCGCACGCCGCATTGCGGCATTCATTTTCCTGGTCTTCATTTTCGGGCTCACCTTCTGGGTGCTGTCGCCGTTTTTCGCCTCGCTGGCGTGGGCGGGGATTCTCGCGTACGTCACCTGGCCGCTCCATCAGCGCTTGTGCCGCCGCCTGCCGGGGCGCGACAGCCTGGCGGCGCTGTTGATGACGCTGGGCGTCGCCGCGACCCTGTTGCTGCCGCTGCTGTGGGTGATGTTCACCGTGGTGGTGGACGTGGCGGCGGCTTCGGCGACCCTCAAACAACTCGCCATCCACGGCCTGCCGCCGCTGCCTGCGGGCGTGCGTGCCTGGCCGGGCGGAGAATGGATCGTGGCGCAGTATCAGCGCGTGCAGGCCGACCCGGCCTGGGTGCGCGCGCAGGTCGACGCGCTGGGGCTGACCGATGCCGCGCAGCTGAAAGCGCTGGCGGGCGGCGTCGGGCGCAACGCGGCGAAATTCGGCCTGGCGGTGTTTGCGCTGTTCTTTCTGTATCGCCACGGCGACAGCGTGCTGACCCAGTTCCGCCGGGTGGCCACGCGCTGGCTGGGCGAGGCGGCGCGCGGCTACATCCAGGCGGTGGGGGTGACCGTGCGCGCCGTGGTGTTCGGCATCGTGCTGACCGCGCTGGCGCAGGGGGTGCTTGCCGGGCTGGGCTACTGGGTCGCCGGCATCGACGCGCCCGCACTGTGGGGGGCGATCACCGCGTTGGTGTCGCTGATTCCTTTCGTCGGCCCGGTGGTGTGGATCGGCCTGTCGCTGGGCCTGCTGGCGCACGGCGAAACCCAGGCAGCGCTGGGCCTGTTCCTGTGGGGGGCGCTGGTGGTGAGCTGGGTCGACAACCTGATTCGTCCGCTCGTCATCAGCGGGCCGACGCGGATTCCGTTCCTGCTGGTGTTCCTGGGCGTGCTCGGCGGCCTCAACGCGTTCGGCCTGATCGGCCTGTTTCTGGGGCCGGTGCTGCTCGCGGTGTCGGTGGCCATCTGGCGCGAATGGCTGGTGCATGCGCGTTCGGTCTGAGGCCGGTGCGGATTGGGTGCGATCGAGACGGCCAGGCAATGTCTGGATCCGGCCGTGTTTTTCGCGCCGTCCTGGGCGAGGCGGTTCGTTGCGCCGCCTCGATGGAACGCTGCTTTCGATGCGGGTTGATTCGGCCTCCCACGCAGCCCGGCAAGCCGGCCTTCAATGCCGCTTCGACTTCGTCGGACCGAATCAATAATGCGCCCCGGATGGTATCCTTGCGCCTCGCCCGCCGGTGGCGGTGAACCCCGCCAGAGACCGCACATTCCCGTGTTCGGCACGCAACGCCGCCGAACGCGGGCGCCCCCGTTGCCGCCATGTACGCTTGCGGTACGACAAACTTCTGACAGACAAAGACTTGCCGCCATGAACAACAAAATGACTTACGCCGGTTTCTACAACGACAAGCACGGCGTCACCATGCTGGCGCGCGTCGTGCTCGACGGCTGGCTGTTCGGCTTCATTCCGGAATCGGAGGATTGCGCCGGCTGGCAGTTGGGCCAAATGCAGGCGCTGACGGAGAAGATCGAAGCCGAGTGGGACAAATACGGCAACCTGCCCAGCCGCCTGCCGTCCGAACTGCGCGAGCGCCATGCAAGCCTCTACAAGATGGCCACCGAGCGCGCGCGCGAAAGGGGCTGGGACCCCGAACTCGGCGAAGACGAGTAAGCCCGCCGGCAGGACGCCGCCTGCCACCCGCCAACCTGCCTATTTCTGCCGATGGAACTCACCCCGCCGCTGTTGCAACTCGCCACCCAGGCGCTCGATCTGGTGCTGGACTTCAAGCGTCCGGCCGACGCCGTGCTGTCGGCGTTTTTCCGCGAACACAAGAAGCTCGGCGCGCGCGACCGTGCGTTCGTGGCGGAAGCCGTGTTCGGCGTGCTGCGGCGCTACCGCTACCTGTCGGTGGTGGTGCCGGCGGCCAATCCGCGCACGCTGATCGTCGCCTGGCTGATCAAGGCGCGCGGCATGAGCGGCGCGACGCTGGAAAAATTCGCCAGGCCCGAACTCATCGACCACATCCGCAATCCCCGGACGGCCGAATTGCCGCTGGCGGTGGCGGCCGAGGCGACGCCGTATTCGCCGTGGGGCATCCGCTTCAAGGATCATCCGGCGATCAACCGCCATCCGCTGTTTCTCGACGGCAGCCTGGAAGTGCAGGACGAGGGCAGCCAGCTGCTGGCCCTGCTGCTCGGCGCGCGGCGCGGCGAGATGGTGTGCGATTTCTGCGCCGGCGCCGGCGGCAAGACGCTCGCCATCGGCGCGATGATGGCGTCGAGTGGGCGGCTGTATGCGTTCGACGTGGCGGAAAAGCGGCTCGCCAACCTGAAGCCGCGGCTGGCGCGCTCGGGGCTGTCCAACGTGATGCCGCAACTGATCGCCTCGGAAAACGACACCCGGGTGAAGCGGCTGGCGGGCAAGCTCGACCGCGTGCTGGTCGATGCGCCGTGTTCGGGGCTGGGCACGCTGCGGCGCAACCCCGACCTGAAGTTCCGCCAGTCGCCCGAGTCCGTGGCGGAGCTGACGCAGAAGCAGGCATCCATCCTGCGCGCGGCGGCGAAGCTGCTGAAACCCGGCGGCCGCCTGGTCTATGCGACATGCAGCCTGCTGCCGGCGGAGAACGAAGCCATCGTCGATGGCGTGCTGGCGCAGGGCGGCTTCAGCCTGCTGCCGGTGAACGAACTGCTGGCGCAGAACAAGATCGACCTCGACACCGGCGCCATGCTGAAACTGTCGCCGGTCGTACATGGGACGGATGGCTTTTTCGCTGCCGTGCTGGTCAAGGCAGGCGACTGACCCGCCATGGTCTTGCAGTTATCAATGCGGCCTGTCCCCACGGCCGGTTCGATGAGCTGACATGACGACCGCGCCATTCCATCCCGATACGCTGGGCACGCTGTGCGGCCTGTTCCGCGCGCGCGTCGCGGCAACACCGGACCAGGTGGCCTACCGCCAGTTCGACGAGGCGCGCGACACCTGGGTGAGTTTCACCTGGGCCCAGGTGGCGGCGCAGGTGGCGCGCTGGCAGGCTGCGCTGGCGAAGGAAGGCCTGGTTCCCGGCGACCGCGTGGCGGTGATGCTGAGAAACAGCGTCGAGTGGGTGATTTTCGACCAGGCCGCGCTGGCACTGGGGCTGGTGACCGTGCCCCTGTACCTCGACGACCGCCCGGACAGCGCCGCGTATATCCTCAACCATGCCGGCGCCAAAATGCTGCTGGTCGAGGGCAAGTTCCAGCACAGGAAGCTGGCTGAAATCGCCGCATCAACCCCCGCCTTGCAGCACATCGTCAGCCTGACCGCGCCGGAAAACGGGCTGGCGAACTGGAGCACGCGTTTCGTGGTGGCGGCCGACTGGCTGGCCGCGGCGGCCGCCACGCCGGTGCCCGAGCGCCATCCGGACGCCGGGATGCTGGCCAGCATCGTCTACACCTCGGGCACCACCGGGCGCCCCAAGGGGGTGATGCTGACGCACGACAATCTGCTGTGGAACGCGTTTTATGCATCGCAATGCGCGGATTTCGGGGCACACGAGGTGTTCCTGTCCTTTCTGCCGATGTCGCACACGCTGGAGCGTACCGGCGGCTATTACCTGCCGATGCTGATCGGCGCCGAAGTCGCCTATGCGCGCTCGATCGCCCAGCTGGCGCAGGACCTGCAGGACATCCGCCCCACCGTGCTGATCTCGGTGCCGCGCATCTACGAACGGGTGTACGGACGCATCCAGGACGGGCTGGCGAAGAAAGGCCGCTTCGCCGGGATGCTGTTCAAGCTGGCGGTGCGGGTCGGCTGGCGGCGGTTCGAGCGCGCCCAGGGACGGGCCGGCTGGCATCCCGAGCTGCTGCTGTGGCCGCTGCTGCACAAGCTGGTGGCGGGCAAGGTCGTCGCCAGGCTGGGCGGCCGGCTGAGACTGGCGATTTCCGGCGGCGCCGCGCTCTCGCCCGAGATCGCGCACGTTTTCATCGGGCTGGGCGTGCCGATCTACCAGGGCTACGGGCTTACCGAAACCAGCCCGGTGGTGTGCGTCAACCGCCCCGATTCCAACGTCCCGGCCAGCATCGGCCCACCCTTGCCCGGTATCGAGGTGAAAATCGGCGACAACGGCGAACTGCTCACGCGCAGCCGCTGCGTGATGCGCGGCTACTGGCAGGACGACGAAGCCACCCGCGCCATGATCGACGCCGACGGCTGGCTGCACAGCGGCGACCAGGCCAGCGTGGACGCCGGCGGCCACTACACGATCGTCGGGCGGCTCAAGGACATCATCGTGCTGAACAACGGCGAGAAGGTGCCGCCCAGCGAGATGGAGGCGGCAATCCTGCTCGATCCTCTGTTCGAGCAGGTGATGATCGTCGGCGAAGGCAGGCCCTATCTGGCTGCGCTGGCCGTGCTCAACGAGGCGCACTGGGCGGATTTTGCCGCCAGCCTGAATGCCGATCCCCGGCATCCCGCCACCTTGCGCGACCCCAAGGTGGCGAAGGCGCTCGTCCAGCGCGTGGCCCGCCAGCTCAGGCATTTTCCGGGCTACGCCCAGATCCGCCGGGTGTACCCGGAGCTTGAGCCGTGGACGCTGGAAGACGGCCTGCTGACCCCCACGCTCAAGGTCAAACGCAAGCAGGTGCTCGATCGTTACCGCGCGGCGATCGAGGCGATGTATGCCGATTCCGCGCGCTGACTGCCCCTTGTTTCCGGAGACCCCCGATGTCTGCATTGCCCTTTAACCGTGTGACGCTCGGCCTGGCGCTGGCCGGATTCGCAGGGCTGAGCCACGCTGCCGGCTTCGCGCTGATCGAGCAGAACGCCAGTGGGCTGGGCAATGCCTATGCCGGCGCCGCCGCCGTGGCCGCGGACGCCAGCACGGTCTATTTCAACCCTGCGGGCATGACGCTGTTGCCGGACCGGCAGCTTGCGGTGGCGGGGCACCTGATCAAGCCCAGGGCGGCGTTTTCGGGAACCGTGACCCCGGCGATCGGCGGGGGAAATGGCGGCGATGCCGGCGACTGGGCGCTGGTGCCGAATGCCTATTTTGCGTACCGCCTGACGCCGGACGTGCATCTGGGACTGGGCCTCAACAGCCCCTTCGGCCTCAAGACCGAATACGACTCCGGCTGGATCGGCCGCTTTCAGGCCATCAAGTCGGAAGTGAAAACCGTCAATCTCAACCCGTCGATTGCCTACAAGGTCAGCGAAGTCTTTTCGGTGGGGGCGGGGCTCAACATACAGTGGATCGAGGCAACGCTGACCCACCGGCAGCCGCTTGGCGCGCCTCCTGCGCCGGTTACGCTGATGAAAATCAAGGGCGACGATTTCGGCTGGGGCTACAACCTGGGCGCGCTGTGGCAGCTCTCCTCCGCCACCCGCGTCGGCCTGTCCTACCGTTCCGAGGTGGACTTCACGCTCGACGGCGCCTCCAGCACGTCCGATCCGGTCGTCGCTTCCCTCAATGGTCCCGTCACGGCGGAAGTCACGCTGCCGGACAGCGTGTCGCTGAGCGTCTTCCACAAGCTGTCCCCCAGGTGGGATTTGCTGGCTGACCTGACCTGGACCGGCTGGAGCGACTTCGACGAGCTGCCCATCAAGGGCACTGTCGACAAGACCACCCCTGAGAACTGGGAAGACATCCTGCGCTATTCTCTGGGAGTGACCTGGCACATGAGCGAAAAACTGAGCCTGCGCGGCGGCGTCGCCTACGACGAGGCGCCGGTGTCCGATCTCGACCGGACCGCCCGGATTCCCGATGGCGCCCGCACCTGGATCGCGTTCGGCGGACAGTACCGGCTCTCGAAACAGAGTGCGCTCGACTTCGGCTACGCCCATCTGTTCGTCAACGCCCCGGGCTTGCGGAGCAGCGACAACGGCACCACGCTCAACGGCGAATACGACAGCCAGGTCGACATCCTGAGCGCGCAATACACGCATAGCTTCTGAGGTCGCCTTGAGCAATCCCATTCCCTTCGACAACCTGCTGACGCGCCTCATCGCCGACAGTCAGGACGTCGTCCTGCTGTGGCAGCTGGGCGTGCTGGCGGCATGCGCCCTGGCGGCCTGGGGTGCGATGCGGCTGGCCAGGCGCTATTTCGATGCGTCGGTCCCGCTCTGGTCTGCCGGCCGCGCCGGGATGCGCCGCGTCGGCTTCCCGCTGGCGATGCTGCTGGCGGTTTTGCTGGGGCGCGACATCGCGCATATCTGGCTGCCCAACACGCATCTGCTGAATCTGGCGGTGCCGCTGCTGCTGGCGCTGGCGGGGGTGCGGCTGGCAGTGTACGCGCTGCGCTACGTTTTCGAGCCGCGCGAATCGCTCAGGCTGTGGGAGCGCACCGCCGCGTGGCTGATCTGGGGCGCGTTCGCGCTGCACATCACCGGCCTCCTGCCGCGCATCCACGCGGCGATGGAAGCGCTGTCGTTTCAGTCCGGCAGCCATCGCTTCTCGCTGTGGCTGCTGGTCCAGGCGGCGGCGGTGGTGGTGGCGGCGGCCATTCTTGCCCTGGCGCTGGCGCGCATCGTCGAAAGCCGCCTGATGGGCGTCACGCAGATGAACCTGTCGCTGCGGATGGCGTTGTCGAAGGCCGCGCGCACCGTGTTCCTGATCCTGGCGGTGCTGGTGGCCTTGCCGGCGGTGGGGATCGACCTCACCGTGCTGTCGGTGTTTGGCGGCGCGCTCGGCGTGGGCATCGGTTTCGGCCTGCAAAAAGTCGCCAGCAACTACGTTTCCGGCTTCATCATCCTGCTCGACCGCTCGGTGCGCATCGGCGATCTGGTGACGGTCGACAACAAATACGGCGAAGTCAGCCAGATCAACACGCGTTACACGCTGCTGAAAGCGCCCGACGGCACCGAAAGCATCGTCCCCAACGAAACGCTGATCACGCAGACGGTCGTCAACCATTCGTTGTCCAGACCCAATGTGCGGGTTGCATTGTCGGTGCAGGTGTCCTACGACAGTGATCTGGAACAGGCCGAGGCGTTGATGCTGGAGGCGGCGCACAGCCAGAGCCGGGTGATTTTCGACGACCCCGGCAACTTGCCGAGGGTGTATCTGAAAGAATTTGCCGACAATGGCATCCTGCTGGAGTTGGCCGTATGGATACGCGACCCCAGCGAAGGGCAGAGCAATCTGCGCTCCGACATCAACTGGGCGATCTGGCGCCTTTTCCGCGAGGCGGGGATCGAAATTCCCTTCCCGCAGCGGGTGGTGCATTGGGCCTCGCCCTCAGGCCGGGATGCGGAAAAGCATTGATTTTAATGTGGTTTTTGCGTATATTGGCGGACGATATTGTCTTTTTCATGGAACATGAGTTATGCAACTTGGCCTGATTGACCTGCCCTGGTGGGGTTATGTGCTGGTGGCCCTCGGCCTGACGCACGTCACCATTGCTGCGGTCACTATTTTTCTGCACCGTTCGCAGGCGCACCGCGCCGTCGATCTGCACCCTGTCGTCAGCCATTTCTTCCGCTTCTGGCTGTGGCTGACCAGCGGCATGGTGACCAAGGAATGGGTCGCCATCCACCGCAAGCATCACGCCAAATGCGAAACCCCCGAAGACCCGCACAGTCCGCAGACCCGGGGCATCAGGAAAGTGCTCTGGGAAGGCGCCGAGTTGTATCGCGCCGAGGCCAAGGTGGCCGAGACGCTGGAAAAATACGGCCACGGCACGCCCGACGACTGGATGGAGCGCAACGTCTACAGCGGTCACTCGGCCGCAGGCATCTGGCTGATGATGGCGCTCAACCTCGCCCTGTTCGGCCCCATCGGCCTGACCATCTGGGCCGTGCAAATGGCGTGGATCCCGATCACCGCTGCCGGCATCATCAATGGCATGGGCCATTACTGGGGCTATCGCAACTTCGCCTGCGAGGACGCCAGCACCAACATCTTCCCGTGGGGCATCCTCATCGGCGGCGAAGAGTTGCACAACAACCACCACGCCTACGGCAGCTCGGCGCGGCTGTCGAACAAGTGGTACGAGTTCGATATCGGCTGGCTGTACATCAAGCTGATGTCCTACGCCGGACTGGCCACCGTCCGCAAGGTGGCGCCGACGGTGAAATGGCAGCCGGCCAAGCCGCTGTGCGACTTCGACACCCTGCAGGCCGTCATCACCCACCGCTACGACGTGATGACCCGCTTCATGAGGAGCGTGCGTGCCGACAGTGCAGCCGAGATCGCCAAGCTGAAAGCCGGCGCGCATCTGCCGCAGAACTGGAACCTCGACAGCTTCCGCCGCTGGCTGCACAAAGAGCCCGCCGAACTCGCAGCGGCCGACAAGACAGAGCTGGAGAACCTGCTGGACAAGAGCGAGCGCCTGCAAACGGTCTATCGCATGCGTCAGGAGCTGGCCGCCATCTGGGGACGTTCCACTGCCAGCCGCGAGCAGCTGCTGGAGCAGCTGCAGGCCTGGTGCAAGCGTGCCGAAGACAGCGGCATCCAGTCGCTGAAGGATTTCTCGGTGCGCCTGCGCTGTTATGCCTGATGCTTCCGGCAGCCTGCTGCGGGCTGCTCGGGGTAGTCGGAAATAGCGACGCCCCGGCTGACGACCAATAAAAAACCCGCCGAATCGGCGGGTTTTTTATTGGGGGAGCCCCGCTTATTTCAGCTTGGTTTCCTTGTACATCACATGCTTGCGAGCCTTGGGATCGAACTTGCTGATCTCCATCTTCTCGGGCATGGTCTTTTTGTTCTTGGTGGTGGTGTAGAAGTGGCCGGTGCCCGCAGTGGACTCCAGCTTGATCTTTTCGCGTCCGCCTTTAGCCATGAAGGTTCTCCTTAAACTGCTTCGCCGCGGGCGCGCAGGTCGGCCAGGACGGATTCGATGCCGTTCTTGTCGATGGTGCGCAGGGCGGCATTGGACAGACGCAGACGAACCCAGCGGTTTTCGCTCTCGACCCAGAACCGGCGGTATTGCAGGTTGGGCAGGAAACGACGCTTGGTTTTATTGTTGGCGTGGGAAACGTTGTTCCCGACCATGGGCTTCTTGCCCGTCACGACACATACGCGAGCCATGATGCTGCTCCAGAAATTGAGGGTTAACCGGTGAGGGCTAACGAAAGGGTTAACCCGAGAACCGCGATTTATACCACAGCTCGCCGACGCGAGGCAAGTTCGACCGGGCTCAGAGATGGCCCGCTTCCATGAACGAAAGCGAGGACGCGCCCGCGACGATGAAGTGGTCGAGCACGCGGATGTCCACCAGCGCCAGCGCATCCGCCAGCTGGCGGGTGAGGCTGCGGTCGGCCTGGCTCGGTTCGGCCACCCCGCTGGGGTGGTTGTGCGCCAGAATCAGGGCGGCGGCGTTATGCGCCAGTGCACGCTTGATGATCTCGCGCGGGTAGACGCTGGTTTGCGTCAGCGTGCCGCGAAACAGCTCCTCCACCGCGATCACCCGGTTTTGCGCGTCGAGAAACACGCAGCAGAACACTTCATAATCCCTGGCGCGCAAGATCAGCCGCAGGTAGTCGCGCACGGCTGCGGGAGACGTCAGCGCGTCGCCCGCCTGCATGTCCTCGGCCAGGGTGCGTCGCGCCATTTCCATCACCGCCTGCAACAGCGCATATTTGGCTTCGCCGACGCCGGGTGCGGCGCAGGCCGATTCCTTGTCCGCCCGGCACAAGCCGCCCAACCCGCCGAAGCGCTCGATCAGTTCGCGGCCGAGGTCGACCGCACTTTTTCCGACCACCCCGGTGCGCAGGAATACCGCGACCAGTTCGGCGTCGCTCAAAGCCGTGGCGCCCTGCCTCAGCAGCTTCTCGCGCGGTCGCGCGTCTTCCGGCCAGTCGCGAATCGCCATCCCCCCGCCCCTCCCGTAGAATGTCGCCATTGTCATGGAAAGCCGCGTGGGAATCGAGAGCGTGTCGCTGGCGTACAAAAAAATCATACTGGGCGTGACGGGGGGCATTGCAGCCTACAAGGCGGCCGAGCTGTGCCGTCTGCTGGCCAAGGCCGCGGCCGATGTGCGCGTGGTGATGACCGCTGCCGCGCAGCAGTTCGTCACTCCGCTGACGTTTCAGGCGCTGTCCGGCAAGCCCGTGCTGACTTCCTTGTGGGATTCGGCGAGCGGCGACGGCATGGAACATATCCACCTGTCGCGCGATGCCGACCTGCTGCTGGTGGCGCCGGCTTCGGCCGACTTTCTAGCCAGGCTTGCGCATGGCCGCGCCGACGACCTGCTGTCGACCCTGTGCCTCGCCCGCACCTGCGGGCTTGCGGTTGCGCCGGCGATGAACCGCGAAATGTGGGCGGCCGCGCCGACCCGGCGCAATCTGGAGCAGTTGCGCGCGGATGGCGTGAGCGTGCTGGGGCCGGCCGCGGGCGAACAGGCCTGCGGCGAAATTGGCCCGGGACGGATGCTGGAGCCGGCCGACATTCTCGCGGCTTTGCCTGGCCTGCTGGGGGCTGGCCCGCTGGCGGGCAAACGCGTTTTGGTCACCGCCGGTCCGACCTTCGAGCCGATCGACCCGGTGCGCGGGTTGACCAACCTGAGTTCCGGCAAGATGGGCTATGCGGTGGCGCAGGCGGCAGCCGAGGCCGGTGCCGCGGTATGCCTGGTGTCGGGGCCGACCTGCCTCGCCGCGCCGGCGGGGGTGTGCCGCGTCGACGTGCAAAGCGCGGCCGAGATGCGCGCCGCGGTGCTGCGTGAATTGCCAAGCGACGTGTTCATAGCGGTGGCGGCGGTGGCCGATTACCGGGTGGACGCCGCCGCGACGCAGAAGCTCAAGAAAAGCGATGCCGGGCTGAGCCTGCGTCTGGTCGCCAATCCCGACATCCTGGCCGAGGTCGCCGCCCTGCCCGGCGCCCCGTTTTGCGTGGGCTTCGCCGCCGAAACCGAGCGGCTGGCCGAGCATGCCGAAGGCAAACGTATCCGTAAAAAGCTGCCGCTGCTGGTCGGCAACCTGGCGCAGGACACGCTGGGACAGGACAGCGCCGAATTGGTGCTGTTCGATGACCGTGGCCGGCACCCGCTGCCGCGCGCCGACAAACTTACCCAGGCGCGCCGCCTGATCCGCCACCTTGCAACCCTGCTCAACTGACGAAATCCCGACGAATATGAAGATGGATGTGAAGATTCTCGACGCTCGCCTGCGCGATCAGCTGCCGCATTACGCCACGCCGGGTTCCGCCGGGCTCGATCTGCGCGCCTGCATCGATGCCCCGATCATGCTTTCCCCCGGAGAAACCCGGTTGATCCCCACCGGGCTTGCCATTCATCTGGCCGACCCCGGCTATGCCGCGCTGATCCTGCCGCGCTCCGGCCTCGGCCACAAACACGGTATCGTGCTGGGCAATCTGGTGGGGCTGATCGACTCGGATTATCAAGGCCAGCTCATGGTTTCCGCCTGGAACCGCAGCCAGCAGGCGTTCGAGCTCACGCCGCTGGAACGGCTGGCGCAGCTCGTCATCGTGCCGGTGATGCAGGCCGAATTCAATGTGGTGGAGGACTTCGAAGCCAGCCGGCGTGGCGAAGGCGGGTTCGGCAGCACGGGCCGACAGTAGCGTCGGGTTTTCTTACACGGACTAGCCCGGGGTTCCTGGCCGGCTGGTTCGCCAGGAGCCTATACGTTGGGGCATGGATTTTGCTGGGTAAATCGCCATGTCGGCTGGCCTACCGGAGCGAAATCGGGGGCGGCCATTGCGGAGACAATAAATCTAAGAGGTTGAGCCTGCTGGCGCATCCGTCATGTCCCACACGTCCGTATTGCGGTTTGGCCTGATCCTCGCTGCAGCCCTGGTGCTGCTGGCAGGGCTCGCCACGTTCGCGATTTACCAGTCACGGCCGCAGGCGCAACCCACGCAAGAAGAATTCGGCAAGCCGGTGATGGCCGCGCAGATCGAGTTCCTGGCCGAGGCCATGCAGCGCAGTGCGGCGCGTATCGCCGCCCACCCGCAGACGCTGGCGTGTTTTGCCGGCGCCGCGCCGGACGTGTGCCAGGCCCAGGCCGCCAACCTGTATGCCTTGAATCAGGACGCCACCGTACTGTTCGTCACCGACGGCCAGCGTCAGCTGCTGCCGGGTTTCCTGCCCGGCGACACCCGGCGGCTGCTGGCCAGCAGTGCCGGCCGCGGCGGCACCGGGGCGACGGCCACCGCCACCTTCAATCTTTCCCTGTCGCATCCGGTGGTGGACAGCGACGGCAAACGGCTGGGGGTCGTCATCGTCGAGCAGAGCGTGCCGCAGCTGCAGGCCCTGTTCGACACCCTGCCGCTGCCGGATGCCGCCGCCTACGCCGAACTGCAGCAAAGCCTGCCGGGCGATGCGTCCGTGGTGCTGATGCGGCGCGGCAATCAGGCGATCAAGCGCCACGCCCAGCCTACCCAGATCGCGCTGGCGGGAACGCCGTGGCAGATCGCCGTGTGGCGCCCGGTCACGCCGGTGGTTGAAAGCGTGGCACCCTATGCGCTGGGCTGGCTGGTGGCCAGCCTGGTCATCGCCATCCTGGTGATGGCCACGGTTCTGGCGGTACGCAACCGCGTCAGCGACAATCTGCGCATGCTGGTGAAATTCACCAACGACCTGCGCCAGCAGCGCCTGCGTACCCACTATCCGGTCAGCCTGACGGAATTCCAGACGCCGCTCGAGACCATGCAGAAGCTTGGCAGGGTGATGCTGGGGCGACAGAAGGAGGCAACGTCGCTGGCGCGGATCGATCACCTGTCGCAAGTCAACAACCGGCGCAGCTTCGATGAAAAGCAAAAGGAATTGTTCGCCAGCCTGAAGGATGGCTGGTCGCACAGCCTGCTGATCCTCGACATCGACAACTTCAAGCAGGTCAACGATACCTTCGGCCACGAGGCGGGCGATCAGCTCATCATCAAGTTCGGCAATGCGCTCAAGGCCTGCCTGCGCAACAGCGATTTCATAGCCCGCCTGGGCGGCGACGAATTCTGCGTGCTGTTCCCCTATACCCCGCTGGACCGCGCGCAGGAACTGGCCGAGCGCCTGCGCGCCAACATGCCGGAAAGCGTGGAGCTCATTCCGGGAGTGACGCAGAAATTGTCGTGGAGCGGCGGCTTGTCTGAATACAGCCGCGACGACAAGGAAGAAAACGAAGCGCTGGCGCGCGCCGATGCGGCATTGCTGGAAGCCAAGCGCGGCGGCCGCAACGCCACGCGGATCAGGGCCGCCGCCTGAGCGTGGCTGTTGCCGCTTTAGCGGCTGTACAGCCACGGCCTGCCCCTCGCGGGTAGAATCCGGCCGCCAGCAGGGCGGCGCCCAGGATGCTCCAGAGCGCCAGCACCGGCGCATTGCCCCAGCGCGCATAGGGCGTGCTGCCGGCATAAGCCTGGATTTCGCCGGCAAGACTGCCGGTTGCAAACAGCGGCAGGCTGGCCAGCATGCGGCCTTGCGCATCGATGATCGCGGTGACCCCGGTATTGGTGGCGCGCAGCACCATGCGTCCGCTTTCCAGCGCGCGCATCTGCGACATCTGCGCGTGCTGCCAGGGCGCGAACGAATCGCCGAACCAGGCCAGATTGCTCATGTTCACCAGCACGCTCGCTTCGGGAAGCTGGCGGATGATTTCCTCGCCGAAGGCGTCCTCGTAGCAGATATTGACCGCCACCCGCTGGCCGCCGATGGCGAGCGGACGCTGGTCGATCGCGCCGCGCGCGAAATCCGACAGCGGAATGTGCAGCACTTGGATAATCCAGCCCCACGCGGCCTTCAACGGAATGGTTTCGCCGAACGGCACCAGATGCACTTTGTGGTAGCGCTGGCTGGGCGCGCTGCCGAGGCTGATCGCGCTGTTGTAGTAGGCGCCCTGCGGCGAGCCGGTCGGCAGTCCGGCCAGCACGTCGCCGCCGTTTTTCCGGCCGATCGACGCCAGCGCGGCGCGATAGCCGTCGGGGAGATCGGCTTCGAACAGCGGCAGCGCGGTTTCCGGCAGCACGATCAGCTGCGCGGGCGAGGCGGCTGCCATGCGCGCGTAGCTTTCCAGGGTGGCGCGGGTTTTCTCCGGCTGCCATTTCATGTCCTGCGGGATGTTGCCCTGCAGCAGCGCGACCGTTGTCGGCGCCCCGTCCGGTGTGGTCCACATGATGCCGCGCAAGCCTTGGCCGCCGACCCCCAGCACCACGAGGCAGGCGGCTGCCCATAATTTCGGCCTTGCGCGGCGCGGACTTGTCAGCATCCATGCCAGTCCCGCCGCCGCAAGCGCCAGCAGGAACGACACGCCATACACGCCGAACAGCGGTGCGAAGCCCGCCAGCGGGCTGGCGGGAACTTGCGAATAGCCCATCACCAGCCACGGAAAGCCGGTGAAAATCCAGCCGCGCACCCATTCCGATGCGCCCCACAGCAACGGCATCAGTACCAACAAACGCAGCGCCGGCGGGATGCGCCAGCGCTTATGCCCTGCAGGGTACGCTTGCAGGGCGCCGACTGCGGCCGGGAACAGCGCCAGGAACGCGCAAAACAAAAAGGTTGCCAGCGTCGCCAGCCAGGCCGCCATGCCGCCGTATACCGACAGGCTGACGAATACCCAGCTCACCCCGGCGATGAAAAAGCCCAGCCCCCACGCCAGGCCGATGAGGAAGCCTGCGCGCATCGAGGACGTCCGCGCCAGCAGCCCGAACAGCACGGCGAGGCTCGCCGCCGGCAACAGCCAGAACGCGAACGGGGCGAAGCCGGCGACGGCCAGCGCCCCGCCAAGCAGGCTGACGAGCAATATCGGAAAGGACGCGCGCGGCATGGCGGCCGGGCTAGCCGCCATCGGCGCCGCGGCGTCGATCAGCGCGGGGCTTCAAAATCGATATGGCCGTCGATCAGCGTGTAGCGCACCCGGCCCTGCATCGGGTGGTTGAGGAAGGGCGTGTTGTCGCCTTGGCTGGCCAGGGCTTGGGGGGTGACGACCCAGTCGGCGGTTTCGTCGAAGATACAGATGTCGGCGTAGCTGCCGACCGCCAGATTGCCGCCGGGGACGCCCAGGATCTGTGCCGGCTTCCACGAAATCAGATCGATCGCCTGCATCAGCGGCACGCCCATCTCGCGCGCCCATTTCAGCGTCAGCGGCAGCAGCAGTTCGACGCCGGAGGCGCCCGGCGCGGATTCGCCGAACGGTACCTGCTTGGCATCCTCGTCGACCGGCGTGTGGTCGGAGCACAGCGCGTCGACGGAGCCGTCGCGCAGCGCCTCGCGGATGGCGTCGCGGTCGCGCAGGCTCCTCAGCGGCGGCACCAGGTGCAGGTGCGAGTCGAAGCTGACGAGATCGTTTTCCGACAGGTGCACGTGCGGCGTGGCGACGTCGCAGGTGACCGCCAGGCCCTGCGCCTTGGCGGCGCGCACCATCGCGATGCTCTCGCGCGCCGACAGCCGGGCCAGATGGATGCGGGCGCCGGTTTCGCGCGCCAGTTGCAGAATCGTTGCCAGCGCCACCGTCTCGGCCAGAACGGGAATGCCGGGCAGGCCCAGTCGCGATGCGACCGCGCCGTCGTGCGCCACTCCGCCGCGCGCCAGCGACACATCCTGCGGCCGCAGCCACAGGCTGAAACCGAAGGTGGCGGCGTATTCCATTGCGCGCAGAAGCACCTGGTTGTTGGTCATCGGCGCGTCGGCCTGGGTGAAGGCGCGGCAGCCCGCCTCGGTCAGTTCGGCCATCTCGGTCAGCATCTTGCCTTCGAGTTTTTGCGTCATGGCGCCGATCGGATAGACGCGCGGCCCCGGCAGGTTTTTGGCGCGGAATTTCAGCATTTCCACCAGTCCCGGCTCGTCCAGCGGCGGGTCGGTGTCGGGCGGGCAGGCCAGCGAGGTGATGCCGCCCGCGGCTGCGGCGAGCATTTCGGATTCCAGCGTGGCGCGGTATTCAAAGCCAGGTTCGCGCAGGCGCACCGACAAATCCACCAGGCCGGGGCAGACGACGAGGCCGCTGGCATCGAGCGTACGGTTGGCGTGGAAGTCGGCGGGCGCAGCGCCGATGCCGACGATCTTGCCGGCAGCGACGTAGATATCGGCGACTTCGTCGCGCGCGCTCATCGGGTCGATCACACGCCCGTTGCTGATCCGGATTTTCATGCCGTTCCCCCTGCCAGCAGCGCCATCACCGCCATCCGTACCGCAATACCGTAGGTCACCTGCGGCAGGATCACCGACTGCGGGCCGTCGGCCACTTCGGAGTCGATTTCCACGCCGCGGTTCATCGGCCCGGGGTGCATCACGATCGCGTCCGGCTTGGCCAGCGCGAGCTTGTCCGGCGTCAGGCCGAAGAACTTGAAGTATTCCTGCGCGCTCGGCAGCAGCGCGCCCTTCATGCGCTCGTTCTGCAGGCGCAGCATGATGATCACGTCGCAGCCGGCAAGCCCCGCTTCCATGTCGTGGAACACCTTGACGCCCATCTGTTCGACCCCGGTGGGGAGCAGGGTTTTCGGGCCGATGACGCGCACCTCCGGCACCCCCAGCGTGGTCAGCGCGTGGATCTGCGAGCGCGCCACGCGCGAATGCAGCACGTCGCCGACGATGGCCACGGTCAGGTTGTGGAACTCGCCCTTGTAGCGGCGGATGGTGAACATGTCGAGCAGGCCCTGGGTCGGGTGCGCGTGGCGGCCGTCGCCGGCGTTGACCACCGAGATGTGCGGCGCGACGTGGCGCGCGATGAAGTGCGCGGCGCCCGACTGCGAATGGCGCACGATGAACATGTCGGCATGCATCGCGGAGAGGTTGTCGACGGTGTCGAGGATCGCCTCGCCCTTGGTCTGGCTGGAGGTGGCGATGTTGAGGTTGACCACGTCGGCGGACAGCCGCTTGGCGGCGATCTCGAAGGTGGTGCGGGTGCGCGTCGACGGCTCGAAGAACAGGTTGAAGATCGACTTGCCGCGCAGCAGCGGGACCTTCTTGACCTCGCGCTCGCCGACGTCCATGAAGGATTCGGCGGTGTCGAGGATCTGCGTCAGGATGGCGCGCGGCAGGCCGTCGAGCGTGAGCAGGTGGCGCAGCCTGCCGTCTTCGTTGAGTTGGAGGTTCATGCAATCGAGAGGGTCAGATGGCCGTCGTCCAGCCGGGAAAGGTTGATGTTCTGGTGCTCGGGAACGTCGAGCGTGAGACCGGCGAAATCCGGGCGGATCGGCAGTTCGCGGCCGCCGCGGTCGACCAGTACCGCCAGCCGGATCGAGGCCGGGCGGCCGTAGTCGAACAGTTCGTTCATTGCCGCGCGCACCGTGCGTCCGGTGTGCAGCACGTCGTCGACCAGCAGGATGGTGCGATCTTCCAGGTCGAACGGCAGGTTGGACGGTTTCACCTGCGGATGCAGGCCGATACGCGAAAAGTCGTCGCGATAGAACGAAATGTCGAGCGTGCCGAGCGGCATGCCGCACTGCAGCATCGCATGCAGACGCTCGGCCACCCATGCGCCGCCGGTGTGGATGCCGACGATGAGGGTGTCGGGGGTGAGCGAGGGGGCAATGGCGGCGGCGAGTCGTGCTATCAGGGTGTTGGCGTCAGGCAGTGAGGCGTGCATCGAAGAACCCTTGCAGAATGAGTTGTGCGGCGACGGCGTCCAGCAGCGCCTTGTTCTTCTTGCCGTGGATGCCGCATGCGTGAAGTTCGGATTCGGCCGCCGTGCTGGTGTGGCGCTCGTCCACCAGGAACACCGGCAGGTTGAAGCGCGATTCTAATTTGCGCGCGAAGTTTTTGGCCACCCGCGTCATTTCATGTTCGCTGCCGTCGGCGTGGGCAGGCAGCCCCAGCACCAGCAGCACCGGCTGCCATTCGGCATTCAGCTTGGCGATGGCGGCCAGCCGTGCGTCGGTGGAATCGGCCTGGATCACGGTAAGCGGATGCGCGATTCCGATCGACAACTCGCCCGACGCGACGCCGGTGCGCTTCAGGCCGAGATCGAAGGCCAGCACGGTGCCATGGGTTTCCGCGAAGCTCAAGCGTGCCCGGCTTCTTCGGAGAGGCTGGCGAAGTCGATGCCGAGGAGCCGCATCGCGGCGGACAGGCGTTCTTCGGGCGCCAGGTCGAAAATCACCTGCGGGTCGGCGGCCACCGAAAGCCAGGCATTCTGCTTGATTTCGTCTTCCAGCTGGCCGGCTGACCAGCCCGCATAACCCAGCGACACCATGAATTTTTCCGGCCCCGCGTCCTGGCTCACCGCTTCCAGCACATCCTTCGAGGAAGTGAGGCTGACGGCATCGTTGACGGTGAGGGTGGAGCTGAAGGTGAGCGGCGGCGTGTGCAACACAAAACCGCGCTCGGTCTGCACCGGGCCGCCGAAATAAACCGTGTTGCCGTGCAGGCGTTGCGGCAGGGACAGCCCGATTTGCTCGAACAGGGTCGACAAGTCCAGTTCGATCGGCCGGTTGACCACCACGCCCAGCGCGCCCTGATTGCTGTGGTCGCAGATATAGGTCAGCGTGCCGTTGAAATTGGGATCGGCCATGCCCGGCATGGCGATCAGGAAATGGTGGGTGAGGTTGATGGTATCCATGATTGCCTTCCCATTGTAATCTGCCTCAAATCAAGCAGGCACTTCTACACGCGTCCCTGATCCCTTTTTACACCATAACGACCGGCCCGTCCGATGCCTGAATACACCCGCGCCCTGGTCTGGTTTCGCCGCGATCTGCGCGACTTCGACCATGCCGCACTTTTCCATGCGCTCAAACAGGCGCGGCAGGTGGTCTGTGCCTTTATCTTCGACCGGGAAATTCTGGATACGCTCCCCGATGCGTCCGACCGCCGGGTCGCGTTCATCCACGCCAGCGTCGGCGAACTGCAGCAGGTCCTGCAAGCCCGGGGCGGCGGCCTCGTCGTCAGATACGGCGTCGCGCGCGACGAAATCGTGCAGCTGGCGGCCGAGTTGCGGGCCGACGCCGTGTTTTTCAACCACGACGACGACCCCGCCGCACTGGCGCGCGACGCCGCCGCGGAGGCCGCGCTGCACGGCCGCGGCATCGCGGTTCATCACTACAAGGATGCGGTGATCTTTGAGCGCGAGGAAGTGCTCACCGCCAGCGGAACGCCTTTCAGCGTCTTCACCCCCTACAAAAACGCCTGGCTGAAAACGCTGACGCCGTTTTACCTGCGAGCCTACCCGGTGGATGCCTACGCTGGCCGGCTGGCTGCGCAGTCGACGGCCGTCCCGAGCTTGCAGGAGATGGGGTTTGCCCCCGCCCGGCTTGCCGCACTCGAATTGCCTGCCGGCATGGCGGGCGGTGCGCGCCTGTTCGGCGAGTTTCTGCAGCGCATCGACCGCTATCAGGAAACGCGCGACTTTCCAGCGGTGAAAGGCGTGTCGTATCTGTCGGCCCACCTGCGCTTCGGCACGGTGTCCGTCCGCCAGCTTGCCGCCGCGGCCTGGCAGGCAGGCGGGCGCGGCGCGCAAGCCTGGCTGTCCGAACTGATCTGGCGCGATTTCTATCACCAGATCCTCTGGCACCGCCCCGACGTTGCCAGCGGGCATAGCTTCAAGCGGCAGTACGACGCACTGCCGTGGCCGAATCCCCCCGGCCATTTTGCGGCGTGGTGCGACGCGCGCACCGGCTATCCGCTGGTCGATGCCGCGATGCGCCAGCTCAACCAGACCGGCTACATGCACAACCGCCTGCGCATGATCGCCGCCTCGTTCCTGACCAAGGATCTGCTGGTCGACTGGCGCCTCGGTGAGCGCTACTTCGCCGACAGGCTGATCGATTACGACCTCGCCGCCAACAGCGGCGGCTGGCAATGGGCAGCCTCGGTCGGCTGCGATGCCCAGCCGTGGTTCCGCATCTTCAACCCGGTCACCCAATCGGGAAAGTTCGATCCGCAAGGCCGCTTCATTCGCCGCTATCTGCCCGAGCTTGCAGCGGTTCCGGACGCATTCATCCACGCGCCGTGGACCTTGCCGGCTCGCGAGCAGGCGCGTACCGGCGTGATCGTCGGCCGCACCTATCCCGCACCCATCGTCGATCATGCGGCCCAGCGCGTGCGGGCGCTGGCGCTGTTCAAGGCAGCCGCACCGGCGGATTCGGCATAGAGCCTGGCCGGGGTTCGGCCGGCAGGGGAAACCTCGGGACCAGTTCTCATTTTGCCGTTCATCAAAATCAGTTCGGGGCAGGCCCTGCGATCGTCGCGCGGCCCCGGCGGGCGCATGCGTTCAAGTATGCCGTTCCGGCTCCGTTAAGATGAAACCCACGCCCAGGCTGGGCTGCGGGCCGCCCTGACGGTATCGGGGGCCTGGGCGGAAAAGGAAGCGGGCAAACTCAAAATGGCTTCCGTGGCAGTAAATAAGGTTAATTGTGCAACCCTCCAACCAAGAGAGGACGCTTTGCTTTGACGCGATTGCCAGGACAAGACACACACAGCCGCATCGGCATGCTGTTGCTGGCCGCGAGCATCCCGCTGCTGCTATGGCAGGCGGTGCCGGCCAACCAGTTGGCGATTTCAGGCCCGGCTTTCCTGGCGGCGCATTCGCTGATGGAAATTTTTGCCGTCGTCGTTGCAGCGCTGATTTTCTTTACCGGCCATGGCGCGCAGGAAACCATCCGCTCGGTGCGTTCCATCGTGCTTGGCTGCACGTTCCTGGCGGTGGCGCTGTTCGATACGCTGCATTTTCTGTCCTATCTCGGCATGCCGGATCTGGTCAGCCCCAACTCTCCCCACAAATCGATCCTGTTCTGGCTGTGCGGCCGCATTGCCGCCGGCGCGGGGCTGCTGGCCTACATCCTGATTCCGGAGGGGCCCGCGATGCGCGGTCCGACACGGCGTCTCGCCCTCGCCGCGATGCTGCTGGGGACGGGGGCGATCGCGTATGTCTTTCTGGCCGTGCCGCAGGCCATGCCGGCCATGTACGTGCCCGGCGCGGGGCTGACTGCGCTCAAGCTCGCGCTCGAATGGGGCGTGTTCGTTCTTTACCTGGCGGTTGCCGGCGTGCTGGCCCTGCGCCGCAATCGGGTGACCCACTGCGATATCGGCAGCCTCATGCTGGCCTTGCTGTTGATGGCCGCGGGCGAACTGTTCTTCATCGTCTATGTCGAGGTGAGCAGCACCGCCAATCTGCTGGGGCATGCCTACAAGGCGGTTGCCTACTATTTTCTCTATCTCGCGATCCATGCCGAT
Source organism: Hydrogenophilales bacterium 17-64-11 (assembly GCA_002281975.1). Classification (GTDB taxonomy): domain Bacteria; phylum Pseudomonadota; class Gammaproteobacteria; order Burkholderiales; family Thiobacillaceae; genus Thiobacillus. The sequence goes on along the minus strand of NCIH01000016.1, from coordinate 7,351 downwards.
GCCGTGAGCCGGCCGTTCCGCCAGATGCGGCACATGCTCACCCACGACGACCTGACCGGCCTGCCCAATCGCACCGCATTCAACGAACAGCTCAATCTGGCGCTGGTTCGCGCCCACCAGGATGCGCCCTGCGCCGTCCTGTTGCTGGATCTGGATCACTTCCAGAATGTGAACGACACGCTGGGCCACGAACAGGGCGATATGCTGCTGGTGGCCGTTGCCGAGCGTCTCCGCGCCAGCCTGCCGCAAGCGGCTTTCATGGCCCGTTTCAGCGGCGACGAGTTCGTGATCCTGCTGGAAAATGCAGCGGTCGAACGGGCCAAACAGGTGGGCCAGGCGCTGCTGCAGGCCATGGCGCGCGAGTTCGACCTGGGCAGCGACCGGCTGGGAGTCAGCGCCAGCCTGGGCATCGTCATCTATCCGACGGACGGCGAATCGGCCAGCGCCCTGATGCGCTATGCCGACCTCGCCCTGCATCGCGCCAAATCGGCTGGACGCAACTGCCTGGCCGTGTTCAGCCGCGATCTGTCGGAGGAAATCCAGCGTCGCGTGCTGCTGGAGGCGCGCCTGAAACATGCCCTGGCGCGCAAGGAGCTTGCGCTGCACTACCAGCCCAAGCTGGAGATTCTGTCCGCTCGCCTGGTGGGCTGGGAGGCGCTGTTGCGCTGGCAGTCGCCGGAGCTTGGCGCGGTCAGCCCGGAAGAGTTCATTCCTGTCGCCGAACAGAGCGGGCTGATCCTGCCGATCGGCGACTGGGTGTTGCGCGAGGCCTGCCGCCAGATGCGTGCGTGGCAGGATCTCGGCCTCGCTGCCGGCAGCATGGCGGTCAACCTGTCGGCGCGGCAGTTTCGGCAAAAGCATCTGGCCGAGGAAATCAGCGCGGCGCTCAGGGACAGCGGACTTGCGCCCGACGCGCTCGAACTGGAAATCACCGAGTCGTCCCTGATGGACAACCTGATTTCCGCCGCCGACGTGCTGGCCGAACTGGAGCGGCTGGGCATCCGCATCGCGGTGGACGACTTCGGCACCGGCTATTCGTCGCTGAACTACCTGAAGATGTTTTCCATCCACTGCCTGAAGATCGACCGTTCGTTCATCCGCGACATTCCGGGCGACGAAAACGACACCGCCATCGTGCGCACCATCATCGCGCTGGCCAGGAACCTGGGCCTGACCGTGGTGGCGGAGGGCGTCGAGACGGACGCTCAACTGGCCTATCTGCGTGCCAACCACTGCGACCAGGCACAGGGCTATCTGTTCAGCCGGCCGCTGCCGCCGGATGAATGCGTCAGGCTGATGCGCGCCGGCCTGCGCCGCGCGGCGGCGTAGACACCCCAATGAAAAAGCCGGGCAGCGCCCGGCTTTTCGTTCCAGCAAATCGCGACCCGAACCCGGACGGCGTTTACGCGGCCTTTTCGTGATGGTAGCCGGTCACGGTGTCGACCTCGGTCTTGGAACCGAGAATCACCGGCACGCGCTGATGCAGGCCTTCCGGATTGATGTCGAGGATGCGCTGGTAGCCGGTGGTGGCGGCGCCGCCGGCCTGCTCGACGATGAAGGCCATCGGGTTGGCTTCGTACAGCAGCCGCAGCTTGCCGGCCTTGGCGGGATCCTTGGTGTCCTTGGGGTACATGAAGATGCCGCCGCGGGTGAGGATGCGGTGCACTTCGGCGACCATCGAGGCGACCCAGCGCATGTTGAAATCCTTGCCGCGCGGACCGGTCTTGCCGGCCAGGCACTCGTCGACGTAGCGCTGCACCGGCTTTTCCCAGAAGCGCATGTTGGACGCGTTGATCGCGAATTCGCGGGTTTCGGCGGGGATCTTCATGTTGGGGTGGGTCAGCACGAACTCGCCGACGTCGCGGTCGAGCGTGAAGCCGTTGGTGCCGTTGCCGAAGGTCAGGACCAGCATGGTCGACGAGCCGTAGATCGCGTAGCCGGCGCACACCTGCTGGGTGCCGGTTTGCAGGAAGTCCTCCATCTTGGCGGCGCGGCCGGCGACCGGGGCCTTGAGGATCGAGAAGATGGTGCCGACCGAGATGTTGACGTCGACGTTGGACGAACCGTCGAGCGGATCGAACACCAGCAGGTACTTGCCGAGCGGATACTGGCCGGGAATCGCGTACACCTCGTCCATCTCTTCCGACGCCATGCCGGCCAGGTGGCCGGCCCACTCGTTGGAGCGGATCATGATCTCGTTGGTGATGACGTCGAGCTTCTTCTGCGTCTCGCCCTGCACGTTCTCGGAATCCAGCGAACCCATCACGCCCAGCAGCGCGCCCTTGTTGACCGCGTTGGAGATCGCCTTGCAGGCGGTGACGACGTCGTTCAAGAGCGAGGTGAAATCGCCGGTGGCGCCGGCGGTGCGGCGTTGCTCTTCAATGATGAACTGGGTGAGGGTGGTGCCGGTGTGCATGATGACGATCTCCAGAAAGAGGATAAACAAATAGAAATATTAGGACAATCAAACATTTTATCACGTGATAAAGACAGCAAATCCCCTGCTCGGACGACGAACGGAAGCCCGGGCCGGGCCCGTCGTCCGGGCAGGCAGGGCGGCGTGCGGCCGGTTCCTGTGGGATTTGCTGGTCGGGGAGCGGAGATGCCGCCGGTGCCCCGCGCTGCGGCCGGCGGAATCAGTCGGTGCCGACGAGCTGGTCCGAGCGGGTGAAGGTCCAGGTGCGGGTGATCGACAGGATGTCGGCTTTCCTGCGCATGTCGTCGGGGAAGGCGGCGTAGGGCGCGGCGAGTTCGACGATCCTGACCGCGGCGGTGTCGAGAATCTTGGAGCCGGACGAGCGGTCGATTTCGATCTTTTCGATGCGGCCATCGGCGTGGATCGACACGGTGAGCTTGAGGCTGCCGTAGATTCCCTGGCGGCGCGCGGCCTCGGGATAGTTGACGTTGCCGATGCGCTCGACCTTGGCGACCCAGTCCTCGACATAGCGCGCAAACGCGTATTCCTTGACGTTGGCGCCGACGAAGGCGCGCTTGGGACGTTTCTGGTAATCGTCCCACTGCTGTGAAATGCGCGCCTGTAGCTGTGCCATTTCCCGTGCCTGCTGGTTGAGCTGGCTGCTGTCGATGACGGGCTGAACCGGGGCGGGCGGCGGCGCCGCGGGCGGCTCTTGCAACTGGGCGTCGGGCTGCAGCTGGCTCAACAGGGTTCTGGCCTGCTGTTCCAGTTCGGCCACGCGCGCCTGCAGCATCCTTTCTTCGCTGCCGATCCGGGTTTCGCTGCTGGCGGGCAGCGGGCTTTTCAGCCGCCGGTCCTCGTCGGTGTTGCCGCCGCCCGCCAGGCTCAGCTGCGCCAGCGCGTCGGGGTTGAGCGGCGATTCCGCGCTTCTGGCGTTGACCAGCACCACCTCCATCGGCACGCTGGTGTCCTCGAACAGGCGCGGATTGATGTGCACGATCTGGGTCGACAGCAGCATGCCATGCAGCGCCGCCGAAGCCAGCATGGCGAGCGCCATGCGCGTGCCTTGTCTGGAGGGCTTGGCGAGGGAAGGAGGCGGAGCGGCGGGCACCATGCAAACGGAAAATGAGGGGAAATCTGATTCTACGGAAGGGCGGCGCCGCTGTCAGGCGGCGTATCCAGGGTCTCCCGGTACTCGGCGTGAAAGCTGATGTCGAGCAGATCGATGTCCGAAATCGCCAGCCGCACTTTCGACCCTGGCGCGATACCGGCCACCGACGGCGCGCGCGTCACCATCGGCAAGTTGTCGAAGCGCACCAGATCCTCGCGGATCACGCTGGCGGTCACCTCGCTCACGTTTTCCTGGAGCAGCCAGCGCAGCATCCAGTAGCGTTCCAGGCGGCGCTGGAAGTCGTTGTAGGCGTCGTAGGCCAGCTCGAATTCGCGCACCACCGAAAACAGCTGCTCGCTGCGCGGCGGGTACACCGGGTCGGTCTGCTGCGCCAGCGCAATCAGCTGGCGCTGGTTGACCAGATCGACGTAGCGCCGCAGCGGCGAGGTCGACCACGCGTACTGGTCGACGCCCAGGCCCTGATGCGGGTCGGGCGCGGTCGTCATGCGCGTCTTGCCGTTCGCCTGCGCGCGGTAAATGCCGGGCACCCGCTTTTCCGCCAGCCAGCCACCCCAGTGCGTATTGGCAAAAATCATCAGCTCCGACACCACCTTGTCGATCGGGCTGCCGCGCTTGCGCGGCACGATGTCGATGCGTTCGCCGTCGAGCTTGAAACTGTAATCGACGCGGTCGGCCGCATCGGTCTTGCCACGCCCGGCTTCCAGCACGGCGGCGAAATCCCACAGCCAGGCCAGTTCGCGGCGGTAGGGATAATCCGCGCCCGCGGGGTTGCCGAGGGTGTCGGCGTTGAATTGAACTTCGAGCGTCTCATGGCGCAGGTTGTCGGCGATGTGCACCATTTCCACCCGGGTTTCGGTGCGGAGCACGCGCAGGTCGGGCGCCACGTCGACGTACAGCGACAGCGCCGGGCAGTCGTGCGCCTCGCCCAGCGTGTAATGCTGGATCAGCGCCTCCGGCAGCATGGTGATCTTGTCGCCGGGGTAATACACGGTCGACAGCCGCTCGCGCGCCACCCGGTCGAGTTCCGAGCCGGGCGCGATGCCGAGCGCCGGCGCGGCGATATGGATGCCGACGCGGACACCGCCGTCGCTGCGCCACTCCACCGACAATGCGTCGTCGATCTCGGTGGTCGCTTCGTCGTCCATCGAGAACGCGCGCACGTGGCTGCGTGGGAGTTCAGGCGGATCGATGGGGTCGGCCACCGGCGCGAAGCCGGTGCCGCGCGGAAAGTATTCCAGCAGGAAGCTCGCCAGGTGGAAGTCGAGCGTCGACGGGATCGCGCCGCAGCGCTCGATCAGCCGCAGCTGCGACAATCCCGCCGCCGCCGCCGCGTCGTCCAGCGCCTTGTATTCCAGCGTGTTCTTGTCCGGCGCGATGAGGATGCGCGGGATCAGCGAGACGTATTCGGGCGGCAGCCGGCCCGCTGCCAGTTCCGCCGCCAGATGCGCCTGCCGCTCCGCCGCCATCCGCTTCTTTTCCAGCCCGGCCTTGGCCGCCACCAGCGTCTCGGCCGGCGCCGGACGGTAGCGGCCACGGCCCTTTTTGTGGAAGTAGATCGGCGAGGCGTGCAGCTTCTGCAGCAGCGCCACCGATTCCGCCGGCCGCGGCGCGTGGCCGTAATACTCCTGCGCCAGCTGTTCGAAGCCGAATTCGTCGGTTCCCGCCGCCTCCCACAGGAAGTCGGCGTCGAGTTCGCCGCTCAGCGTCTCGGCTTCGGCCATCACCTCGGCCGGGGCCGGCGCGGCAAAGCGCAACAGGATGTTGGCCGCCTTGATCTTGCTGCGCTTGCCGGATGCGGTTTCCACCTGTGCCGTAGCGTCGGTTTCGGACAGGATGGAGCCGGCCTTGAAATGGCCGTCCTCTTCAAAAATGAGGTGCATGAAGAATCAGAAATCCAGAATGGTTTGGAAGTGGCGCTCGAACCCGGCGAAGCCGTGGTTGCCGCCGTCCTCGATGATCTGTGTGGCGCCCGCGTAATAGGCGACGGCGTCGCGGTAGTCGATGATCTCGTCGCCGGTCTGTGCCAGCAGCAGGTAGCGCTCGGGGCGGGTGATGGCATCGACATCCAGCGCGGCGAGCTCGGCCAGATGCGTCTCGGTGAACTGCCACTTCTCGCCAGTGTGCCAGTTGGTCTGCGGGCCGAGCGCGCCGCGCATCAGGACATGCGCGTGCACCGCCGGGTTCACCAGCACCGCCTTCCAGCCATGCTTTTCCGCCAGGTGGGTCGCGTAGAAGCCGCCCAGCGAACTGCCGATCAGCGTGACGGGCCCTTGATGCCGGGCCAGGCCGGCTTCGATGTGTGCGATGGCTTCGCGCGGGCTGTTGGGCAGCGCCGGGCAATAGTAGTCCTCCAGCCGGCCGAGGCCGGCCATGTGCCCGCCGAGCTGTTCGGCCTTGCCGGACGCGGGGGAGGAGTTGAAGCCGTGGAGATAGACGATCATCTGCGGATTTTACCGGGGTGGGGGGGATTCCAGAAATCGGGAATACGGCGCCGGGGGCGGCGCGCTATGCAATCTTCTACGGAGTGCGAGCGCACACTGGATTGCTTCGCTGTGCTCGCAATGACGGTGAATCCGCCTCCTTACGCATAGCCCCCGTAGCGATGCATCGGCGTCAGCACGATGTCCTCGTGATAGTGATGACGCAGCGTGTCCAGCAGCTTGGCGTGGATGCCGCCGAAGCCGCCGTTGCTCATCATCAGCACGTGGTCGCCGGGGCGGGTGTCTTCCAGCAACTGGCTGACGAGTTTGTCCAGGTTGTCGAACACGCGTGCCTTGGCCCCCAGCGGGGCCAGCGCTTCGGCGGCGTCCCAGCCGAGGGTGGCGCCGTAGCAATAGACCTGGTCGGCGTCGCTGAGGCTGGCGGGCAGTTGCGCTTTCATCACGCCGAGTTTCATGGTGTTGGAGCGCGGCTCCAGCACGGCGAGGATGCGTGCGTGGCCGACCTTGCGGCGCAGACCTTCGATGGTGGTGGCGATGGCGGTGGGATGGTGGGCGAAATCGTCGTAGACGGTGATACCGTGGACCGCGCCGCGGATTTCCATGCGGCGCTTGACGTTCTCGAAGCGGCTCAAGGCGTCGATCGCGGCGGCCGCGGGAACGCCGGCATGGCGCGCGGCGGCGATGGCGGCGAGCGCGTTCATGCGGTTGTGCTCGCCCAGCAGATCCCAGTTCACCCGGCCCTGCCGGGCGCTGTTGAAGAATACGTCGAAGCTGCCCTGGGCATCGGCCTCGCCCGCGGTCCAGCCGCCGCTGCTGCCGAAGCGTTCCACCGGAGTCCACAGGCCGCGCGCGAACACGCGCTCGAGGCTTGCTTCGCGGCCGTTGGCGACGATGAGGCCGTTGCCGGGCACGGTGCGCACCAGATGGTGGAACTGGGTCTCGATGGCGGCGAGGTCGGGGAAGATGTCGGCGTGGTCGAATTCGAGGTTGTTGAGAATGACGCTGCGCGGGCGGTAGTGGATGAACTTGGAGCGCTTGTCGAAGAAGGCGGTGTCGTATTCGTCGGCCTCGATGACGAAGAAGGGGCTGTCGGTCAGCCGTGCGGAGACGCCGAAATTCTGCGGAATGCCGCCGATCAGAAAGCCCGGGCGCATGCGCGCGTCGTCGAGGATCCACGCCAGCATGGCGGCGGTGGTGGTCTTGCCGTGGGTGCCCGCCACCGCCAGCACCCATTTGTCCTTCAGCACGTTGTCGGCCAGCCACTGCGGGCCGGAGGTGTAGGGCAGGCCGCGTTCGAGGATGGCTTCCATCAGCGGATTGCCGCGGGTGACGACGTTGCCGACGACGAACATATCCGGATTG
>NCIH01000124.1:0-7364 GCA_002281975.1 Hydrogenophilales bacterium 17-64-11 | reverse complement strand
GTGCTCGACAACGCGCAGTACGCGCCGACGGTGGGGCGCTACAAGGTCTACATCATCGACGAAGTGCACATGCTGTCGAAGCCGGCGTTCAACTCCATGTTGAAGACGCTGGAAGAGCCGCCGGCGCACGTCAAGTTCATCCTCGCCACCACCGACCCGCAGAAGATTCCGGTGACGGTTTTGAGCCGCTGCCTGCAGTTCAACCTGAAGCCGATGCCGCCCGCGCTGGTGGCGCAGCATCTGGGCGAGGTGCTGGCGCAGGAAAAGGTTGCCAGCGAACCGGCTGCGCTGAACCTGCTGGCGCGCGCCGCCGCCGGCAGCATGCGCGACGCGTTGTCGCTCACCGACCAGGCCATCGCCTACGGCGGCGGCACGGTGGAGGCGGCCGCAGTCGAGGCCATGCTCGGCACGGTGCGGCGCGACTACCTGTTCGACCTGCTCGACGCGCTGGCGGGGCAAAACGGCGATGCGCTGCTGCAGCAGGCACACCAGTTGGCCGAGCGCGGCATCGCCTTCGACGCGGCCTTGCAGGACCTGGGCAGCCTGCTGACCCAGCTGGCTTTGCTGCTGCACGCGCCGGGCGCATACGATTCCACACGCGCTGAAGCGCGTAGTGGATCGGAGTCCTTTAGGGCGATGGAAGCCGGCACGGATGCCGAGCGGTTGCAGGCCGCTGCCGCACAGCTGGATGCGGAAACAGTGCAGCTGTATTACCAGATCGCGCTGAACGGCCGTCGCGACCTGGCGTATGCGCCGGACGAGTTTTCCGGCTTCTGCATGACGCTGTTGCGCATGCTGGCCTTCGCCCCGGGTGCGGCGGCGGATCGCCCCGCTCCCGCGCGTGCGGTGCCCGTCGCCGGGGCCGAGCCGGCGCCGCGTGCCGTCGCGCCGGCGGCAGTGCCCGCCATGTCGACCGTGCCCGTGCAGGCAGCCGTCCAGCGTGCCGGGAGCGTACCGGCCGAACCGGCCGCGCCGCCTGAATCGATCGAGGCGCCCGAGCCGCTTGCGCCTTCCGCGCCTGCGCTGGTCGCCCGCGAACCCGCGCCGCACGGAACCTGGGACTGGCTGGCTGTCGTCGCGGAATTGCGCCTCGGCGGCATGGCCAAGATGCTCGCCGACCACTGCGAACTGGCGTCGCAAGCCGACGATGCGGTGACGCTGCGCGTGGGCGAGGCACATAAACACCTGCTCGAACGGGCCTATCAGGACAAGCTGGTGGCGGCGCTGCACGACAAGTACGGCGCGACGCTCAAGGTGACGTTCGAGATCGGTGCCGCCGCCGAGCGGACCCCGCAGCAGGTGCGTACCCGCATCAAGGAAGCGCGCCAGGCCGAGGCCGTGGCCGCCATCGAATCGGATCCATTTGTGCGCGAGTTGGTCGACCAGTTCGGCGGCCAGATCGACGCCTCAACCATACAGCCATCAGGAGAATCGACATGATCAAGGGCGGCATCGGCAACATGATGAAGCAGGTCCAGCAGGTGCAGGAAAACATGGCCAAGATGCAGGCCAAGCTGGCCGAAATCGAAATCGAGGGGCAGAGCGGCGCCGGCATGGTCAAGGTGGCGATGACCTGCAAATACGACGTGCGTCGCGTCACCATCGATCCCAGCCTGATGAGCGACGACAAGGAAATGCTGGAAGACCTGGTGGCCGCCGCGGTCAACGATGCGGTGCGCAAGGTCGAATCGACGGTGCAGGAAAAAATGGGCAGCGTCACCGCCGGCCTGCCGATTCCGCCGGGAATGAAACTGCCGTTCTGAGGCGCTGTCTGTGCAGCCCGCCGCACTGGAGCACCTGATCGCCGCCCTGCGCGTGCTGCCGGGCGTCGGCCCCAAGTCGGCGGCGCGCATGGCCTATCACCTGCTGCAGCGCGACCGGCGCGGCGCCGAGCAGCTTGCCGGGGCGCTCAATCATGCGTTGACGCATCTGCATCATTGCCGCCTGTGCAACAATTTTTCCGAGGCGGAGGTGTGCGAAGTCTGCACCAGCGCGCGCCGCGACAAACGGCAGCTGGCGGTGGTCGAAATGCCGGCCGACTTCAACATGATGGAAGTCACGCAAAGCTACGACGGCCTGTATTTTGTGCTGATGGGACGCCTCTCCCCGCTCGACGGCATCGGCCCGCGCGAGATCCACCTCGAACGGCTGATCAATCGCGCGCTCGACGGCGTGGTCGAGGAAGTGATTCTGGCGACCAACTTCACGCCGGAAGGCGAAGCCACCGCGCACACGATCGGCGAACTGCTGAAAGCGCGCGGCCTCAAGGTCAGCCGGCTGGCACGCGGCGTGCCGGCCGGCGGCGAACTGGAATATGTGGACAGCGGCACGCTGGCACAGGCGGTGCGCGACAGGCGGGCCGTTTGATGCGGCGCGACAGGCGCACCGTTTAGCATGGCGCGCCGCATGGACCAATCACTGAATAACGGATAACACGGGATGACACGATGGAACTCAATGCACTGACCGCTCTTTCTCCGCTGGATGGCCGCTATGGCAGCAAGACCGCGCCGCTGCGCGATTTCTTCAGCGAGTATGCCCTGATCAAATATCGCGTCATCGTCGAGATCGAATGGCTGAAGGCGCTGGCCGCCGAGCCTGCCATCGCCGAGGTGCCGGTGTTTTCTGCCGCGGCCATCGCGCTGCTCGACGGCATTGCCGACACGTTTTCGGTGGCCGACGCCGAGCGCGTCAAAACCATCGAGGCCACCACCAACCACGACGTGAAAGCGGTGGAATATTTCCTCAAGGAAAAAACCGCGGCCAGCGCGGAAATCGCCGCGGTAGCCGAGTTCATCCATTTCGCCTGCACCTCGGAAGACATCAACAACCTGTCGCATGCCTTGATGCTGAAGGGCGCGCGCGACGGCGTGCTGCTGCCGGCGCTGGAAAAGCTGATTGCGCGCCTGACCGATCTGGCGCACGAGCTGGCCGACCTGCCGATGCTGTCGCGCACCCACGGTCAGCCCGCCTCGCCCACCACCGTCGGCAAGGAGCTGGCGAATGTCGTCTACCGCCTGCGGCGGGCGTGGGATGCCATCGGCTCGGTCGAGCTGCTGGGCAAGATCAACGGCGCGGTCGGCAACTACAACGCGCACCTGTCGGCCTATCCCGATCTCGACTGGGAAGGCTTCGCCCGCAGCTTCGTCATGGAGCTGGGACTGACCTTCAATCCCTACACCATCCAGATCGAGCCGCACGACGCCATGGCCGAGCTGTACGACGCGATCGCGCGCGCCAACACCATCCTCGTCGACCTCAACCGCGACGTCTGGGGCTACGTCTCGGTGGGCTACTTCAAGCAGAAGCTCAAGGCAGGCGAGGTCGGGTCTTCGACCATGCCGCACAAGGTCAACCCGATCGACTTCGAGAACAGCGAAGGCAACCTGGGGCTGGCCAACGCGGTGCTGCGGCATCTGGCGGAAAAGCTGCCGGTTTCACGCTGGCAGCGCGATCTCACCGATTCCACCGTGCTGCGCAACATGGGCGTCGGCTTCGGCTACAGCCTGCTCGCCTACGAATCCTGCCTGCGCGGACTCGGCAAGCTCGAAGCCAATCCGGCTGCGCTGGCGGCCGACCTCGGCGCCAACTGGGAAGTGCTGGCCGAGCCGATCCAGACCGTGATGCGGCGTTACGGCGTCGCCCATCCCTACGAGCAGTTGAAGGAGCTGACGCGCGGCAAGGCCGGCATCACGCGCGACACGCTGCACGGCTTCATCGACGGCCTGGCGATTCCGAATGCCGAGAAGGCGCGCCTGAAAACGCTGACGCCGGCGTCCTATACCGGAATGGCGGCCGAACTGGCCAGGCAGATTTAAGGTAGTCTGATTTAAGCCGGATCGATGCAACCCGGCGATTGAAGCGGAGTCCCCATGTCCGAACACGCACTCGACGTCAACCTTGCCGACTTCCAGCAACGCGTCCTCGAAGAATCGAAGCACCGTCCGGTGGTGGTCGATTTCTGGGCGCCCTGGTGCGGCCCGTGCAAATCGCTGAAACCCATCCTGGAAAAACTCGCTGCGGAATACGGCGGCAAGTTCCTGCTCGCCAAGATCAACTCCGACGACAATCAGGAACTCGCCGCGCGTTACGCGGTGCGCGGCATTCCCAGCGTCAAGGCCTTCATCGACGGCGAGCCGGTCGACGAGTTTTCCGGCGCACTGCCGGAAGGCGAGGTGCGCGCCTTTCTCGACCGCCTCGCCCCGAGCCCGGCGGACGAGCTGCGTGCGCAGGCCGCCGAACTGCGTCTTGCGGGCGACGCCGCGGCCGCGCTGCAGCGGCTGGCCGACGCGTCAAGAATCGCCCCCGCCCATGTCGGCGTACGGCTCGATGCCGCTGAAATCATGCTCGATCTGGGCGAAGCGGATGAGGCGCAGCGCCTGATGGGAAGCGTGCCGGACGATGCCGACCCGCGCGTGCCGCAATTGAAGGCGCGGCTGCAATTCATGGGCGCGGCCGGCGAAGACGTGGCGGCGTTGACCGATCGGCTGGCAACGAACGAGAACGATCTGGAGGCGCGGCTGAAGCTCGCCAACCTGCTGGTTGCCGCCGGGCAATACGAGGCGGGCATGGACCACCTGCTGGAAATCGTCCGCCGCGATCGCGGCTTCGAAGACGATATCGGTCGCAAGACCCTGCTGGCGGTATTCAACCTGCTGGACGGTGACGAGCGGGTGAGCCGCTACCGGCGCATGCTTTCCAGCCTGCTGTACTGAAGAGCCACAGGGGTCAGGATTCAGCTCCTGACCTCTAATCCAGCGCTACGTAGCGCACCTCGACGATCTCGACCTCGCGCCGTCCGTCGGGCGTCTGCACGCTGACCGTATCGCCCTCGCGCGCCTTCAGCAGTGCGCGTGCCATCGGCGAGATCCACGCAATGCGGCCGCGCCCGGCGTCGGCCTCGTCGATGCCGACGATGGCATAGGTGGATTCGCTGCCGTCCCGATCGGCGACGGTGACGGTGGCGCCGAAAAATACCTGGTCGGTGTCCTCCCGCGTGGCGGGGTCGACAACCTCGGCGTGCTCCAGCCGCTTGGACAAGAAGCGGATGCGGCGGTCGACTTCGCGCAGGCGCTTCTTGCCGTAGATGTAGTCGCCGTTTTCCGAGCGGTCGCCGTTGCTCGCGGCCCAGGAGATGGTTTCCACCAGCCTGGGCCGCTCGATCTTCCACAGCTGATTGAACTCGGCGTCCAGCTGTGCGTAACCTGCGGGCGTCATGTAGTTCTTCGACCCGGCGGGCAGCGCCAGCGCGATGAGATCATCTTCATCGGCATCCGGGGCATCGGTTTCTTTTACGAATGCCTTGTTCATTTCGGTGGAGGCAACATGGGGGCGGGCGTTTGATTCATCGGCCCAGCAGGTAAACCAGCAGGGAGAGCGCCAGCGACATGAGAATGACACTGGTAAATGGGAAGTAGAATACGCCCCGCTTGTGCTTGATCTGGACGTCGCCGGGCAGCCGGCCCAGCCCCAGGCGGTTGAGCCAGGGGGTGAGCAGTCCCAAAACCAATAATGCCAGAACGAGTGTGACCAGCCATTTGACCATGAGGGAATTTTAGCCGATGGACGCAGTCTTGCCGCCGCAATTTGAACGTACCCGGATTCTGCTCGATGCCGGCGAGCAGGCGCGGCTTGCCAATGCGCACGTGCTGGTGGCTGGTTTGGGCGGCGTCGGCTCGTATTGTGCCGAGGCGCTGGCGCGTGCAGGGGTGGGGCGGTTGACCCTGATCGATCATGACGTCGTGGTGACATCGAACATCAATCGCCAGCTGCCTGCGCTGCTGTCCACGGTCGGACAGTCGAAAGCCGAGCTGATGGCAGCGCGCATCCGCGACATCAACCCGGCCTGCGAACTCAGCGTGATCCGTGAATTCCTGATTCCTGAAACCGTGGCCGAGATCGTGCCGGGCGATGTCGATGTCGTCATCGATTGCATCGATTCGCTCAATTGCAAGGTAGCGCTGGTCGCCAGCAGCGTCGAGCGCGGGTTGCGTGTGGCGTCCAGCATGGGCGCCGGCAACAAGCTCGACCCTGGCCGCATCCAGATCGCCGATATTTCGAAAACCAGCATGTGCCCGCTCGCTTCGGTGATGCGCAAGCGCCTGCGCAAGCGCGGCATCCCCAGGGGTGTGCTCACCGTGTTTTCCGACGAAGCCGGTCGTGCCCCGTTGCCGCCACAGCCGGTCGAGGGGCGCGGCCGCGCCCGCGCGGTCAACGGCACCATCAGCTACATGCCGCCGCTATTCGGCTTGATGCTGGCGGGAGCGGTGGTGCAGCGGCTGCTGGCCGTGTGACACCTACCTACGGCGGTGCCGTGCCTTCCGTCTGCGTGCGCTGCGCCTCCGCCGCATCCATCAGCCGGGCTTCCACCGCGCGCGCTTTTTCCAGCGCCTGAGCCTGCGTTGCGAAAGCCGGGCTGGGGGCGCGTTCGGTTTCCGGGTGTGGCGGAGGGGTGGGGTCGCAGCCGGCCAGGATCAATACGAGCGGAATCAGGGTCGCTTTGATCATGCATCCTCCAGTAAACCGGTGGGCAGGCCGTCGATGCTGAGTTGATTCTTTTCGCGCCAGTAATCCAGGAGGCCGATCGGGCCTTTCTTGTCGACCCAGCGCGCCAGTGTGTCGCGTTCGCCTGCGTAGGTGTACCTTGGCACGGCGTAACCGCACGAGGTCTGTACCGATTCGATGTCGAGGACGATGAGTTGGCGCTCACCGGGAAGAGCGGGAAAATGGCAGCGCAATTCGGCCCATCCGGAATCCTGCCGGCGCACGATGCGGCCGCGTCCATACAGCCGCAGTATCAGCGGGTCGGCGTCGAAGCTGCAGAACATCAGCGTCATGCGGCCATCGTGCGCCAGATGGGCGGCGGTTTCGTTGCCGCTGCCGGTGAGGTCGAGATAGGCGACGCGGGTGTCGGAAAGCACACGCAGACTGTCCATTCCCTTGGGCGACAGGTTGATGCGGCTGGCGGCGGTGCCGGTGGCTGTGAAGAACAGTTTCTGTGCGGCGATGAAAGCACGGTGTCTGGCTTCGAGTACGGGATAGAAACGTGCCATCAGTTGGTCTGCTTTCTGAGAAATTCGGTGAGGATGCGCAGACGTGTCACGCTGTCATTCATTTCCAGCAGACTCTGCTTGACGGAAAGCTTGAGCGGCAGCACTTCGGACAGCCGGTAGCCCACCCATACAGCGTTGTCGAATTCGTGCGGCGCGGGGAAACGCGTGTCGCCGTATTCGTCGATGATGTGGCGCAGGATCTCGACGGCAAGCTCTAGGGAAGCGCTGAACAATTCACTTTTGAGTACGTTTCAACGCGTTCCTGGATAAACGAACCGTCAAGCCGCCGGTTTTTCTGGTTATTCGGTGGAT
>NCIH01000123.1:0-7403 GCA_002281975.1 Hydrogenophilales bacterium 17-64-11 | reverse complement strand
GGGTGTTTCTGGTTTTGGGCGAAGGATGATTGTCGAGACAGTGGGCGGCCAATCATGCCGCCCACTGTCATATCGCTACAGGGATGACAGCCACGCCAGCATGGCCGAGTCATCTCGCCATGCGGATTTTCGCGCTCTGCCACCAGCAACCGGCTCAAGCAGTTTCAGGGCTTCCGCCTTCATGCGTATGGTTATCTCGGCGTATCGATTGGTCGTCTCCAGATTGACATGCCCCAACCAGCCCCGAATGACGTTGACCTCTACCCCTGACTCGAGGAGATGGACCGCCGTTGTGTGCCGAAACACGTGGGGCGTGATGTGGGTGCGTGAGGCTTGTACGCCCGCCGCTTCCCAGAGTTTGGCGTAATGGCGAATACGCTTGTAGATGCCGAAACGGGTCATCCCGACGCCTGTGCCGCCGACGAACACAATGGTATCTGGCGAAAGAGCCGTGGTGCGTTCATCCAGCATGTCCTGCAACGCCTTGGCGGTCTGGCTCCAAAGAGGGCAGGTTCGCCACTTTGACCCTTTACCGAGCAGCCTGACCCGCGCCGGTGAGGCTAAATCGAGTTGGCCCACCTTCAGTTGCGCGACTTCTGAGACGCGCGCACCGGTGTTGTAGAGCAGCATGAGGAGCGCGCGGTCGCGCAGCGAAAGACGATCCTGGGCGGGGATGCAGGCAAAGAGCGCCTCGACCTCATCACGTGCCAGAAACTTCATCTCTGGACGCTGATGGCGCTTCATCGGTATGGCTGCAACCTTGGCGCTGACCGGCAACATCTCTGGTGCGGTCTGGCAGAGATACTCGAAGAAAACGTGCAGGGCCGTCAGGCGTTGGTTGCGCGTGCTGATGGCGTTACCGCGCTTGAGTTCCATGTTGTTCAGGAATGCCTGCACAGCAGAGTAGTCCAAATGCTCGAACCCGAGGCCACTGACCCCGATCCGATTGGCATCGGCCACGAAGATCAGGAACAGGCGCAGGCTGTCTCGATAACTGCGGATCGTGCTGGATTGCAGGCCTTTGTGGCGCGGCAGATACTCCAGAAAGTAATGGTGAACGGCGGCGGCAAGGTTCAGCTGTGTCATGCTTTGATTCCCCTGCATAGGGTTGGTGCGAAGGCCTCAAAGCGGTGATTGGCGGCACCAAGCAGGTCGTTCGTGATAGTCAGATAAACAGCGGTACTGCTCGGATTGAGATGCCCCAGAAATGTGGACAGATGATGAAGACGGTCGGCTGGTGCGATCCCTTGGCGGTACCAGTTCAGCAGGGTGCGCACGGCGAATGAATGGCGCAGGCCATGAACGTGTGGGCCGAAAACGCCAATCGGTATCGCAAGGGCGAGTTGGGGCAACAGATCATCACGGAATGTGTTGCGGATGCTGTTGGTGCTGATCGGTGTACGGCCATTCCAGGAAAACAAGTGATGGGCGCCTGAGCAGACGAACCCATTTTGCTCCCGTTGTGTCCGATAGGTGCGCAGCCTGACGGCCAGCTTGGGCCCAAAGGGCACAAGGCGGTCCTTGCCGAATTTGGTGTTGCGGATCTCCACCACGTCGCGCGTCAGGTCCACATCGCCCCATTGCAGATTAGCGACTTCCCCGACCCTTAGGCCAAGGCTGGCGAGCAAGGCAAAGATCATCTCATAGATGATGCCGCGCTGCGGCGCTCGCGCGTTGTCTGGCAATGCTGCTGCCAAAGTCAGCAGGAGCCGTATCGTCTCGTCAGAGAACAGGTAGGGCAGCTGTCGCGCTGTTTGCGGCTGAGCCTTGATCGTTACCGGTGAGGCACCTGGGATGTGTTGGCTGGCGATCCAGTCGAACAACCGTCGAACATCTCCGAGCAGATTGTTGTAGCTGCGCGGGTTGGTGCGTTTGCGGGAATCCAAGAAGTCCTGCAAGCACTGTGCGTCAATCGCCTCAATGCTTTCCACGCCGCGGTTGTTGAGAAATCGATCGAGCAGCCGAAGTTGGCGATCTTCGCAGGCGAACTTGCATCCCATGGCGCGTTTTGCACGCAGGTATTGTTCGATCTGAGGGGCCAGAATGCTTTGGAAGCTGTTCCAGGGGGCGGTCATAGCACGTCCTCCCCTTGGGCAATGACCATCTCTCGCAGCTTGTGCACCGCTACCTTGCCATAGACCAATGTGGATGCGGGGTGGCGATGACCGACGTAATCGCCAATGACTTTGAAGGGCAGGTCGGCTTCTACAAGGTGCTGAACGCAGGCATGGCGCAATGTGTGCGAGCCAGCACGTGCAACCTGAATGCCGATGCTGTGCATGCGGCCCGAAACCATGCATGACACACCCGTATGCGTCATAGGGGTATAGGGCGATCTTGCGGCCAAGAAGACTTGGCGATCAGCGATATCCGTGCGCCGAATGTGCAAATAGGCGATTATGGCTTCGCCGACGGTCGCCGACAGCGGATATCGGGTCGAATGGCCGCCTTTGCGCATTGGGATACTGATCTGTTCATGCACCCAATCAATATCATCGAGGCACAGGGCCGCGATCTCTCTTGCACGCAATCCGTAGCTGGCCAGCAATGTCAGAATGGCATAGTCGCGTTTGCCCACGTCGGAGCGGCAATCGACGCTGGCCAGCAGGCGCTCGACATCAGGCCATGAAATGGCGCGTGGAATGGATGCCTGTCGATAGGCCCGGCCGCGCGGAAGACTGCGAGTTAGATCGTTCGCAATGATGCCTTCACGGTGCAGATAGGCGAGGAAGGCACGCAAGGCGCCGGTCGTGCCGAGCATGCCGGACTTGTGCAACGTCTCCGCGCGGGTGTTGATGAAATCAGTGATGGACGCCGGGGTAAGCGCCGACAGGGTTGTGCCCGTCTGCGCCAAGTATGACTCGAACGGGCGCAGGGTGTAGGTGTATTTGTGTAGCGTGGCTTGGCGCAGTCCCTTCTCGTTGACAAGGAAAGGAAAGAAGCCAGGCGCGCTGACACAGAAGGGCCTGGAGGGACGACAGCTTGGACGTGTGAAACCCAGCAGGACCAGGCAAAGCATTCGCTCCACAGGCAAACGGCTTTGAGAAACGATTGTCGCCCGATCCTGCGCGCTCTTGCACCACTTGCCGTGTTCAGCAAACCAGTGGCTGACAAACGCATCTACGTGATCGGGCAGTTCATCAAGGCGTTGTACGCCACGTCCAACAACGAACTCGTTGAAGTGCCCGAGGGCCCGAATATGCTGCCGAACAGTGGCAGTACCGGTATGCAACTCATCAAGCGATTGAGCGTAGCGCTCGATGTGCGGCCCAAGCCACTGGGCTCTGATACGGTCGATCACCCTGAGCGACCTGAAATGGCGTTCTAACATGACAAGCATCCTTCTGGGAAATTGCAGGAGCGGTCATGTTCCACGAAGTGCGTCCTTATGTGTCCAACTTTAGCCTACAAGCCGTTGAAAGGGCTACCGATCTTGACGGTGGGGCACATAAGAAAACGGGGCACAAAAGATCCACAATCACCCGTCAGGCGATCCCACACCGTCGGAAGCTGACCTCAGCATGACCAAGGAGATCCAGAAAGGTTGCAAATATCTCGGCCTGACGCTGCACGATCACATCATTGTCGGTGCAGGGACCGAGCTGAGCCTGCGGGGGCTCGGCAAGATTTGATCCGTCCTCGGACCTATCGCTGCCGCCCCTTCGAGGAAGAGGGCGGCGGTTTGGTCTTTGACGGCCGAGGCGGGGAGAGCGGCTTCCCGCGCCGTCGGAGATCATCCCATGTTCGACCTCTCTCTCCCGGTTCAGCCGACTTCGCGCACCCATGGCTTCACGCATGGCCTGCAGAATGCTGTGCCGGATCCGAGCCTCCCCTTTGCGTTGACGCTGTCGCGCCAGACCCTCGCTGGTTCGATGTCCGGCGAGAACGCCCCCGCTGTCCTTGATCGTTTCCCGACATTGGCCGAGGCCATGCGCGGGGCAATCCGCCATGCCGAAGAGTACGCGCCGGATGCGGCTCCGCAGCTTCTGGCGATCCTCGACCGGGATGACCGTCTGGTTCTCGCAGGTGCGGCCTGTGATGGCGCCGTCGCGTGGTGCCATCCAGTGATGAGCGCTGCCGAAGCGCGTGCCGTCGTCAGTGAGGCGAGCCAGCTACGCGCGCAGGCCGGCCGCGCAGCGGACTGGAGAGAGACCGATCTGGTGCAGCGCCTGCGTCACCACGCCGATCTTCTTGATGCTCGCCTCGTCGATCCACTGTGGCGCGCCTTCGCCGCGCGGGCGCTGCAGATCGCGGCGTGACGTCCCAGAGACAGAGGAGGGCAGGGGGGTCTTGCGAGCTTTGCCGAGTGAAAGAGATCGCCCGGCTGGCTCCGACCCTTCCCCCATTTCCGGAGAATTCCATGACACAAGCTGAACCCACCCTCCCGGCGCCGATGCCGCCGTCCGTGGTCGACTTCGCGTCGGTGTTTGCGGCCCATCTAAAGCAGGCCGACCGCGAGGCCGAACTGCGCCCTGCCAACAAGGAGCGCCTGTTTGATGCGCTGTCCACCGCTGGCATCACCCATGTCACCGTGACCTTTGATGGCGAGGGTGACAGTGGCCAGATCGAAAGCATCTCCGCTTGGGCGGGTGATGCCGCTGTGGAGTTCCCCGCCGTCGAAATCCCCTATGCCGCGATCACCTGGGACAACCCGGTGGCCGAGATGCGGCAACTGTCGCTTGCCGATGTCGTCGAGCAGCTTGCCTACGATTTGCTCGCCGACACCCATGGCGGCTGGGAGAACAACGACGGCGCTTATGGCGAGTTCTGTTTCGACGCCTCTGCCCGCTGCATCCACCTCGAGTTCAACGAACGGTTCACGTCGTCCGAACTCTTCACCCATGATTTCTGAGGGGGCGGCGATGGCACATCCTTACCACCACGCCCTGTCTTCGGTGAAAAAATGGGGCGGCACCGTGGAAGACTACCAGGCCATCCACGCATGGTATGACAGCTCGAAAGCCCATTCTGCGGACTTTCGCCACAGAGCCATGTTTCATCATTCGGCGGGAATTTGGCTTTCCGAGACCGTCTTCGGGCCGACGATCACGCTGTCGACCGGCAGGATCATTCCGACCCGATGGGTGGGCGAGCAGCATGTCCGCGAGGATCTTGGCTTCATTCCGAGCTTCACGGATTGGGTCAAAGCGATCCGGCCAGAACCCTGGATGGGCCGCACTGAAAAGATCGAAGCGCTTGTCGACCCTCATGCAGCGCCACTGGTCTTGGAGGTCCCCTGACATGAGCCGGGCCTACTTGGATCTTGGCGTCTCACCAGGAATCACGCCGCTCGCGATGCTGCGCATTGCCATCTCTCGCCTTCATCCCGACACGCTGGCCGTCCGCAGCTGGCGCGCTGCGCGCAAACGCTACTACCGCGAGCTATTGCAGGCTCATGCAGAGGCTCAGGCCCCGGCGCACGCCGACTGCGCATGATCGGCGTTTCTCGACCCGCATGTTCCAATCAGCCCGGCCTTTTGGCCGGGACTTCTCATTTCTGGAGGCACCATGGCCGACTATTTCACCCACTTTTCCTGCGCCCTCGACGTAGGCTCGCCCGAAAAAGCTATCGCGGCGCTTGATTTCTTGACCCGCCTGCATCTCGACGAGGAAGGCGCCGACGATCCAGAATACTCGGGCTTCGCCATGTCGCAGCAGGACGGACCCGAAAGTTCGATCCTCTGGTTCCATGACGTTGATGGGGAAGGCGATATCGAAGGCGTCACCCGCTTCGTGCTGCGCCTTGCGGATGAGATCGACCTGACTGGCCTCTGGGGTTTCGAAGTCGCTTACACCTGTTCCAGGCCCCGATTGGACGCCTTCGGCGGTAGCGCGCATGTCATTGATCTCGGTGCACGGAAATCCATCGGCTGGACCAGCACCCATGAATGGCTTGAGGCCGCGCTGCGTGGGGAGGACTTCGATGCCTAAGGTTATCTGCACCACGGCTTATCAGTTCCCGGAACTTTCTGATGCCGCCAAGGAGAAGGCCCGCAGCTGGTATCGCGAGGCCGCCGTCACCGACGATTGGTGGGATGCGGTCTATGACGACTTTGAGCGCGTCTGCGACATCCTCGGGGTCAGCCTTAAGACCCGGCCCGTTCTGCTGCTGGGCGGTGGCAGCTGCCGGAGACCCTGCATCTGGTTCTCAGGGTTCTCCTCCCAGGGCGACGGCGCATCGTTCGAAGCCACGGTCCGCCATGCCAAAGCCTCCGCGCGCGAAATCCGCTCCTATGCCCCGAAGGACGTGGCCCTGCACGGCATCGCCGATCGCCTGCAGGGCGCTCAGCGGCAGAATTTCTATCAGCTCGGTGCCGATGTGAGCCATCGTGGGCGCTACTATCACGAATACTGCATGGCCATCGATGTGGCGCGCGACAGTCCGACCGGGCAGGCGCCGACCGAGGGAAGTGAACAGACCGTCGTAGAAGCGCTACGCGATCTTGCCCGCTGGCTCTATCGGCAGTTGGAAGCTGAATATGACCACCTCACCTCAGACGAGGCGGTCGACGAGGGGATCATCATGAACGAATACACCTTCACCGACGCCGGGCGGCGGTTCGGGTGAGCAAGGAGAAACATGATAGGTTCATTTGATCTTTACATTTGGTCCATATGGCCTAAGTTGACGTTGATGGAGGACGATATGCAGATCGCAGAGAAGATTTTGGAGCCCGCACAGATCAACCTCGTCGCATTGAAGGCCTATGCCCGCGTTGCCGATGCCTGGGGTCTCAGCCTGAAGGAGGCTGCTGCTCTCGCCGACATGTCGGAAACGACGTGGAAGCGTGCCAAGAAGCCGGGCTTCGCGGGAGATCTGACCAAGGACCAGCTCCTCCGATTGAGCGGCGTGATCGGCATCTACAAGTCGCTCGAGCTTTATTTCTCCGAGCCGCTTGCCAGAGACTGGTTCACCCGACCCAATACCGGGCCGCTCTTCGGGGGCGGCCGACCGATCGACACCGCGATCGAAGGTGGCTTGCCGCAGATCCTTGCGGTGCGGACCTATCTCGATGCTTTGCGCGGTGGGGTATGAAGCAGACTGAGATTTCTGACCGCGGCCTCGTGCGTCTGCTGCCCGCTACCTACCACAAGCCACCGTCACTGCGGGGCCTTGTCGAAACCGAAGACGAAATGGAAATCTTGGCCGAGATCGAGGGCCTGACTAGTGGCCGTCTTCTCGCAGAGCGTGGTCGCAACCCGCATCTCGATCCTCGCGAGCTTGCTTGGCAGCGCCGCAGCCGGGACCTGCGCATCTACGGAGACAGTCACGTCAACGCGGCCTTCACCTACACGCGAAGGGGCGGAAACCGCTTCAACACCGAGGAGCGCGGCGCCTGGTATTGCGCCTGGGACGTGATGGTTTCTGTCAGCGAGGTGGCGTGGCATCGGACGCGGGAACT
>NCIH01000122.1:0-8697 GCA_002281975.1 Hydrogenophilales bacterium 17-64-11 | reverse complement strand
TGACGCACGTCGCGAGGGGGCTCGTTTTAACTGCGCACTGTCGGAAGCTTGGCGGCGCGCATCGAGCCAGGCTTCTACTTCCGTCAAATCCCACACCACGCAGCGCGAGGTCAGATTGAACCGGCGCGGAAATTCCCCGCGGCGCTCCATGTCGTAGATCGTCGTATCGGCCAGCGGCACGATTTGTCGCAGCTCGGGACGGCGGATCGTGCGCCGGAACGGCAGGGGACTTGCCGCAACAAGTTCCGGCAGTTTTCGTCCTTGTGGTCGGCTCTCGGCACCGTCGGCACCGGACTGGCTGGTGAGTATTAATTGATCTGCGCTACCCATGATCGGCTCCATCAACAGGGCGATCGCTACAGTTGTCATCGCAGCGAACGTTTGGAATGTCGTGCTGCCATGTTGGTCTCTCCGACATCTATCGAAAACCCGCTCGGGCGTGCATGGGCGTATGGCGGGCGCAGGTCGCCTTGCGCCATTTTTTATCCTTCTGATATCCCGCTTATCCAATGGCTTGATTTGCTCACTCCGCCCCAGGCAGTTTGTTTCCAAGGTTGAAAATCTTGTACTATCAAGTCGTATTTTCCCCTTAACGGCAATGACCATGTCCATCAGTACCACCGAGGGCGAGATTCTCACCATTAGACAGGTCGCGGATTACCTGAAGGTCACCGAACGGACGATCTACAGGCTGGCTGCTGCCAAGAAGATACCGGCTTTCAAGGTGGGCGGGATGTGGCGGTTTTCGCGTGCAGACATTGACAGTTGGATCAAGCAGCAGTCGATGGAGGCGACCGACCAGGGCCGTGGCGAGGAAGATTCGGCGAAGGGCAAATTGAATAATGGGGAGCGAAAATAATGCTTGGACTGACTCTGCGAGAAGAATTTCGGGGTAAACGCCTCAAAGGGACAGCCATTGAGCTCTCCAACGAAACGAACACCGGCGCAACCCAGATCGCGGCACGGGAATTCCTGGAGATCACCTATCCCACGCATGACGTACTGAAGGGCATAGAGGCTGTTGGACCGAACCAAGGGCGGCCCCTGGTGGTAATTGGTGAGCGCGGCCTTGGTAAGTCACATTTGATGGCGGCGCTTTATCACGCTGTGAACGATGCGACGTCCACCGGCGCTTGGCTCAACTCATGGGCGACCACGCTGGGCGAGCCGCAGATCGGAAAAATCGCGTTACGCAGCGGGATGCTGGTGATCGGTGAGAGCTTGCACCGCCAGCGCTATAAGTTCCTGTGGGATTTGCTGTTCGAGCGCCATCCCCACGGCACCTACATCAAGGGTAAGTGGGAAGGCATGGGCGCGGCGAAGACCGACATCCCATCCGATAAGCTCATTCTTGAGCTGCTGCAGCACAGCCCGACGATGCTGCTACTGGACGAATTCCAGACGTGGTACGACGGCCTGACCAACACCAAGCAGTACCCGTGGAAACAGTGGGCGTTCAACTTCATCCAGATACTCTCGGAGATCGCCAAGGAGCATCCCGAGTTGCTGGTGCTCGTCATCTCGGTGCGCAACGGTGGCAGCGACGCGTACCAGCAGGTGCATCGTGTCAATCCGATCCCCATCGACTTCAAGGCAGGCGGCAGCCCCGAGCGCATCCAGCAAGATCGTCGGCACATGTTGCTGCACCGCCTGTTCGACAACCGCCTGCAAATACCCACTGCCAAAGTCGACTCTCTGGTAGCAAAACACGTTGCGGAGTATTTCCGCCTGCTCGACGTGCCGTCCTCCGAGCAAGACCGCAAGCGCAAGGAGTTCGTCGAGTCCTGGCCCTACGCGCCGCACCTGCTGCAACTGCTCGAAGACCAAGTGCTGGTGGCCACCGATGCGCAGGAAACGCGCGACATGATTCGCATCCTGGCCAACCTGTTCAAGAGCCGGGGCGAAACGGCTCCGATCCTTACGGCGGCTGACTTCCGCCTTGACGATGACGCTGCAGGCATTGGCGCGCTGCTCGACTCGGTGTCGAACCAGCAACACCGCACCCTGCGCGAGAAGGCGCTACGCAATATCACGTCGGTGACCGAGGCCGTGCCCGGCCACGCCAGCACCGTGCCACACCTGCAAGAGATCGTGGGCGCGTTGTGGCTGCGTTCCATTGCCATCGGCAACCTTGCCGGTGCCGAGCCCGCTACGTTGCAGGCCGACATCACCCGTGACAAGGCGGTCGACGACAATGGCTTCCAGGTCGAACTGACCACCATCATCGAGAACAGCTTCAACATTCACCAAGACGGCCATCGTCTGGTCTTCCGCGAGGAAGAGAACCCGCAAGCCAAGCTGATGGCCTGCGCACGCAATGACAAGCTGTTCTTGGATGGCTCTGACCTCGCACAGCTCGCCAAGGAAGTGCGCTACGTCATTGGCGGTACCGAAGAGGTTGCCAAGACCTTCCGTGTCATTGCGTTGCCGAAATCCTGGCTGTCCGACCCGTGGTCGTCGTTGGACGAAGCCGAGCAGCCCGAGCGCTGGGACGACCGTCTGCCGATTCTAGTGTTGCCGGAAGAGCCGGATAAGCTCAATGAGCGCTTGGGTCGGTGGGTGAAAGACCATTTACAGAAGCGCCGCAACACCATTCGCTTTCTGCTGCCGCGCTCTGGCTCGTCCAACGCGTTCCAGGATCGCGACCTGCTGATCCTCGCCCGCGCCGAGATGAAGGCGCTGGAATGGAGCAGCCAGAACCCTGAGTACAAGAAGCTGCACACCAAGTACCAGGGCGAGCTGCGCGATATTCTGAAGAAACGCTTCGACCGTTTCGCCGTCCTGCATCGCTGGAACTTCACCGATCCGAGCCAGTGTGTGTTCATCGTTGAGAGCTTAAAGAAACAGGGCGCACAAATACCGGAGGCGATTGAGGAAGTGCTGATCAACGATCTGTTTGTCCCCGAGGATTTCGAAGACCTCGTTCTCGAAGCCGCTGGCGAGAACTCCCCGGTCGGCAAGCTGCTGCGCGAATTGCAGGAGCCTCGCCCAGCAGGCCAGGACTGCATCCCTTGGCTGGGCGAGACCTCGATGAAGGAACGCATCCTGCGCCTGTGTGCGCGAGGCAAGGTCGCCATCAACCTGCGCGGCATGGAATTCCTGCAAGCGCAGCCCGGCGAGGACGAAGACACTGCGTGGAAGCGTCTGCGGCCCAAGCTTTCCTACACTGGTCGCCAGCTCGACGAAGTGTTCTTGCTGCAGCCATCCGCTGTGCCCACGACCGGCGGCACGACACCGCCCACCCCACCTACCGGGAACCCGTCTGGTGGTGACATGTTCGGCGGTGGCGCAAATCCATCGACGCCACCCGCGGGTGGCAACCCGATCCCCGGTGGCGATATACCGCCCACCGGTGGTGACATCTTCGGTAGCAGTGGGACAGGCCCCGGCGGCAAGCCGCGCGTGAGCCTGAACAACCCGGCCACCTCAGCGCTGAATCTCATTGGCAAGCTGGAGGGCTGGGGTATCGGCCCCGCGACCCCGGTTACGGAGGTGACAATCAAGGTGTCCGCCGCGACCGGCGCACAGGTGAAGGAACTGCTCAAGAAGCTGCCCGATGGCATGACCTTCGAGCTCACCCTTGAGAAGGAGGACAACTGATGGCGATTGACGCCGGGGTTCTCCACCGCCTGACTAAAGGCACACCCGAAGACGCGTGGCGCGTCATCATCAACAAGGCCGTTGAAATCGCGTCCAAGCCCTTGGCCGCTGGCAATGCCCCGAGCGAAATCACCAAGCGCGACCGCGAGATCGGTGCACTCGATCACTTTCTGTCCTCAAGCGGATGGGACTTGTGGCAGGTGTTCGGCGACACGGTGGAGCGAACCTCGGATCGGCTCGTGCGTTGGTGGGCCGAGCCTTACAGCGCCAAGGCCGTGTTGATACTCGATGGCCTCTCGCTACGCGAACTGCCTTGGCTGCTGCAAGGCGCCAAGGAGCGCGGCTTCACGTTGCACGAGGTCACGGCCAATGCGTCCGAATTGCCGGGCGAAACCAACGAGTTCGCCCGAGCGCTGGGCTTTGGTAGCCGCAGCCAGCTTCAAAACAACGGCGGCGGTCTGGCCCACAGCCTCCAGCCGGCACACACCGAGTGTGTCGATATGGCATGGAAGGATTGCGCAGGACTGATCGATGCTGCGCCGAACTGGGTGTTCTGGCATCACTGGCCCGACAGCAAGGTGCATGACGGCGCGGGCGCGGGCCAGGGCCTCGACATCCTGACGCGCGACGCTGCCGAGCAACTAAGCAGCGACGACTTCTGGGCCTTCGTCGAGCGCTTGGCAACAGGACGGCGGCTGGTGATTACTTCCGACCACGGTTACGCCGCGACGGGCTACTTCCCCGATGCAGATGGCGATGTTGGCCAGTTCCTCAAGAAGGCTTTTTCCAGCGGGCGCTGCAAGGCGGGTACCGGTGAAACCGGCTCGTTCGTGCCGCCCGTGGCACTCCAGATCAACAGCCCGCACGGTGCCCACCTCCTGGCCGTTGGCCGATGGAAATGGAAGAGCCAGGGTGGCTACCCGACGTTGACGCACGGCGGACTCTCGCTGCTGGAGGTGTTGTCGCCGTTCGTCGAATTAACCAAATAGGAGCCGAAGGGATGACAGCCACCGGACTCCCCGAGGAGCTTTACACCGACATCCAGTCGTGGTTCCGAGCAACACCTATGCTGTTGGTGGGCTCTGGCTTTTCGTGTGGGTACGGCTTGCCGCATATGGGGGCACTCGGTCAGCACCTGGCTGAGGTAGTCGGGCCGCGCCTTGCTTCCAATGAAGCCAAGGCTGTCTGGGGAGCGGCTCTAGAAGCTATTCGTGAAAACCTTGAGGCAGGACTCAACACCATTGCCAGTGGGGCTCAAGGTAGAGATGAGATCATAACGATACTGCGGGAGGAAACAGCCAAGCTCATCACCGAAAAGACTTCGGTAGCGGAAGTGGCAATTCTCAATCATCCCGCCCCCTCAACGCACGCCCCCGCCCGCCTATTGCGCCGTCTTTTCGACGGTGCGCCTCAGAACGCAGACTCCATATCGGTCATCACCACAAACTATGACACTTTGCTAGAGCTATTCTGTGATATTGCCGACGTACCTTTGGACACCGGATTTTCTGGCTTTCGCCGGAGAAAGCCGCGAGCGAATTCGCTGTTCCAGACCCAGTACAGCCGAATTTGGGCGGCGGACAAGAAGGGTACGCAAGCGGATCACAGGCCGTGCAAAACCATTCGGCTTCATAAGCCTCATGGTTCCATCACCTGGCATGCCACAAAAGATGGCCCTATCGAAGTTATTAACGACGTTTCAATGGCACCGAAGGCCATTGTTGTGCCAGGGCCATCAAAGTACCAAGACGCTCTGGTCAACACCTTGTTCGATGCTATGCGTACCGAAATGAACGCTGCCCTCAACCGAGCTGACGCCTTGGTGTGTATTGGTTTCGGCTTCAACGACGATCACCTGCAGGGTGTCATCAAAGCCCGGCTTGATTCGCACATGCCCATGCTGATCCTCACTAGAGGATTGACCGACAGCATTAAAGACTTGCTGTTGTGCTATCCGCATGTGGCGGCTTTTTACAAGAGCGGAGACGGTTGTGAGTGTCTTCACAATGGCAAATTGTTGTCGTCAGCGCAATCACTTTGGCAGCTTGACGATTTCATGAAGGCTTTTCTCGAATAGGGGATGTATATGGGTATTTTTGCTTTCAAAGAAGACCAATCACTGGGCGAAGTTCGAAGTGTCGAAACGTCTCGCATAACCATCCGGGTGACAGATGGCCAGCGTCTGCAGAAGGCCCGTGTCGGTCGCCTTGTAGCCATTCAGTCGATGGGTGACGAGTGGCTGATTGGCATTATCGAAAGAGTCTGGCGCCATCCTGTTGAACTGCCCACTCTTAACGAGGGTGAGGTTCCAAAAGACTTAACCACGATCCAGCAGGAAGAAAACGGGGTGGCGGTGAGTTTGGTCGGAACTTATCGTGAACGTGACGGTGAACGAAAAGACACGTTCACCCGTGCCGTGTTTTCACTGCCAGAGATAAACCGGCTCGTCTTCCCTATAGAAGAAAAATCTCTCGAAGACTTCATGGGAATACTAAGTGCGACATCGAAATCCGAAGCCATCACGCCATTAAAAGTTGGCACATATACATTGGATGGCAAGGCTACGGCGTACATCGACGGTGACAAGCTGTTCCAGCGCCACGCAGCTTTGCTGGGCAGTACAGGCTCAGGAAAGTCCTTCACAGTCGCATCAATATTGGAGCAAGCCGCCGAACTGCCGTACGCCAACATGATCGTGCTGGACCTTCACGGCGAATATTCCAGCATGGACTTCGCAGCTCACTACCGCATTGCAGGGATTGGTGACCTCAAGGTAAAGAAAGACAACGCTATTTTTCTGCCATTTTGGCTGCTTACATACGACGAAATGCAATCTGTATTTGTGGACCGCTCTGGGGACAACGCACCGAACCAAGCGCTTGCTTTGATGGACTCCGTCATTGAGACCAAACGAGCAGTGATTACCGCATTGGGCAAACCAGAGTTGCTGGAGGGGTTCACCGTTGATACACCAGTGCCATACAAAATCCAGGATTTAGTCACATCACTCGACGCCAAGAATGAGGAGGCTATCGACACTGGTGAGTCATATGCAAGTGGCCCAAGGAAAGGGCAACCGAAGACGGAAAAAGGTCCTCTTACCGGCAAGCTTTCGAGGTTCCTTATTCGCCTCAAAACGAAGATGAACGACCGGCGTTACGCGTTTATGTATAGCGCGCCCGCCGAATATGATACTTACGAATCCCTGCATGATTTGGCGATCAAGCTGATGGGATCTGGGACAGCGAAAGACGGTGTCAATTCTGGAATCAAAATCATCGACTTTTCTGAAGTCCCTTCTGACATTCTTCCTGTCGTTGTTGGTCTTGTCGCTCGATTGGTCTATCAGATTCAGTTTTGGAGTGACCCAGGTAAGGAAGGTGACGCACGACACCCGGTGGTGATCGTCTGCGATGAAGCGCACCTATATTTGCCAAGCCAAGCCGCATCAGCAGGCCCACTAGAAAGACGTGCCCTGGAAAATTTCGAGCGCATTGCCAAAGAGGGCCGAAAGTACGGTGTCGGCCTGATGGTTGTAAGCCAAAGGCCCTCAGACGTAAGCACCACAATTCTCAGCCAATGCAGCAACATCATCAGCCTGCGGTTGGCCAATAAGACAGACCAAGCTGTAGTCAGGCAGTTGTTGCCTGAAAGCTTGGAAGGTTTGATGGAGGTGTTGCCTACCCTAGATGTCGGTGAAGCCGTTGTTGTTGGAGATGCCACCCTGCTGCCCACCCGCATCAAAATGAGCAAGCCGAAATGCGAGCCTCGCAGCGCCACGATTCCGTTCTGGTACCGCTGGGCGCGACCGAAAGCCCCAGTAGACCTGGCAGCCGCTGTTGAAAACATGCGTCGCCAGTCGCGCGACTGAACTCCAATCAGGGAACCCGCAGAATGGCAACCAAAAAAGAACAACTGGCGATAGAAGTCGCCAAGGCCGTGGGCGCGTCGCCAGTCGCGCGACTGAACTCCAATCAGGGAACCCGCAGAATGGCAACCAAAAAAGAACAACTGGCGATAGAAGTCGCCAAGGCCGTGGGCGCAGGTAAGGCGGTCGAGATGGAGACGGTTGACTTCAACGACCCCAATCGTCCCAAAA
Organism: Hydrogenophilales bacterium 17-64-11; assembly: GCA_002281975.1. Taxonomy (GTDB): domain Bacteria; phylum Pseudomonadota; class Gammaproteobacteria; order Burkholderiales; family Thiobacillaceae; genus Thiobacillus. The sequence goes on along the minus strand of NCIH01000122.1, from coordinate 998 downwards.
CTTGTCTGGAGGTGGATTTCCCGATCCTGCCCGTCAATCAGGTGGCCATCATCGAAGGCAACGCTGGTAAGCCGATCTATCAGATGTCGAAGTGGTGGGCGCGGCGGCGTTCCAGTGTGTTTCGCTCGATGCTGATCGCCGCCGCCACCAAAGCTCCCGAGGATAAATCTCACGCGGCCAAGTTGGTGTGGGACAACTACTACGCCAATCACCAGAAGAAAGGCGCGTTCAAGCACCTCAAGGTGGTTGATATTTTCATGGGCGGTGGCACTACACTCGTCGAGGGTTCGCGCCTTGGCATGCAGATGTATGGCAACGACTTGAATCCGGTGGCGTGGTTCGTCGTGAAGCAGGAACTGGCCAACGTCGATCTCGATGAAGTGAAGCGTTTGCTCGCCGATATCGAGGCAGAGGTCAAGCCGCAGATCATGCCGTACTACTACTGCGATGGCCCCAACGGCGAGAAAGGCACATGGACGTACCTACCCAGCAAGCAGGAAATGCCCGCCGGTTTCGATCCGCTTAGTCTGACCCAAGAACAGCGGAGTGAGTACAGCTACGAGGGCCCAGAGATCCTGCACACTTTCCTCGCAAAGCATGGCCCCTGTCAGGTGACTGGATGTGGCCACCGCACGCCGCTGATGACCAGCCCTTTGGTTGCCATCAAAACTCTTACCGTGAAGGCTTGGGAGCACACTTGCAGCAAGTGTGGAACAGCGTTTGACGTAGAAGACACGTCTGCACGCATTGCCCCCGATGTACCTTTGTATGTGGCACAAACCGAAAAACCATTTTCGGTGATTGATCAAAAACGTGGCGTGGTTTGCCCGCACTGTGATCACTCCACAATGGTAAAACTCGGAAAATCCAAGAACAAGAAAGTTGAGCTTTCAGTTCTTCTTCATCCGGAATGGATTGCCGGGGCAAAAAAGGCTAGTGCTGAAGGTAACGCGTATGGCGGTGCAGCACAGGACGATGCTATTTCCACTGGACGCTGG
>NCIH01000015.1:0-58441 GCA_002281975.1 Hydrogenophilales bacterium 17-64-11 | reverse complement strand
AACTATGCGCTGGGCAGTCCACGATTTGCCGAGCAAATGGCCGCTGCCTTGGGGCGGCGTGTGACTCCAGGGAAATCTGGGCGTCCGCGCAAGGAGTCAGAGCCTGTGTCAGGTGATCTGTTGGAGAGATGAAAATCGTGGTCTGTCCCCAAAATCCATGAAAATCCATGCAAAATCGCCCTCTCAAAATCGCCCCTCGAATACACCGACGTAACGCGAGGCGGTCTTGCCATCCAGCCCGTCTGGCCAGCCGGGCTGGGTGTGGTTGTACAGCTGGCCTGCCGTCTGCGCCGGGGCACGCAGGAATCGCTGCAACTGGTCGAGCTTCTCGATGCTTGCCACATCGCGGCTGTCTCGCCGGATGATGGCGTCGATGTACTGATTGCCATGATGAGGCGCCGTGATGGTTCTGCGCGAGATTTGATCTTGCGCGGCACTCATTCAAGGTGAGGGCGCCGGTGGTGCTAATGGTCCGCTTCCGCAATAACGCGGTAGGAAATGGCGTCTTTTCCCGCATGGCGGCGCTGCTCGTCCTTGCCATAGTCCGGGCCATGCAGCCTTCCCGCGCCTTGCCCTGCGAAAAAAATCCATCCGTTTCATCCTTCACACCATTTCGGAAGCAGACCACTAGAAATTGTCAAACTTCAGCGTGCTGTCCCGATCAAGGAAGGACAGGTCGATGTCGCCGTTGCGCTCTGGCGGCACGGTTCGGGTCCGGGCTTTGGCAAGTTCGGCGAGGCGGGGTAGATGCTGAAGGGACTGTGTCTGCAGGTAGGCGATGGGAAGGGCGCCGAGGCGGCGCAGTTCGAGGAATGCGGCATCGTCGAGTTGATTGAGGGCGCTTTCGTCGATTTGGTAAAGGCCGCTGATCTGCTTGCCGCCGGAGTCGGTCTTGACGGTGATCGGGCAGGGTTGCAGGCAGTTGTGGCGCGCCAGTGCGGCGCAGGCTTTCGCGGTGGCCTCGCGGTTGCGTGCGACCTGGCCGAGAAAGTCGAGTATTTCTTTGACAGCCGGGGTGGCCTGGTTGTCGGCGTCGAAGAAGGCTTCGCCTTCGGGGCCGTCGACGATGAGTTCGCTGGATTCGTCGATGCACAATACCCACTGGTCGTTTTGCGCATGCGCCAGCTGGAACGGATAGCCGCGCAGGGCGGCGGGCACATAACCGGCCAGCCAGCGGCCGTCGGGTGACACCATCAGGCTGGTGTCCGGAGCCAGGCCCAGCAGCGCGGAGGGGAGCCAGGTTTCGCTCTGCTGCAGGAAAACAACGGGCAGGCTGAGGGCGGCTCGGGCCAGTTCGGCGCCGACCAGGGGCGCCACGGCGCGGTCGCGCGCGAAGGCGTAGCTGCTGAAACGCGTCCAGCGCTTGTGGGCGTGGCGTTCGGGCGTGAGGGCGGTGATTTGCGGCATGTTCGGGTGTGGGTCGTTGAGGTGGTGGTCTGTCAAGAGCCGGCGATGATGGGTTTTCTCGGGCCATAGGAACGGCTGTTGCCCGGCGAAACCGCTAATTCGCCCTGCCCCAGCCGAATTTGCGAGCCGCCGCATTGCGGCTTGGCGGCTAATCCCGCTACGCTTCGTCGGGTGCTTTATGCGCACCCTGCGGGTTTATTGCTTGCCCCGTTTCTAGGAGCCTGTCGGAGTAGAAGAAAATCGGCTGCAAATCCGCCAGGCCGGTTCATATTTCGCCGCCTTCTTGGGCAATAGAACGACTATTGCCCGGCGAAACCGTCAAAACCTGCCCTCGCCCAGCCGAATTTTCGCTTCGATTCTTCAAGTCCGACAGGCTCATAGGGCGCCTCTATTTTATGGCCGGCTGGCGCGGCGCGCCCAACTTCGTTGGCTGGTGTCGGGTCAGGGGAAAATTTTAGCCGGCAACCTGGGGCGGGCTGTCGATGCCCGCTTCGAACCAGCGCGAGAAGGATTCGAGCCGCGCACCATCCAAGGTGCCGGTGTGGAGTTGCAATAACAGCCAGTTTTTCGCGAACTCGTGGCGAGCGGTGAGATGGTCGCGCTGTGCGGTGTAATGCTGGTCAAGGGCGTTGAGGATGTCGATCTGGGTGCGCACGCCGGCCCGGAAGCCGCGCCTGGTCGATTCCAGCAGATTTTCGGCCGAGCGAACTGCCTGGGCAAGCGCTCGAATGCGGGCGGCGCTGCTGACGACGCCGGCGTAGGCTTTGCGCACCTGGGTGGCGAGAGTGCGCGCGGCGGCCTCGTGCTGCTGGCGGGCTTTTTCCCGATTGGCAAGGGCGATCTGGATGCCCGCGTTGACGCCACCGCCGCCATAGATGGGGAGCATATATTGCACTCCGATATAGGTGGTGTCGAAGCGTGAACCAATGGTGTTGTTGGTGTCGCTTTCACTCAAGTTGCGTCCGGCGATGAGGTCGAGTGTGGGATGGTGGCCGGCGCGGGCCTTGTCGGCCTCTCTTTGGGCGGCTTCGGCATTGGCCCGCTGGGCGGCCAGTTCCGGGCTGTGCTCGAGGGCCAGTTCAACCCAGGTGTCGGCGCCATCCGGTCCCTCAGGGAGTGTCAGCGGGAGTGTGTCGCGTAGTCGGGCGAGGGGGCCGGGCAGCCGCCCGAGCAGTTCCTGCAGGCCGCGACGCGCGATTTCCACTGCGTATTCGGCTTCGATCAGGCGTGACTCGGCAAGGTCATGGCGGGCCTGGGCCTCGTCGATATCGGTGCGGGTGCCTTCGCCTGCAGCAAGAAATCGCTGGGCCTGTTCGAGTTGGCCGATCAGGGCTTCTTTTTGCACGCGTGCAAGTTCGCGGCCCTGTTCAGCCAGCAGGGTGTCGAGATAGGCCTGCGCCAGGCGGTCGACCAGGGTCTGCCATTCTTTGCTGAACAACGCCTCGGCATAGGCTTCCTGGGCATGGGCCAGGCGATACTGGGCGAGGTTGGCCGGCCGCCAGATGGGCTGGCGCAGACTGAGCTGGTGGCTTTGGCTGATGTAGTCGATGTCGCGCGTGGCGGGGTTGCCGAACATGTCGGGCGTGGTGTTTTCTGCCTGGTTGCGTGCTGTGCTGCCGGCAAGCTGGATGGCGGGCAGCAATCCGGCGCGTGCCTGTGGCACGTAATAGCGGGCTGCCTGCTGCGCTGAACGGGCGGCGGCGAAGGTGGCGTCATTGGCCAGCGCTTCGCGGTAGGCCGCAGCGAAGTCGAGCGGGGGCGCCTCGGCCAGCGCGGGCAGGTTGAAGAAGCCGCCAAGACACAGGCAAAGAAGAGCGGCACGCTTCATGTCACTGTTCCTTGAACGAGACGGAGATGCGGCCGGTGAGCGGCTTGAGCAGGTAGCCCAGGAGGGTGCGCTCGCCGGTGGTGATGACGACATCGGCCGGCATTCCGGTCCGGATGACCCGGTCGCCGAGCATTTTCATGCTTTCTGGTGTGACTTCAATCTGGGCCAGGTAGGCCGACGGCAACTGCGGGTTGGGGTCGGGCACCAGGTCGGCCGAGATGGTGCGCACCCGGCCTTCGACGGTGGGGATGGTGGAGGCGTTGAAGGCCGGGAACAGGACGGTGACGGTGAGGTCGGCATGCACCCGGTCGATCATGTGGGGCGGTACGCGCGCTTCGATGATCATGGGCTCGTTGAGCGGTGCGATGTTCATGAGCTGCGCGCCGGGGGCGATGACGCCACCAAGCGTGTGCACGCGCAGATCGACGACCATGCCGTCGACCGGAGCCTGGATTTCAATGCGCTGCAATTCGTCGCTGACCGCGGTCAGGCGCTCACGCAGGGCGCCGGTGTCGCGCTGGACCTGGGCGAGTTCGGTTTCGACGTCGCGCTGGAACTCCTGGCGGCGTTGCAGGATGCGCAGGTTCAGTTCGGCGATCTGGTTGCGGACGCGGGCGAGGGTGGCGAGGATTTCACCGTGTTCGCCGCTTACTTCAGCGAGTGCCCGCTCGATGTCCAGCAGGCGGTTGCGCGGATAGAAGCCGTCGCGGGTGAGGTCGCGCAGGCTGACGGCCTGTTCGCGCAGCAGGTCCATCTGCATTTTCTTGGCGGCGGCCTGGGCTTCGAGGCCGATGATCTGCTGCCGCAGGCCGGCGATGTTTTCGCGCAGGACGGCGGCTTCGCCCAGCAGGGCGCCGCGTCGGCTGTTGAACAGCAGCACCTGGCTGGCCATGGCTTCCTTGACCTCGGGGTCTTCCCGATCCGTCAGCAATTCTTTCGGAAAAGAAATGGTTGCCAGGCCGGCGCGCTCGGCGTGCAGTCGTGCTTCGCTGGCAGCGCTGACCACGAATTGCGCCCTGGCTGCGGCATGCTGCGCCTGGGCGACTTTGGCGTTGAGCCGCACCAGCGGCTGGCCGCTGCGCACGATCTCGCCTTCGCGCACGAGGATGGCTTCGACGACGCCGCCGGAGAGGTGTTGGACGGTCTTGCGCTTGCCTTCGGCAATGACGGTGCCGTGCGCGGGCACGCCTTCGTCCAGGGGCGCCAGGCCTGCCCAGAGCAGGAATCCGCCAAAACCGATGGCCAGGGTCCACAGGCCGAAGCGCATGGCGGGACGGTAGTTGTCGTCCGGCGACTCGACGCTGTCTATGGTTTGCGGGCCGTTTTCGATGGAGGCTGCGGCGCGCGCGGGAAGCAGGTTTTTCAGGTTTTTCATGTGCCGGAACCGCTTTTGTCGGCGACGCTGGCCTGCGCTTGGTGGCTCAGAGCGGCAAGCACCTGGTCACGCGGGCCGATGGTCTGGATGATGCCTTCACGCAGCACCAGAATGACATCGACTTCCTTGATGACGCTCAGGCGGTGGGTGATCAGAAAGACGGTTCGGCGGTCGGCCTTCATGCCGTGCAGGGCGGCAACCAGGGCCAGTTCGCCGGCGTCGTCGAGGTTGGAGTTGGGCTCGTCGAGCACGACCAGAACGGGGTTGCCGTAGAGGGCGCGGGCGAGCGCGATGCGCTGGCGCTGGCCGCCGGACAGGGCGGCGCCGCCTTCGCCAATGGGGGTGTCGTAGCCGTTGGGAAAGCGCAGGATCATTTCGTGCACGCCGGCGCGGCGGGCGGCATCGATGACTTTTTCCGAATCGACCTCGGCGAAACGGGCGATGTTTTCGGCGATGGTGCCGTCAAACAGTTCCACGTCCTGAGGAAGGTAGCCAATCGAGGGACCCAGTTCGTCGCGGTTCCATTTGGCGATGTCGGCGCCGTCGAGCCGAACGCAACCGGCCAGGGCCGGCCAGACGCCGACCAGGGCGCGCGCGAGAGTCGATTTGCCGGAGGCGGAGGGTCCGATTACGGCGACCGAGGTGCCGGCCGCAACCTGGAAATTGAGGCCTCTGAGAATGGCCATTTGCTGGCCGGGCGCGGCGACGAGCAGGTTTTCCACCGCGATGTCGCCGTGCGGTGCGGGCAGGGACAGGCGTTCGGGACGGGGCGGAAAGCGCCCCAGCAATTCGTTTAGGCGCTGGTAGGCGCCGCGGGCGGCGACGAACGGTTTCCAGGTGCCGATGACCAGTTCGACCGGCGCGAGCGCACGGCCGAGCAGAATGGACGCAGCGATCATGCCGCCGGGGGTCAGCTCGTTTTTCAGCACCAGCAGGGCACCCAGGCCGAGAACCAGCGACTGCATGGTCAGGCGCACGAACTTGGTGATGCCTGTTACCCAGCCCGCTTCGTCGGAGGCTTTGGATTGCAGGGCGAGAAACTTGGACTGGCGCGCGAACCAGCGCTGGCGCAAGGCCGGCAACATGCCCATGGCCTCGATGACTTCGGCGTTGCGCAGGTTGTTGCCGGCGTAGTTTCCGGCGCGCGAGGCCCATTGCTGCGCTTCGGACAGGATGGGCGAGGTCAGGCGCTCGTTGAGCAGCGCGAGTCCGAGCAGCAGAACTGCGGCAAACAGGGCGAACAGCCCCAGCCAGGGGTGGAGGATGGCGATGACGATGATGAAGAGGGGCGTCCATGGCGCATCCAGCAGGGCGAACAGGCCGTTGCCGGAGAGAAATTGCCGGATGTTGGTCAGGTCGCCCAAGGCTTGCTGGGCGTTGCCGCCCTTCAGGCGGAGGTAATGCTCGAAGGCGGCATCGAAGGTGCGGTTGTTCAGGCGCATGTCGAAAGCGGCGCCGGCGCGCACCAGGATGCGCGAGCGCACCCATTCGAACACCGACATCAGGGCGAACAGGCCGACTACCAGCAGGCTGAGCATGAGCAGGGTAGTTTCGTTGCGTCCGGTAAGCACGCGGTCATAGACCTGCAGCATGTACACCGCGGGGGTGAGCATGAGCAGGTTGATCACGAAACTGAAGGCGGCGACGGAAAGAAATACCTGGCGGAAACCGCGAATGATCTCGCCGAGTTCGCTGGGCGGGACGGAAGATTTTACTTTAAACATAACCGGCAAGTTTAACACTTATAATTATCGCCGATACACTACGCTTTTCTAACCAGGCTACCCTGTTTGTTGTGTGCGGCTGCCGGCCATGATGCCAATGGCATTCTGATAGATTCCGATGCGTATTACCGTCAATGGCCTTTCCCTGCTGCCGACCCCGACCGGGGTTGGCCAATATACGCGGCAGCTTTTTTCTGCCATGAGCGCGCTCGCTACGGCGCCGGAAATCACATTCTTTTATGGTCTGGGCTGGTCGCAGGCGATGGCAGAGGCGCGCGCGCCGGTATTGGACTCGGCCTGGCGCCTGGGCCGAGGAGTGCCGGGGGTGCGGGCGGTACGGAGGGGGGTTTGGCAGACCAGTTTTGGCATCGGGGCGCGGCGGGGCGGCTTCGATCTCTATCACGAACCGAATTTCTTCCCGTTCCGCACCCGCTTGCCGACCGTGATTACGGTGCATGATGTTTCGCCGCTGCGGTTGCCGCAGACCCATCTGGGCGCGAGCGTGCTCTATTTCCAACGCCAACTGCCCGACGCCGTGCGCCGGGCGCAGGCGATTCTGGTGGATTCTGAGTTCGTGCGTGGTGAATTGCTGGATTATTTTCCGGGGGCGAGCGACAAACTCACGACGGTACTGCTTGGCGTGGATGCGCGGTTCCATCCCAGGGCGCCGGACGCCTGCACATCGGTGCTGGCACAGTATGGGCTGACTTTCGGCCGCTATTTTTTAGTGGTTGGCACGCTGGAGCCGCGCAAGAATCTAATAGTGGCTGTGCGTGCCTATTCGCGTTTGCCGAAGTCGCTGCGGGCGCATATGCCGCTGGTCATTGCCGGCGCGAAGGGGTGGCTGAATGTGGAGTTGGAGCAGGCACTCGGCCAGTTGGCCAGCCGTGATCAGGTGCGTGTGCTGGGGTATGTGCCGCAGGCGTCCTTGCCCGCGCTTCATGCGGGGGCGGCCTTGTTTCTGTACCCCTCTATTTACGAAGGATTTGGTTTGCCTCCCCTGGAAGCCATGGCTTCGGGGGTGCCGGTGATTGCTTCGAATAGGGCTTCGCTTCCGGAGGTGGTGGGAAACGCGGGGCTGTTGCTGGAGCCAACCGATGTGGATGCGTGGACGCAGGCCATGCATGCCTTGGTCGAGGATTGCGCGCAGGCGGCTGAGTTGTCCGAGGCGGGCCGGGTCCGTGCGGCCCGGTTCACCTGGGAACGCTGTGCGCATGAAACCCTGCAGGTGTATCAGCGCGTACTCGCGAATGAGGAGAGGGGCTGGTGAAGGTTCTCCATGTTTACCGAACCTATTTCCCCGACCCGCCAGGCGGCCTGCAGGAGGCGGTGCGTCAGATTGCGCTGGCGACAGCACGGGAGGGCGTCGAGTCGCGGATTTTCACGCTGTCGCCACGGCCTGATCCTGATGTGATCGAGCGGCCGGAGGGGCGCGTGGTGCGCTGTCGTTCCTGGGCCGCGCCGGCTTCCTGTGATCTGGGCGGGCCGGCGGCTTTCAGCCGCTTCGCCGAATTGGCGCGCTGGGCGGATGTGATTCACTATCAGTTTCCTTGGCCTTTCGCCGATCTGCTGCATCTGGCGGCGCGCCCCGTCGCGCCGGCGGTCATGACCTATCAATCGGACATTGTCCGGCAGCGCTGGCTGGGACGGATATACACGCCGCTCATGCAGCGAACCATGCGGGACATGGCGGCCGTGGTCGCGACTTCGCCTGCCTATGCCCGCACCAGCCCGCCGCTGGCCGCGATGGCAGGCTCGGGGCGCTTACGGGTGATTCCGAACGGGATAGATGAGGCCGCTTGCGCCGAGCCGCTGGTGGCGGCGCGAGACATCGACGTCGCGCAGCGTTACGGTTTGGTAGCGGGGCACTATTTTCTGTTCATCGGGGTGTTTCGCTATTACAAGGGGCTGCATATTCTGTTGGAAGCCGCGCTGCATGCGGGGGTGGCGATTGCCCTGGCCGGCGAGGGGCCGGAACGCGCCGCGTTGGAATTACAGGCAGCAGGGGCGCCGCCCGGACAGGTGCGTTTTCTGGGGCAGGTCACCGAAGCCGAGAAGTATGCCCTGATCCGGGATTGCCGTGCGCTGGTGCTGCCTTCGCACTTGCGCTCGGAGGCATTCGGCATGGTGCTGGTGGAGGCCGCGATGTTGGGACGGCCGATGATCTCGTGCGAAATTGGCACCGGGACTTCATTCGTCAATACCCAAGAAGAGACAGGTTTGGTCGTGTCCCCGGAAGACCCGATCGAACTGGCGGGCGCGATGTTGAGCCTGGAGAAGGACGAAGCGCTGGCGCGACGTTTTGGCGAGTCGGCCCGGAAACGCTATGAGCAGTTGTTTTCCGGGCCGGCTCTGGGGCAGGCCTATGGTGACTTGTACCGCCGTGTGCTGAAGACCTGATGTGTGTGCCAACGAGATGACACTCACAAGGTGAACGAGGTGCGGTACTAATGCCCACGGGGCGCATCATGGTGACGGGTGCCAGCGGTTTTGTCGGCCGTGCGCTATGTGCCGAGCTGTCGCGGCGCGGCCACTCTGTGCGAGGCGCGCTGCGCCAGAACGCGATCGCCCCTGCGTTGTTGAAGGAGGTCGGGTCTGTGGTGGTCGGCACTATAAATGCTGCGACGGACTGGAAGGCAGCATTGGCCGGCTGTGATGCCGTCGTTCATCTTGCTGCCCGAGTGCATGTAATGGACGACAGGGCAAACGATCCGCTGGCCGAATTCCGTGAGGTGAATGCCGAAGGCACGCTAAATCTCGCCCGGCAGGCGGCACAGGCCGGGGTGAGGCGCTTTGTCTTCGTCAGTTCGATCAAGGTCAATGGCGAAGGACGCGCTGCCGCATACCTGGAAACCGATGCGCCCGCTCCCTGGGGTCCCTATGCGATTTCAAAATGGGAAGCCGAGCGGGGGCTGAAGCGGATCGCTCAAGAAACCGGTCTGGAAGTCGTCATCCTGCGGCCGCCGCTGGTTTACGGGCCGGGGGTGAAAGCGAATTTCCTTCGATTGATGCAGGCAGTTCAAAGTGGCTGGCCGCTGCCACTGGGAGCGATCCACAACCGCCGCAGCCTGCTTTATCTGGGCAACTTTGTCGATGCGATCCGGCTATGCGTTGTACACCCGGACGTTGCCGGACAGACGTTTCTGCTGGACGATGGCGGGCCGGTTTCGACGCCGGATCTGATCCGCGCGCTGGCACGTGCCATGGGCCGACCGGCGCGATTGCTGGCGGTACCGGTGGGCGTGCTGGAACTGGCCGGTACGCTGCTGGGCAAACGGGCGGTGGTGGGGCGGATCGCGGGTTCGCTTTATGTGGACAGTTCGCTCATCCAGTCGCGTCTGGAATGGGCGCCGCCGTATTCAATGGAGACTGGATTGGCGGCAACAGTGGCGGCTTTGTCAACATGAACTGGTGGGCGGCTTTTTCTGCTTTTGCCGTCTGCTGGCTGATATTGGCCTGGCTGCGGCGGCGCACCCGTCTGCCGATGGATTACCCCAATGAGCGCTCGCTGCACGAGACGCCGACGCCGCGCATCGGCGGGCTGGGCATCATGGCCGGGGTCGGGGTGGCCGCAGTGTGGCTGGCCGGGGCCGGTTTGCTGCAGGCGGCGCTGCCGGCGGTGCTGGCGGCATTCGCGCTGGCTGCGCTGTCGCTACTGGACGATGCGCGTGGTCTGCCTGTGGCACTGCGCTTTCTGGCGCATTTCGTTGCGGCGGTGATGTGCCTGCTGTCATTGGGTCTGACCGGCTGGAGCTTGCTGGCGGGCACGCTGGCGGTGGCGTGGATGACCAATCTGTACAACTTCATGGACGGTTCGGACGGACTGGCGGGCGGTATGGCCGCAATCGGCTTCGGGGCTCTGGCGCTGGCCGCATGGCAGGGCGATGCGCCGGGGCTGGCTTTGTTTTGCGCGGCGATCGCAGCGGCGGCGCTGGCCTTCCTGCGCTTCAATTTCCCCCCCGCCCGGCTGTTCATGGGCGACACGGGTTCGATTCCGCTGGGGTTTCTGGCGGCCACACTGGGCATTGTGGGGGCGACGGGGGGGGTGTGGCCGTGGCTGTTTCCGCTGCTGGTGTTCTCGCCGTTCATTGTCGATGCCAGCGTGACGATCATCCGGCGCGCGTTGCGCGGCGAGAAGGTCTGGCGGGCGCATCGGTCGCATTATTATCAGCGGGTTGTGCTGCTCGGCGCGACCCATCGCCAGCTTGCCCTGGCGGCCTATGCGCTGATGCTGGCAGCGGCCGCGCTGGCCTTCGTGCTCCTGCATTTTGAACTATGCACAGTATGGTTGCTTATACTGTCGGCCGCTGCATATCTCCTGATCTTTCTGGCCATCGATTGGCGCTGGCATCGTATTCCAAATGAACCTTAGTTCCCGCACCGTCGGCATCATCCTGCATGACATTCTGGCTGCGTGCTTTGCCTGGCTGGGAGCGTACTGGCTGCGTTCCAATCTGGAAATGCCCGCCGAGTTCCAGGCGGCGGCGCTGACCACGCTGGTTTGGGTGGTGCCGCTGCAGGCTGTGGCATTCTGGCGCTTTGGCCTGTACCGCGGCATCTGGCGTTTTGCCAGCCTGCCCGATCTCAAGCGCATTGTGCAGGCTATCGGTCTGGCGGCACTCTTGATTCCGCTGGTGTTGATCCTGTTCGGTGTCAGTGCGGTAGTGCCGCGCTCAGTGCTGATTCTCGACCCGCTGCTGTTGGTGATCCTGATGGGCGGCAGTCGCATGGCCTATCGCGCCTGGAAAGAGCATCGCCTGGCCAGTGTCCTGCACCCGGACAGCAAACCGGCGCTGGTGGCCGGTGCCGGATCGGCAGCGGATTTCTTGCTGCGCGAACTGGCACGCAATCCGTCAGGGTTTCATGTGGTGGGTCTGTTGGACGACAGCCGTGACAAGCAGGGGCGGCTGGTGCAGGGGATTCCGGTATTGGGAACGCTGGGCGATGTCGCGGCCTACGCACAAAGTATGGGGGTTGATGATGTGGTGCTGGCGCTGCCATCGACCGCGCATGAGGTGCGCAAGCGCATTACCCAGATATGTGCCGAAGCGGGGTTGAATGTACTGACTGTGCCCTCGCTTGAAGATTTAGTGGCTGGCCGGGTGTCAGTGTCAAGTTTGCGCCCTATCGAACTGGACGACTTGCTGGGACGCGATCCGGTGGAACTGGACGACAGCGGCCTGCATCAGTTATTGACCGGCCGGGTGGTGATGGTGACCGGCGCGGGGGGGTCGATCGGCTCGGAGTTGTGTCGCCAGATTGCGCGTTTTGCGCCTGCGAGACTTGTATTGTTCGAGCAGTCAGAACTGGCGCTGTATGGAATTGAGGATGAGTTGTCGACCCGTTTCCATGGGTTGCAGATTGCACCGGTGATCGGCGATGTGAAGGACGCAGTCTGGGTGAATCGGGTGATGGCCGAGCATCGACCTGCCGTGGTGTTCCACTCGGCGGCTTACAAGCACGTGCCCTTGATGGAGGGCTGCAACGCTTGGGAGGCGGTGCGCAACAACGTGCTGGGCACCCAGATTGTCGCGGCGGCGGCGCAGGCGCATGGGGTGGGCAAGTTCGTGATGATCTCCACCGACAAGGCGGTCAACCCGACCAATGTGATGGGCGCGACCAAGCGGCTCGCCGAGATGGCCTGCCAGGCGATGCAAAAGCCGAGCGGCACACGCTTCGTGTCGGTGCGCTTCGGCAACGTGCTCGGCTCGTCCGGCAGTGTGATTCCCAAGTTCCAGAAGCAGATCGAAGCGGGCGGGCCGGTAACGGTGACGCATCCCGAGATCACGCGGTTTTTCATGTCGATCCCCGAAGCAGCGCAGTTGGTGTTGCAGGCAGGACTGATGGGCGAGGGCGGCGAGATCTTCGTGCTCGACATGGGCGAACCGGTAAAGATCGCCGAGCTGGCCAGACTCATGATCCGCCTGTCGGGCGCGGACGAAGACCGCATCCGCATCGAATACACCGGCCTGCGACCCGGCGAAAAGCTTTACGAGGAACTGCTCGCCGATGATGAGTCGACGCTGCCAACGCCGCATCCGAAGTTGCGGGTGGCGAAGGCGCGGGCAGCCGATGCCGGCTGGTATGCCGAGTGTCTGACTTGGCTGGCGCACCCCGATACCTACGATGAGGCGGCGGTCAAGCGCCAGTTGAAGATATGGGTTTCGGAATACCAGCCGGAGCCGAAAGCATGAAAAGCGAACTCCTGGTACGCGCCAACATGGACTGCTCGCCGGGCGGCATGGAATTGCTGACACCCGGGAGCCGTTTTCGATGGGGGCGCTGCCGTTTCGACTTCAACCCCGGTGAGGGCGGGCGTGCCGATTTTGCCGTGGTGCTGGGCAATGCGCGCCCGCGCGACAGCTTCATCTGCGCGCCGGAGAACACCCTCTTCATTGCGGGAGAACCGCTGGCGAAAAAGCTTTACCCAGAATCTTTCTACCGGCAGTTTGGCCATGTGGTCGACAGCCACGCAGCGTCGTCCCATCCGCATCTGCATGTCAGCGCACTCGGGCTGAATTGGCATGTGGGCCTGGACCGCAGCAGCAACAGTTACCGTTACGGCTTTGATTATTTGGCTGCCCTGGCGCATCCGGACAAGCAGAACCGGATTTCCGTGGTGTGCTCCAATGCCAGCAAGACCGAAGGCCAGCGTGCGCGACTGGCGCTGCTCGAGGGGCTGAAACAGCGCCTGGGCGACCGCTTGGTGCATTTCGGGCGTGGTTTCGAGCCGATCGACGACAAGATGGATGGAATCCTGCCTTACCGCTTCCATCTGGTGCTGGAGAACAGCGTGCTGCCCAACTACTGGACGGAGAAGCTGACCGATGCCTACCTCGGGTGGGCCTATCCCGTCTACCTGGGATGCCCGAATGTGGCGGATTACCTACCCGCTGAAGGACTGCTTTCCATCAATGATCTGGATGTGGACGCGGCGGCTGCGCGGATTGCCGAGTTGCTGGAGGAGCCGCTCGATCCACGGCGCCAGGCAGGGCTTGCCGAGGCCAGGAGTCGTGTGCTGAACGTCTACAACCCCTTCGCTTGGGCGGCGCACTGGGCCGAGCAATTGTATCGGCCGGATTGTGCTGAGAAGACACTGACGCTGCGCTCGCACAAGGCTTTCCGCAGTTTCCCGCGCGGCCATTTGTTCAGATTGCGCAACGCGCTGATCTGATGCGGGCAGGGCGTTCAGTCTCCCGCTAGGCGGCGGGCGCGTACGTAGAGTTTTTCCAGTCCATAGCGCAGCCCCGGCAGCAGTTGCCGGTGCAGGCGGCGACGGCTTTGGATATGGACGGGTGACGCGGGCAGGGCGCGGTTCGCAACGTGCCTTTCGTTGACCAGCCGTACCACGGTGGCAATCGGGCCGTAGTCCTCCAGCACCCGGCGACGGCTTTCCAGAATCGCAGGCAGGTTCTTTTCCCACAGCTTGTCACGGATGGCGCGCTGGATGGTCTCGGCGGCGGTATCGACATCCGCGATGTCGATGCGGATGAAGCTTTCCGGCGGAAAGTAGTCCTCGGCGTTGGGGCAGCCGTAGTAGACCGGCATGCAGGCTCCGAGGAATGGGTCGGCGAGCTTTTCCGTCCAGTGGTGCGGCCCCAGATGGTTTTCGATCGCCAGGTGGTAGCGGTAGGGGTCGAGGGCGTCGGCCTTGTCGACCAGCGGGCGCACGCCGTGCCCGTAGATTTCCATGAATGGCAGCCGGGTCTTGAGCGCCTGGGTGAAATCGTAGCGCCTGCGGTGCAGGGTATGTCCCTGCCGCTTGCTGGAACAGACCGTCGACAGGTCTGCGGCCTTTTCCAGTGGCACGTGCGAGGCCAGGGTATCGTAGTCGCCGCGCGGCGAAGTGGCGGCGTAAAACCAGATCAGCGCGGGCTGCTGAAAAATCAGGCCGCTGTGCCTGCCCGTCGCCCACGGCTCCTGCGTGCTCAGCAGCCAGTTGAACTGGCGCAGGTAGGTTCGGCCGTAGGTCTTGATCGAAGACGGCTCAACCGTGATCAATAGGGTGTTTTCGGACGGGCAGGCCAACTCTTCCACCCACAGCGGATGGCGCTCGCCGGCGAGCGAAGGCAGATCGTCGTAGACCACCAGCCAGTCGTAATCGCGGCAGTCGCGGTCGAAAATGAAGTCGCAGTTGCCCCAGCGCGGTTGCCTGCCGGGAAAGCATTTCAGCCACCCCTCACCGTCGCGGCCGGGCTTGAACTTGCCGAGGAATTTGATTCGCAGCCGCGACGGTGGGGTCTGCAGGTCGCTCATGGACATTCAGAATCCGCGCAATAGCTTGATGCGTCCGCGCAGCCCGTCGCGCGGTTCGGCCAGTCGGTATCCCGCCCAGCGCAATTTTCCGAGCAACCGGTAGGCCAGGGCGCCGTAACGCGCGTCAGGCACACGGGTGGTGTGCACTTTCTCGTGAGGACGTTGGGTGATGTCGGAGAAGCCGCCCTGCTGATTGATGACCGAGGGCGACACTGCGCGCACCTTGAAATACCGCGCCAGATTGCGGTAATACCATCGGTCGATGGCGCGATGACGGCTGATCCAGGGCCAGATGCTGTCGACGGCAGGCAGTTTCTCCAGCAATAAATCGTAAACGCTGTTCCGAAGCAGGTAGGCGTGGGTAGTGCTGCACCCGGATACGGCGCACAAACGATGCCCGGCCGGCAAGCTGGCCAACGTGCGGTAGGGCGAAACCGGATCGGTAAATCCCAGATAGCAGACGTCCCAGTCGCTATTTTTCAGGGTCTGGGGCAGCTCTGCCGCCACTTCGGCCAGCGCCGGTTCGAGTTCGATGTCGTCTTCCAGTATCAGCACCGTGCGCCAGCCCTGTTGGCGGGCATGGGCAACCGCCGCGCGGTGCGAAAGCGCGCAGCCGGCGCGCCCGGCCCAGGTCTTGTCGCGCTTGCGGCCGCGAAACCAGGGCGGCATCCCGAAGCCGGGCAGTGCCGCACCCAGCGTGGCAGGCAGCCGGTGCAGCTTCTCGGAGGGGATGAATCCGGCAGTCCTGGCCTGCACATCCTGCCAGCGGTCGGCACGGCTGTCGAGGTTGATCACCAGAACGCCGTCGATCATGTCCCAGAAGGCGCCGAGCTGGGGCTGTGGCATCACAGCTTCCAGTAATCGGCGATCCACGGCGCGGGCAGTGTACGGTGGTGGAGCTTGCGCCCTCGATACCCACGGATGGCCTCGTCCGGGTCGGGACGGCCATGGAACACCAGAATCCGGCAGCCCTCGGGCAGCTGCGGCGCGCGGAACAGGTTGAGCGGAAAAGCCGGACGGCAGTTCCACTTGTAACTTTTGACCCATTCCTCCGGCCACCACTGCGGATTACCCATGGCGTAGGTCAGAAAGGCCTGCTCGGTATTGAAGACTGTGCGATCCTCGGCGCGGTGCATTTCTCGCAGGAAGGTTTCGTAGGCATGGTTGGATTTGCCGGCTTCGAAGCGGAAGACCGAGGAGTTGCCTACGGCCGGGCGCCGTCCCAGCGCGGCCTTACGCCAGTGCACCCAGTTGTGGATGATGCAGAATTCGCCCGGCTTGTGGTCGAAGAAGCTGTCGATCGGCCCGGTGATCGCCACATCCAGATCGAGGAACAGCGTCGGTCCCCGCAAGTTGCCAAAACCATCCTGCAGGATCGCCAGCTTGACCAGGATGTCGGGCCAGCCCCGCTTGACGCCTGGATTGACAGGAAAGGGGATGATTTCCACGCCCGTGTCCAGCCCGCTGGGGTCGTCCGTGCAGCAGAAAAACCGGAACGGCCGGCTCAGGTTGCGGCCAACGCCGCGATAAAGCATGTTGACGTAATGCGGGCCGTAGCGGGCGCCCCATTTGAGGCAAAGGACGTTTACATGCTGCATGGGTTGAGCCTAGATCCTTCCGGGTGTGTGAATATGCGGGTAGCAATTACAGACATGGCAACCAGGGTGGCTTCAAACTTGTTTTCAGTCTGCGTTGGATTGTACTTGCCCAGTTTCAATGAGATATTGCTCACGGTCCCTTGAGTTGCCTTGACAGCTTGAGATTCGGTATCAAGGTACTCAACCGTACGTATTTTACCAAGACATTGCAGTACGTTTTTCAGGCCCCTCGCGTCAGCGGGCAGATTAATTTTCCCCATCCGGAAAGACTCACTGCTTTGTTCCAGCGCAGATTGGAATCCTGTTCGCCTATGCAGGAGGGAACATCGTCATTTGGCAGGAAGGGAGAGGGAACGACAGAAACGGTATTGGGCTTCGTAAGCCATGAAACCATATGCAGGATGTCGATTGCGGGTTGAGAGGACCAATTCTTCTCCCATCAACCCCGGGGTGGAACTCGAAAGGTATTTTCGAGTTCGCCGAGCCGGCTCGAAATGGCCTTTCGGTGTTTTTCGAAGTGTTCCAGCGTGATGGCGAAGCAGTGGTAGAGCTGTTTTTTCTCGGGACCCATATTCCGGGATGGAAGATGTGCTTGTTGAAGAAAGGGGCGGCCTAATTTCTGGTTGTGCGCAGGGGAGGTTCGTTCAGCGTGTAGCTGCCGATCGCCGTGACGAGAACCCAGAGCCCCCGGAAATGTGTGGAATCCAGGATGGAATACTCGAGCGTCCCAGCCACTATGCTGGCGGCAAGTGCGGCGAGCGCTAACTGTGCTGCAGGATGGCCACAGCGATACAGCCGATACGTCAGCAGCAAAGTTGACGCTATTGCACCCGCCAGCGCCACCAGGCCGCTGCTGATAGCCAGGTCGAGCCACATGTTGTGGGGCGCATTTACGACATGGCCGGGTAGGTACTCATAGGCGCCAATTCCCCAGCCGAGCCACGGTGCCTGGCGAATCTTTTCAAGCGTAAAAGAAATGATCTGCATGCGAAGACTGTCACTGTGCGGCGCATTGGCATCCATTGCGACGTTCAGTGAAATCAAGACCGCAAGCGCTGCTCCGCCCAGAAAAATAAGCAGTCGTGCCCGGCCGACGGGAGGGAACAGCACTGCAAATCCTGCGGCGACGGTGAGAATCGCGCCGCGTGATCCAGATGTCCACACGCCGAGCAGCGCTGCGATCAACAGCACCCAGAGCAACGGGCGGTGCGACGGGTTGCGCAGGAGTCCGGCGGAAAGAATGGCAGTCAGTGCCATGAACATGCCGAATGGATTGGGGTTGAACACAAGCCCGTTGATGCGTAACTCGCGCCAGGCCGCCAAGCTGGCATGCGGTGTGGTGAGGAAGTCGATCAAACCGGCACCGATATGTATCGACAGTGCGCAGAGCAGCGCGAAGGTGGCGGAATGCAGGGTCAGCCATCCGCGCTGGAGAAGCACAATGATGCCGAGGCCGATCCCGAGCATGCGCAGGACGAGCGCCGGCAGCACGTGCCAGCCCGGCGCGGTGGCGACTCCCAGTGCGTGTTGCAGGCCGGCGGCCAGCAGAACCGGGATCAGCCAGAGCGCGGTACACAGCAGATACGTTCGCATCGCGGGGCTGCGCCAATCCTCGCGGCGCGCAAAGGCCGCCGAGGCAACCAGGGCAAGCCCCGCAATATGCAGGCTTGCCCACTTCGGGGGCAGACTCAGGGCGAAGACGAATAGCAAGAAAAACGCCACTACGGCAATTTTGGTTGGGCCGAGCGATGTCATGGGTGATGCGGGTAACGGAGGGACTCGCATTTCAGGGTTTCTTGGTCAAGTTCGGGGAAAGCCTGGGCCAAAAACCGTCAGTAGCCGCCTTGCCAGTGCGGCGGTCTGTGATTTTGGCCGTGCATGGCAAGCCGGATGCTTTATATCACTGCCTGCCTTGTCGTGGCGCGCGCGAGCTGTTCATACAGCCCCACCGTCTGATCCAGCATGGCTTGCAGCGGGAAAAAATCGCCGGCTGGCACGGCTGCAGGTTGTTGCAGCAGTTGCGCGATGTGCTGGCAGGCTTCGTCGAGGCGGCCGAGCGGAAGCAGGCCATCTGGATAAACCGTGCGCAGGATCTCCCCCACCCCGCCATGATCGTATCCCGTGGTCGGCACACCCAGCCGCAGCGCCTCCAGCGTGGTGCGGCCAAACGATTCGGGCTGGGTGGAGAGCGACAGCACCAGGCTGGAAATCGCCAGGATGTTTTTCAGGTCGTCGCGCTGGCCGGTGAAGCTGATGTCAGCTTCCAGCCCCATGCTGCGCACACGGTAGCGCAGCTTCTGCAGATAGCGTTGTTTGGAAGCAGACGCGCCACCGGCAATCAAGCCATGCACGCCCAGGCCGCGGCGCTTCAGCCGTGCGATCAGTTCGATGAAGTCTTCATGCCCCTTGAGGCGGGTGATGCGGCCGGGCAGGGTGAGGATCAGCTTGCCCATGGCGTTGGGGAACTGCGCCAAAAATGTGTTCTGCCATGCAGGATCGGGTTTCCAGCCGTGCGGATAGACCCTGCCTTCGACGCCGCGGTGGATGACGCGGATGCGTTCCGGCTGCGTGCCGGGGTAGTTCTGCACGATATAGTCACGCACCGTGTCGGAGACGGCGATCACGGCCTCGCCGCGCGTCATGATGCGACTGTAGCGGTTGACGCCATACATGCCGTGCACCGTGGTGACGAAACGCGGGCGCGTTGCCGGGTTCATGCCGCGCCAGGCAAGGTATGCAATCCATGCCGGCACGCGCGAGCGCGCATGGAGAATGTCCACTTTCTGTTCGGCCAGGAAGCGGCGCAGCCTGCGGACGAGGAGCAGGGTCTTGAACGACTTGGCCCCGATCGGCCAGGCGAAGTGCTCGGCGCCGGATGCAACCAGCGGCGCGACCAGCCGCCCGCCCGCCGATATCACCAGCGCGCGGTGGCCGCGCACGACCAATGCGTGTGCAATTTCAAGCGTGCCGCGCTCCACTCCGCCGGATTCCAGTGCGGGCAACAGTTGCAGGACGGTCAGATTTTTTTGTTCAGCCATTAGCCATGTTTTTTTTCTTCAGCCAGTCCAGAATCCAGACCGCACAGCGGTCTGCCTCGGCCAGCGGGTGCAGGTTGGGGTGCAGTTCGCCGTGCGCGCACCAGCGCACAAAGCGGGTGATGCGCTGCGCGTCGGCGAGCTGCGCGATCGCCCGGCCGACGCGGCTTTTCGGGTTGACCGGCAGATCGAACACGCCGACATCCGCACCTGCCGTCAGCGCTTCGAATACCATCGAGGCGCTGTCGGGCGTCACCCACACGGTGCTGCTGCGCGCAAGCTGAGCGGGCAGCCAGTCGGGCGGCGTGGCGGTGTGGGGAATGAGGGTCAGGTTGGGAAATGCCGGCAACGCCTCCAGAAAATCCACCGGCGTGCGGCGCGAGGTGGTCAGCGTCCACTGCGTGTCGGGCGTGCGCGCGAGGATGCTCTTGATCTGCAGCTGGATCGCATCGCTGTCCCAGTCGAAATGCTTTGATGCGCCGCCGATCAGGATCAGGCCGTGGCCCGCGTCGCGTACCCGCGCTGGCCGGATGCGATTCAGCGCGCCCGCGGTCACCAGCGTGCGTACATCGGCTGCGACGCCGTCGTGTTCGGGAACGATGCACAAATCGAAGCAGCGCCGCGGCAGGCTCGGCTTCATCAGCACCACGCTGCGGCCGCCGTATGCGCGTTGCAAGGCCAGCAGCGTCAGGTGGGTGGCGTGCCCCGCGCCGATGATCAGGTCGGGCCTGGGCAGTGTGTCGTCGGGAAGACGTTTCAGCAGCAGCGCCAGCCAGGTCCGCCAGGCGGGCAGGGCGCGAAGGGTATGAATTCCGGCGGGGGCGGCACGTGCCAGCGCCTCGGCCAGGCCGAGCGACTGGTTCAGATGCCCGGGCTTACCATCGCTGACGATCCAGACGATCAAAGGGGAGCGCTTGCCGGTTGCCTCAGACAACGAGCAGCCCCGTGTCCTCGTATAAATCGTCCAGCGACAGGGCGAGGCGGGCGTCGCCGCACGCCACATCCAGCCGGTCTTCAGGCGAGAGTTCCTGTTCGAACCAGGCGCCGTGTTCGTCGCGAAAATATACCTTGGCCCATAGCCGCTCCGAATCGACCAGCAGGTAGTAGCGTAGGCTCGCCAAACTGCGATAGGCCGCTAATTTCTCGCGCACATCAATGCTGGCAGTGGCGGGGGACAGTACTTCTGCGAGGAGGCAGGGCGACTGTTTGTAGATCGGGTGGTCGTCAGCCGGGTCGCACACCAGCATCGCGTCGGGGTAGTAATACGTCGAGCCGCTGGCAAGCCGCAGCTTCATGTCGGCCATGAACGCACGGCAGGTTTTGCCGCGGGTGGCGCTGCGCAGATGGAAAGCAATATTGAGCGCAATGCGGTTGTGCCGCTCGCTCGCGCCCGCCATCGCGAAAATTTCACCGTCTACCAATTCATGTTTGCTGGTCGCGGCTTCCTCGCGGTGCAGGTAGTCGGCTTCATCAATCGGCGAATGGACGCGGGCTTGTGACATGGCAAGTGACCAGATTGGGTGGACGAGACGATTATCCTATTGATTCGGCGCGAATTGAAACCCGCCGGCCTGGTAACGATAAAACCGCTGGCGCTACATTCAAGTCGCAGGGTGCTTGCATTCGCAGTGAGGGCGCCACCTCCACAACGGCGTTCGGCCCGCAATGGATGTCCGGGCTAAAAACAACCAGACCATGCTCGCTCAAGCGCCGCCTGCCAGCGATACGGCGCCGGATCGAGCGTCGGCGTCCTGCCTTCCATCAGATCGAGCAGCAATTCCGCCGAGGCGGGCGCCATCGTCACGCCATAGCGGTAATGCCCGGTGTTGACGAACACATTGTCGAAATCGGGATGGCGGTCGATGACCGGGATGTTGCCGGGCGAGCCGGGGCGCAGTCCGGCCCAGTGCCGCACCGGCCGGGCATCCGCCAGGATGGGCAGCAATTCGGCGGCTTCGGCATGCAGACGCTGGAGCGTGGCCACGTCGGTCGATTTGTCGAAGCCGGCGTCTTCCAGCGTGCTGCCGGCCAGAATATGACCATCGCGGCGCGGAATCAGATATAGGCCGTTGCGATACAGGAGCGTGTCGAGCACACCGGGCTCCAGCTTGAACAGCAGCATCTGGCCGCGGATGGGGCGAATTTTCGGCATGGCCCCCAGTTCTGCCAGTCCCATAGCAGACCATGCCCCGGTGGCCAGCACCACGCTGTCGGCCGGGAAGGTGTCCGTCTTGGTCTGCACCGCTGTCACCCGTCCGCCCTGCGTTAGCACCCCGGTGACCGGGCATTCTTCGCGTATCTTCCCGCCCAGCCGCAGCACTGCCGCACGCAATGCCGCCACCAGACACGGGTTGCGCACCTGCGCCACGTCGGGCAGCCAAATGTAGCCTTTCTTATCAAGGATGCGCTGGTTGATTCCATCATCGCGAGGCTCCAAGAGCCATGGCAATCCACCGGGCTCTGATTCCGCAAGCGTTCCGGACTGCTTCACTTCGCTCGCAACGACGAACGGTGAACTCTTCAGCGCGCCTTTAAAGGTATCGGGCACCCGATGCAGCGCGTCCGGATAGCCCCGTTGCGCCGCCATCCCGTGCGTTGCGCACCAGGCCAGCGCCTGCTCCGGCGCGGTCACATCCAGCGCCAGCATGCCGCAGCGCCAGAACTCCGCATCGCGTCCCGATACCGCCTCGATGTTCGCCACCCAGTCCGCATAGGCCGCCATCGACCGCAAGGCCAGCGCGGAAACCGGTTCCGTGTAATTCCACGGCAGCAACGGCGACAAAATTCCGCCACCCGCCCACGACGCTTCGCCGCCTGCCGCGCCGCGATCCAGCACGCTCGCCCCGTGACCGCGATGCAATAAAGCCAGCGCTACGCTCAGGCCAGACATCCCTGCCCCCACCACCAGCGTATGCCCAGTCAAGCTGCAGCCCCTTTTGGCGTCCTGGGAAAACAGATTTTCTTCATCGCACAATTTTAGGCGGTTTTCCCGGACTCGCCATGCTGCAGTCATGCACAGGGTCTATAGAATTCGCGCCGTGTACCGTAATAACCGGTTAGCGCAATCCTTCGTGAGAGATCGGTTTTAAATGTGTGTCCGCCCATTCGCCCAAAGGCGCCAGTCGTCGGACAAACGTGGCGGCTTGCTTGTGCGGTGATTAGGATTCAGGACATATAAAAGGGAAGAGACATGAAGTTAGGCAGACAAAACGGATTCACCCTGATTGAGTTGATGATCACCGTGGCGGTCGTCGCTATTCTGGCGGCCATCGCTTATCCGTCTTACACTCAATACGTCATTCGCGGCCACCGTGCGGCTGCGCAGGCACAGATGATGGATATCGCCAATCGGCAGCAGCAGTTCTTTCTGGCCAATCGAAGCTACGCGTCGACTTTGAGCGACATGAGTTATTCGCTTCCCCCTGAAGTGGGGGCGAAATACACGGCAGGACTCGTGGCAAACAACGTGGCGACGCCGCCAAACTTCACTATCACTTTCACCGCCACAGGTTCGCAGGCCAGCGATGGCAATCTCACCCTCAATAGCGAAGGCGCCAAAGGGCCCGCCGCAAAATGGAAATAAGCCGGCCCTTGCCCCCTCCTGGTGCTCAGCATGGTACTTCCTTGATCGAAGTGCTGGTCACGATCGTCATTCTGGCTATTGGGCTGCTGGGCCTGGCCGGATTGCAGGCGCGCTTGCAATCGTCCGAAATGGAAGCCTATCAACGTGCTCAGGCGCTTGTCCTGTTGAACGACATGGCCAGCCGCATCGCCACCAATCGGATCAATGCTGCGAGTTATGCCGCCGCCGCCCCCACCACCGCCCCGCTGGGCGGCACGGCAGCCTGCCCCACCGCCACAGCCACCCGGCAACAGACCGATGTCGGAGAGTGGTGCAATGCCCTTAAGGGTACAGGGGAGACGCTAGGTGGCGGAAACGTCGGCGCTATGGTCGGTGGCCGTGGCTGCATCGAGGATATTGGCGGCGGCCAATATTTGGTTTCGGTGGCCTGGCAGGGCATGACGGCTATCTCGTCGCCTGCCCCTGCCTGCGGACAAGGCCTCTACAATGGCGCGGCAGGCTCGGCTTGCACCGGAGATCTCTGTCGTCGTGTCATCACTACGGTCGTCCGCATCGGGAATCTGACGTGAACATGACTATCGGAAAATGGCATGCACCCCGGCATGCCCAAGGCCTTTCCCTGATCGAACTAATGATTGCGATTGCCATTGGCATGGTGATCGTGGGTGCTCTGCTCGCGCTCTTTCTCAATGTCACCCGTACCAACAACGAGATGGCGAAAATGAACCGGCAGATCGAGAATGGCCGATTCGCCATTCAATTGTTGCAGGATGACCTTGTTCACGCCGGGTTCTGGGGCGATTTTGTCCCTCGATTCGAGGATCGCAACGTGAGTGCGCCGGACGACATGCCTAACGCAATGCCTGACCCCTGCAAAGCGCCGGGAATCTGGGTCGCGGCCGACCGCAACAACCTCATCGGCATCCCGGTACAGGCTGATGTCGGGACTTGTGCGGCAGTGACCAACCAGCAAGCCGATACTGATGTGCTTGTCGTTCGCCATGCCGAGCCCAGCGTGGGAACCGCCTGCGGTGGGGAGGTCTGCTTCCAGGCATCGCAATGCAATGCGGAAATCAATGCCACACCACCGCAAAGCTTCGTTCTCGCCAGTAGTGGACATGTTCTGCACAAGAAAAATTGTTCGCCCGCAGTCTTGCCGGTCAGTTCGGGTGATATTGCGGTGACGCGCAAGTTCATCTCCAGCATTTATTACATACGCGACTATTCGGTCGCTGCGGGCGACGGCATTCCCACCCTGATGCGCTCCGAATTTACCGGCGGTGAACATCAAGCTGCGCAACCTCTGATTGAAGGAATAGAAGGATTCAGAATCGAATACGGTATCGATAATATCGGCAAGAATGGTGCGGCAGTGAGCTATGTGGGCGCGGTGAACCGCGGGGATGGCATTCCCGACACCTTCGTCAATAGCGCAGGTTTGAGCTGCATTAGCGCTGCAAACTGCGATGCAGCCAATGTTGTCGCCGTCCGTATCCATGTCCTGGCGCGCAGTTCCGAAATCACGCCGGGCTATACCGATACCAAGATCTATACCCTGGGCAGCGCGGGTCCCATGGCGCCGTTCAACGACGGCTTCAAGCGCCACGTCTTCACCACCACCGTTCGCCTCGTCAACCCGTCCGGACGGAGAGAGACGCCATGATGATGTCAGCAACGCGACGTGCCCAGCAGGGTGCGACCCTCATCGTTGGCCTGATCATGCTGGTATTGCTGACGCTGGTTGTCACTTCCGCGTTCATGCTGAGCAGCGGCAATCTTAAATCCGTTGGCAACATGCAATTCCGCGATGAGGCCATCGCTGCCGCCAATGTGGCCATTGAGCAAATCATCAGTTCCGATTTCACCACATTGCCCGTGAGTTCGACCATTCCGGTCGACATCGATCAGGATGGAACCAATGACTACACCGTCAACGTCATGACGCCCGTTTGTGTTCAGGCGGTCACGATTTCCACTAGCGTAGCCACGCTCAGCGGCGTGACATCGGGAGTGCCGAGCACGATCGATTACAACACCGTATGGGATATTGAAGCTCGGGTCAGCAGCACGAATACCGGCGCAGCGGTGACTATCTGGCAGGGAGTGCGTAAGCGCCTTACCCAAACGCAGTATGCGGCATCGGCGTGCGTTTGAGCACGCCGACTCAGAGGAGCAGGAAGATGGAATTCCCGAAATTGGCACGCTATCTTGCAGTCGGTTTGCTGTTCGCCATGCCATCCGCACATGCAGAGGATATCGACCTTTTTACCGGGGTGGATGCGGCAAGTGCCGATCTGCCCAATGTGCTGATCGTCATTGACAATACCGCGAACTGGAGTACGGCATTTACTGCTGAAATGGCAGCACTCGCTTCGACCGTGGATGGTCTTGAAGATAACAAGTTCCGGCTTGGCTTCATGATGTATACCGAAACAGGCAGCGGCAACGGCAATCCGGACGGCGCCTATGTGCGCGCTGCGGTGCGCACCATGTCGGCGGAAAATAAAACGCTATATAAAAATCTTGTCCTCGACTTTCATGTAAACAACGACGCGTCAAATAACGGCAAGCTTGGTTTGACGATGTCGGAGGTCAACCGTTATTTTTCCGGCAGCACCGCCTATGCGGGTGCCAACAAGAAAAAACGCGATTTCACGGGCAATGCATCCGGAACAGCGGCCGCCAATGCCGTGTACGTATTGCCTGGCAATGCGTTGGCGTCGAGTGGTGCAACAACCTATCAGGCTCCGACATCCTCGGTCTGCAAGAAAAATTATGTGATATTCCTGAGCAACGGCAAGTCGAACTCAAATAATAGCGACAACACTACAGCCACCAATCATCTTGCTGCAGTTGGAGGCAAAACGACGACGGTTCCGTTGACGCCCAGTGGAATGCAGTCCGAAATCGCAGATGAGTGGGCGCGCTATCTTGCCAATAGAACCACCAATCCCGTCGTCACCTATGTGATCGACGTGGTACCTACGGTCGCAGGTCAGTATTCCGCTGATTACAAGGCATTGCTGCAGAGTATGGCCGAAGAAGGCCAGGGTAAATATTTTGATGTGGGGTCGGCTGGCGCAGCCGATGTGGGCACCAAAATCGAAGAGGCCTTCAAACAGATTGTCGCTGAAATCCAAGCTGTCAATAGCGTGTTCGCCTCGGCAAGCTTGCCGGTGAGCGTGAATACGCAAGGCACCTATCTCAATCAGGTTTTCATCGGGATGTTCCGGCCGGATATCGCTACCAAGCCACATTGGAAGGGCAATTTGAAGCAGTACAAATTCAAGGCAAGCGTGCAGGGCAGTGGTTTTGCCCTCAACCTGGTCGATGCAAATGATGAATTGGCAATTAACAACAATACTGGTTTCATCACCCAGTGCGCACGCAGTTTCTGGACTTCGGCGACGGTGGACAGCTATTGGAACTATACGGGTTCAGAAGCGAAGGGATCTTGTACGGCCGTTGCAAATTCGATTTGGTCCAACACGCCGGACGGCGAAGTGGTGGAGAAAGGAGCGGCAGGATACATGCTGCGGGCTATCGCGCCGGCATCGCGCACCGTCAAAACCTGCGACGCCTGCGCGCCGGGCGCGCTCGATAATTTCGTGGATGGGAATACCGCCATTACGGCCGCAGATCTGGGCCTGGGCGCGGCTGACGCGGCGGAACGCACCAAGATCATCAATTGGACGCGCGGCGCCGATGTCAAGGATGAGGATGGCGACACGAACATCACGGAAATGCGGCCTTCGGCGCTGGGAGACGTGGTGCATTCGCGGCCGGTGGCAGTGGACTATGGTGGCAGTACCGGCGTGGTGGTGTTCTACGGTGCCAACGACGGCATGCTTCATGCAGTCAACGGTAACCAGACGGAGACAGATGCGGGCAGCGAGTTGTGGTCTTTCATTGCGCCCGATCAATACGGCAGGCTGAAAAGAATCTACGATAATTCACTGCTCATCACGTTTCCGAGTGCGGGTGACGCCACGGCTAAACCCTATTTCTTCGATGGGCCGATTACCGCCTACAAAGACGACACCCATACCTGGATTTATGCGACCCAGCGGCGCGGCGGACGCATGATTTACGCGTTCGATGTCAGCACCCCGGCATCGCCAAGCTTGTTGTGGCGCAAGGGATGTACGACGGGCTTGGGTGATGACACTGGTTGTATGGCGGGTTTCGAGCAAATTGGCCAAACTTGGTCCGCCCTAAAAAGCCTCAAGGCAGCTGGTTACGGGTCGGGTTCCTCACCGATGCTGATTGTGGGCGGCGGCTACGATACCTGCGAGGATACCGATAACGGCACAACCAACAATAGCTGCACTTCGCCAAAGGGAAATCGGGTCTATGTGATGGACGCGCAAACCGGCAGCCTTTTGAGAACCTTTGGCGGCGGTGGCGCCGATGGAACTATTTTGCGCAGTGTGGTGGGCGACGTCACCGTAGTGCCAAACGCATCAACCGGGTTGGCGGAATACGCTTATTTGACCGATACGGGAGGTAACGTTTATCGGATTACCTTCGGTACGGAGTCGCCCGCCAACTGGGCATTCACCCAGATCGCTTCGCTCGACTGCAGCACGCCGTCGGGCTGTGTGGGGGGAGCCTCCAACCGTAAGTTTTTGTTCGGACCTGAGGTAGTGGTCGCCCCCACATTCAATGCGGTGCTGATGGGGTCAGGAGATCGTGAGCATCCACTCAATTCGAATACTGCGACAACCAGCGTGAACAATGCTTTTTTCATGCTGAAAGACAAACCTTCGGATAACACTTGGCTTTCTAGTGAGTCGACCATTTGCGGGGGGGATTTTCTGTGCCAGGATTCTTTGCTCGGGATCAGCAATGACGGGGGCAATCCTTCAGCGGCTGACCTCGATGCCAAGAAGGGCTGGTATTTAACCTTCAGCAATAAGGAGCAAGTGGTGACCTCCGCTGTTGTCGTATTTGGTGAGGTGACATTCAGTACGCATATTCCTACAGTACCCGACGCGAATGCTTGCACCTCGTCCCTTGGAATAGCTCAGGTTTACAACATCAATTACCTGGATGCGTCGCCGGTTGGTCAGGCTGGCAGCCGTTATGCGCAAGTCTCAGGTGGAGGACTACCACCCTCTCCGGTATCGGGTATGGTGACGGTGACCAATCCTGCGACCGGACAGCCCATGACGGTGCCTTTCATTATTGGCGCCAGCCCGGAATCACCAGTCGAAGTGAAATTAAAGACGAGCGGAAGTGGCGTGACCGGCAATAAGGAACGCGTCTATTGGTATATCCAGAAATGAACTATCGCCACGAAAGCTCTCGGGAAGCTCGCATTGGATTCACGGTGAAGGTGAGTCGCAGGTTCATGATGATGCGTGGTTTTACTTTGGTTGAGCTTTTAGTGACGATTGCTATCGCTGCTATCCTGGCGACTCTAGCGATTCCCTCTTTTCAGAATGCCGCGCTGAGTAGCAAGCTCAATACGCTTGCCAACAATTTTGTGGCCAGCGCGCATCTGGCGCGCAGCGAGGCGATTAAGCGCAATGCGACAGCGACGCTGTGCGCCTCGTCAAACGGCAGCAGTTGTACCGGCGCCTGGAAAGATGGCTGGGTGGTTCTGGCTGGGGGCTCGGTAATTTACACGCAGGCCGCGTTGCCTAATGGATTCTTGCTTTCGGGGGATGCAACCAGCATCGTTTTCCAGCCGACCGGTGTCGGAGCAACCCCCGCCAATCTGACCCTTTGCCGCGCCACCCCGACGATCGGTACATCGAAAAGAACTATCACCGTTAGCCTAACCGGAAGACCAGGCGTGACGAAAGTCGCTAGCGCTAGTACATGTCCCTGAATGGAATTTCGTCCGGCAGCTTAGGTGTACGTACTCGAATAATAGCTTGACGCTCCAAAGCATGTTTTTTATTGTCGTTTTAATTCAAATGATTATGAGTTTTTTTGGCGAGCCTACAACTAAAGTTGTATAGCCCGTCTCAGCCCGAAGTGTCACTCTGCGAATCATGAGTGAACAAGGGGCGATATGAAACAGTCGGGTACAACGTTGCTGGAATTGATGGTTGTGCTGGCTGTTTCCGCAATCCTGCTGGGGATTGGTATTCCCAGCTTTGCTGCTTTCACGCGTAACAGCCAATTGACGAGTGCCGCCAATGAGCTGCTTTCTTCCTTGCATCTGGCGCGCAGCGAGGCAATCAAACGCAGTTCGCGCGTGGTGGTATGCACGTCGGCAACGGGAACATCCTGTGCCGCCAGTGGTGGCTGGCACCAGGGGTGGCTGGTGTTTCATGACGCCAACAACAATGCAGTGGTGGATTCGGGCGAAACGATAATCCAGGCCAGACAGGCTTTTCAGACCGGACTTAGGTTCACCGGCAACACCTTTGTTTCCAAATACATTTCCTACACACCCAGTGGCGCGAGCAAGCTTACCTCTGGGGCCTTCCAGGCCGGAACGCTGACTTTGTGCAGTGAGTCGGACGGCTCGGGAAGCGGAAGGCAGGTCGTCATCAGCAGTACCGGCAGGCCGCGCACCGCAAAGATCACACTCGCATCCTGTCCATGATCGGGTGGCGTCGAACACATTGAGGCCGCACGCTTCGGCCTCAAGGCGCACCGCCTGCGTTAAGCAGTGGGCTGCTGAAGCTTTTGGCATCGATGGATGCATACGCAGCCCGCGTATCTTGCCATGCTGCGTAGCGAAGTGCCTGCATGATGTCCTTGCGTTCGAGGTAAGGATATCGGCGAGAATTTCATCGATGCTATGTCCCGCACCGATTTGGCTGACAGCCATACCCACTGTGACGCGCATGTCACGGATGCACGCCTTGCCGCCCATTGTGAAAGTCTTGTTGGGCGCATGTTTTTGAACTGTGGTATCAGGCAGGATACCAAGGTTTGGATGCGTCGATGATCGGACTGCGGCAATCTGAGGTCAAACCCCTAGGCCTTTCGGCAAGGCGAACGCAATCCTCTCTTGAGCGCCATCGAGGTTCGTTATGGTGCCGATACCCAATTGATTCAGCCGATCGATAACAGCGCGCACCAGAATTTCCGGTGCCGAGGCGCCGGCGGTAAGTCCAACCCTGTTCTTTCCGGCCACCCATTGCGGATCGATTTCCGACGCGTTGTCCACCATATACGCGGGCACTCCCAGGTTCTCTGCGACTTCCCTCAGCCGGTTGGAGTTGGAGCTGGTCGGCGACCCCACCACGATCACCACGTCGCATTGCGGCGCCAGCGCCTTGACCGCATCCTGCCGGTTCTGCGTGGCGTAGCAGATGTCGTCCTTCTTCGGCCCGGTGATGTTGGGGAAACGTACGCGCAGGGCGTCGACGACGCGCGCGGCGTCGTCGACCGACAGCGTGGTCTGGGTGACGTAGGCGAGTTTGTCGGAGTCGGTCGCCTGCAGGCTGGCGACATCCTCCGGGGTTTCGACCAGATACATGCCGCTTTCCGACTGGCCCAGCGTGCCCTCGACTTCGGGGTGTCCCTTGTGGCCGATCATTACGATTTCCAGTCCCTTGTCGCGCATCTTGCTGACCTCGACGTGGACCTTGGTGACCAGCGGGCAGGTGGCGTCGAACACGTTGAGTCCGCGTGCCTCGGCCTCGGCGCGCACCGCCTGTGACACGCCGTGCGCGCTGAAGATGACGGTGGCGCCGGCAGGCACTTCGTCGAGTTCCTCGACGAAGATCGCGCCCTTGGCCTTGAGGTCGTTGACGACGAAGGTGTTGTGGACGACTTCGTGGCGCACGTAGATCGGCGCGCCGAATTTTTCCAGCGCGCGCTCGACGATGGCGATGGCGCGGTCGACGCCGGCGCAGAAACCGCGCGGGTTGGCGAGAAGAATGGTGGGGGTCATGGAGGTAGGATTAAAAAGAAACTTCTTTCTGGTGCTGCAGTGCAAGCACGGTGACGAGTTCACCGTCATGGCGGTACAGCACGACGTAGCCGCTGTCGCCAAAGCCGATCGGCCACTCCCGGCACTCCGGTTCAAAGTCCTCGGCGGGCCGCCCGATTTCCGGGTGCCGCGCAATGATCTTGACGCCGGCGCGAATTGCTTTCACGGCCTGACTGGCAGCATCCATATTCTTGCTGGCCAGAAAACGGTAGGCACGCTGAACATCAAGCAGGGCGGAAGGCGCCCAAATCAGACGTGGCATTCAGGCGGTTCCACGTCTTTACCTGCTTCAAGCTGGGCAAGCCAGGCATCCGCTTCTTCCAGGCTTACGTGCAGACCGGTTTTCTGATATTCATTCCACGCGTTGATGCCGTCCTGCCGGAAGGCCTCGCGCTTTTCTTCACGTTCGACATACTGGCGGATGGCTTCCAGCATCAACCAGTGCGAACTGCGTTGGCGTGCGTCGGCAAGGCGCTTGACGCGATTTCGGGTGTCTTCGTCGATTTTGATCACTACGGGGCGAATGGATGTCGCAGTCATGGCGCGCTCCAGTGGGTATGTACAAGTATTACCTTAGCATAAGTCAGTGCCCCGAGCCTGACTCGTTTCAGTCATGGCACAGGCACGGGTTCTCGCGGACAGACGTTACAGAATGCGTACGATTTCCACTTCAAACTCAACCGCCAGATCGGCGAGTGGATGGTTGAAGTCGACCTTCACCGCCGTGTCGCCGATTTCGAGGATGTGGCCGGCCAGGGTCTGGCCGTTGGGCATGGCGAATTCGACCAGTTGATCGACTTCGAATGCCGTATCCACCGGCAGATCGGTTTTGGGCAGGGTCTGGATCAGTTCGGGCTGGCTTTCGCCGAAGGCCTGCCAGGGATCGAGCAGGAACACGTGGCGCTCGCCGGGAACCAGGTCGATCAGCCATTGCTCCAGCATCGGCGCCAGGGTGCCGTCGCCGAGCGTCACGGTGTCCGGTTCGGCATCGTCGAAGTTGGAGATGAGATCATCGCCGCCGTGCGGGCGCAGCGCGTAGCGGAGCTGGAGGGTGTCGCCGGGGGCGACGCTGCGCACGGTCATGGCTGGCCCGCTGCGGCAGGCTTGCCGCGCAGGCTGTCCCAGATCAGCAGGGCGGCGCCGATGCTGATGGCGGAATCAGCCACGTTGAACGCCGGCCAGGCAAAGCCGCGATAGTGGAAATACAGGAAATCCACCACATGTCCCAGCACTACGCGGTCGATCACATTGCCGAGCGCGCCGCCGAGCACCAGTGCCAGGGAAAATGCCAGCCGCGGTTCGTGCGCGTGGCGCTTCAGCAGGCGCACGATGATCACGGTGGCGACGACGCCTACCGTGATGAAGAACCAGCGTTGCCAGCCGCCGGCGTCGGCGAGGAAGCTGAACGCCGCGCCGGTGTTGTGCACTCGCACCAGCGAAAAGAACGGCAGCACCGGTATCAATTCCTGATAATCGAGCGTGGACGACACCCACCATTTGGTCAGGTGGTCGGCGATGATGACGGCGAAGGCAATGCCCAGCCATTTGCGCATTGCAGGGTTCAGCAGATCAAGCATGGCTGCGCGCCTCGCCTGCGCCATGAAGATTGCTCACGCAGCGCCCGCACAGGCCGGGGTGGTCGGGGTGCGCGTCGACGTCGTCGCGGTAGTGCCAGCAGCGCTCGCATTTCTTCGCTGCGCTCGGCGTGACGGCGATGCGTTCTTCTTCTGCCGCAACGATGCGGGCCTGCGAGGTGATCAGCACGAAGCGCAGGTCGTCGCCCAGCGGCGCCAGCAGGGCCTGGGTTTCGGGGCGGGCATGCAGGATGACTTCGGCCTGCAGCGAGGAGCCGATGCCGCCGGCGGCGCGCACGGTCTCGAGCTCCTTCTGCACTTCGGCGCGCACTGCGCGGATGCGGGCCCAGCGCTCGAGCAGGTCGGCCTCGCCGGCCTGCGCCGGAAGTTCGTGCCAGACATGCAGGAACACCGAGCTGTCCTCACCCGCCAGTTGCGTCCACACTTCCTCGCCGGTGAACGACAGAATCGGCGCCATCCAGCGCACCAGCGCATGCGCCAGGTGATAGAGCGCATTCTGCGCCGCGCGCCGCGCGCGGCTGTCGGCGCCGCTGGTGTAGAGGCGGTCCTTCAGGATGTCGAGGTAGAAGCCGCCGAGGTCTTCCGAGCAGAAACCCTGCAGCTTCTGCACGATGAAGTGGAATTCGTAGGCGTCGTAGTGCGTTTGCAGTTCGCCCTGCAGCTGGCGCGTCATTGCCAGCGCGTAGCGGTCGATTTCCAGCCAGTCCGCCACCGGCAGCGCGTGCGCCTCGGGGTCGAAGTCGGACAGGTTGGCGAGCAGGAATTTCAGGGTATTGCGAATCCGACGGTAGCTTTCCACCACGCGCTTGAGGATCTCGTCGGAGATGGTGAGCTCGCCGGAATAGTCGGTGGTCGCCACCCACAGCCGCAGGATGTCGGCGCCGAACTGGTCCATCACCTTCTGCGGCGACACGACGTTGCCCTTCGACTTGCTCATCTTGTGGCCTTTTCCGTCGACCACGAAGCCATGCGTGAGCAGCGCTTTATAGGGGGCGCGACCGTCGGTGGCGCAGCCGGTGAGGAGCGACGACTGGAACCAGCCGCGATGCTGGTCCGAGCCTTCCAGATAGAGGTCGGCACTGGGTTGATTGGGCTCGGCTCGCGCAAGCTCGGGGCGGCGCTTCAGCACGCAGGCGTGGGTGACGCCGGAATCGAACCAGACGTCGAGCGTGTGGCCGGTCTTGTCGTAATGCGCGGCGTCGTCGCCCAGCAGCTCGGCCGGGTCGAGCGCGAACCAGGCTTCGATGCCGGCTGCTTCGACGCGCCGCGCCACGGTTTCCAGCAGTTCCGCCGTGCGCGGATGCAGCTCGCCGGTTTCCTTGTGGGTGAAAAAGGGCATCGGCACGCCCCAGTTGCGCTGGCGCGAGACGCACCAGTCGGGGCGGTTTTTGATCATCGCCTCCAGCCGCGCGCGGCCCCACGAGGGGAAGAACTGCGTCGCGTCGACCGCCGCCATCGCCTGCTCGCGCAGGGTTCCCTGATCCCTGATCCCCGATCCCTGGCCCCTCGCGTCCATGCCGATGAACCACTGCCGGGTCGCGCGGAAAATGATCGGCGTCTTGTGGCGCCAGCAGTGCGGATAGCTATGCAAGAGCTTCTCGTGCGCCAGCAGGTTGCCGCTGGCTTCCAGCGTTTCCAGAATCAACGGATTCGCCTGCCAGATGCTCATGCCGCCGACCAGCGGCACGCTGGCGTAGAAACGGCCGTCGTCGCCCACCGGATTGTCCACTTTCAAGCCATAGCGGCTGCCCACCACGTAGTCGTCGAGGCCGTGGCCGGGCGCGGTGTGCACCGCGCCGGTGCCGGCGTCGGCGGTCACATGGTCGCCGACGATGACCGGCACCTGGCGTTCCTGGAAGGGATGCCACAGCAGCACGCCTTCGAGCGCCTGGCCGGTGGTGTGGGCGACGACTTCGGCGCCTTCGCTCAAACCGTAGCGCGTCAGCGCCGCCTCGTGCAGGCTGTCGGCGAGGATCAGCAGGCCTTTGCTGGTGCGCACCAGCGCGTACTGGAACTCGGGATGCAGCGCCACTGCCTGGTTGGCCGGCAGCGTCCACGGCGTGGTGGTCCAGATGATGATCTGGACAGTCTCGTCGATCGCCGCGATGTCGAAGCGTTTGGCGAGGTCGGCGTGGTCGGCCACGGCGAAGCCGACGTCGATCGCCGGCGAGGTCTTGTCCTCGTATTCGACTTCGGCTTCCGCGAGCGCCGAGCCGCAGTCGACGCACCAGTGCACCGGCTTGGCGCCCTGATAGAGATAGCCCGCCTGCTGGATCTGCCCCAGCACGCGCAGGGTGTCGGCCTCGAACTGGAAATCCATCGTGCGATAAGGGTTCGCCCAGTCGCCCAGCACGCCGAGGCGGATGAAGTCGGCCTTCTGCCGTTCGATCTGCGTCGTCGCGTATTCGCGGCACAGGTCGCGGAACTGCGACGGGGGAATGTCCTTGCCGTGGGTTTTTTCCACCTGCAGTTCGATCGGCAGGCCGTGGCAGTCCCAGCCCGGCACGTAGGGCGCGTCGAAGCCGGAGAGGGTCTTCGCCTTGACGATGATGTCCTTGAGAATCTTGTTCACCGCGTGGCCGATGTGGATGTCACCGTTGGCGTAGGGCGGGCCGTCGTGCAGGATGAATTTCGGCCGGCCGGCCGCGGCCTTGCGGATGGCTTCGTAGCGCTTTTTATCCTGCCAGCTTTTGACCCAGCCGGGTTCGCGCCTGGCGAGGTCGCCGCGCATCGGGAAGGGGGTGTCGGGCAGGTTGAGGGTGCTTTTATAGTCAGGCATGGCGCGGTTCTGTTTAAATCTTGGCCAGATAGTGTTTGGCGTTGTCGACATCGCGCTTGATCTGCGCGACGAGGCTGTCGAGGTCGGGATATTTCTCTTCGTCGCGCAGCTTGTGGAGAAAGCTCACGCGCACGCGACGGCCGTAAATGTCGGCATTGAAATCGAACAGATGCACTTCGAGCACGGGCACGGCATCCGGGCTTTTGACGGTGGGCCGCTTGCCCAGGCTCGCCACCCCCGCCAGCGGAGCGCCGTTGAGGCCATACAGTTCCACCGCGAAGATACCCATCAGCGGCGGCCGGTTGTGCCGGAGCTGGATGTTGGCGGTGGGAAAGCCGATGTCGCGCCCCAGCTTGTCGCCGTGCACCACGCGTCCCGAAATGCTGTAGGGCCTGCCCAGCAGGCGCGTGGCATGCTCCAGTTCGCCCGCGGACAGCGCGTTGCGCACCGCGGTGGACGAGGCGCGCTCGCCGGCGATTTCGACCGTCGGCAGAAATTCGGCGTCGAAACCGAGCGGCTGGCCAAGGCTTTCGAGCAGTGCGAAGTCGCCCGCGCGTTTTGCACCATAGCGAAAGTCGTCGCCTACCAGCACGTAGCGCGCCTGCAGGGTGCGGCCCAGCACCTGTTCGATGAAGGCCTCGGCAGTCAGTGCAGAGAATGCGCGGTCGAAACGGAACACGTGCAAGCGGTCAATGCCAAGCTGCTGCAGGCATTCGGCCTTTTCACGCAGGCTGGACAGGCGCGCAGGCGCCTGCTCGGGCGCAAAAAACTCACGCGGATGCGGTTCGAAGCTCAGCACACAGCTTGGCAGGCCACGCGTGATGCGTAGGGCGAATCGGCGCGAAAAGGGCTAATTCTAGCTGATTAAGCGGCCCGTTAATTCGCCGCCCGCCGCGCGAACTGCCGCGGGCGGAAGCCCATCAGCCCCAGCGCGGCAAAATACAGCGCGATCCCGCCGCCGACCAGCAGCGACAGCCGCACCAGTCGGTCGAGGAAGCCGGCCGCCAGCCACCACTGCGCTTCACCCATGGTGTAGAACAGCATCGCCGCCATCAGCGCAACCGCCGCCAGCACGCGCAGGAAGTAGCCGGTCCAGCCCGGCTGCGGCTGGTAAACCTGCTGCTTTTTCAGCAGATGCAGCAGTAGTCCGGCGTTGAGACAGGCGCCCAGGCCGATGGCCAGCGCCAGCCCGGCGTGGCCGAGCGGGCCGATGAAAGCGAGGTTCATCAACTGGGTGGCGACGAGAGTGAAGACGGCGACCTTGACCGGGGTGCGGATGTTCTGCCGTGCGTAGAATCCGGGCGCCAGCACCTTGACCAGGATCAGTCCGACCAGTCCCAGACTGTAGGCGATCAGCGCCTGCTGTGTCATGCCCACGTCGTTCGCGGTGAAGGCGCCGTAATGAAACAGCGTGGTGATGAGCGGCACTGCCAGCACCGCCAGCGCGGCGGCAGAGGGCAGCGCAAGCAGCAGCGTGAGCCGCAAACCCCAGTCGAGCAGTTTGGAATATTCGGCCGGCGAGTCGTCGGCGTAATGCTTGGCCAGGCTGGGCAGCAGAATGGTGCCCAATGCCACCCCCAGCATGCCGGTGGGAAACTCCATCAGGCGGTCGGCGTAATACAGCCACGACACGCTGCCGGTGGCGAGAAACGAGGCGAAGACGGTGTTGATCAAGAGGCTGATCTGCGCGACCGAGACGCCCAGCGTGGCGGGCGCCATCAATTTCAGCACGCGCTTGAGGCCGGGGTCGTCGAAACGCCGGGTTGGGCGCGGCAGCATGCGGATCTTCAACAGGTGCGGCAGCATCCACGCCAGTTGCAGCACCCCGCCCAGTGCCACGCCCCAGCCCAGTGCCAGCACCGGCGGGTCGAAATACGGCGCCAGCCACAGGGTCGCGGCGATCATGGACAGATTCAGCAGCACCGGTGCAAACGCAGGCACTGAAAACTTGCTGAAGGTATTGAGAATGCCTGCCGCCAGGGCCACCAGCGAAATGAAGATGATGTAGGGAAACGTGATGCGCAGCAGGGTGACGGTGAGGGCGAATTTTTCCGGTTCGGCACGAAATCCCGGCGCGCTGACATAGGCCACCCACGGCGCGCCCACAATGCCCAGTAGAGCAACCACGACCAGCACCAGTGTCAGCGCGGTGGCAACCTGATTGACCAGGGTCTGGGTGGCGTCATGGCCCTGGCGGCTCTTGTATTCCGCGAGGATTGGCACAAACGCCTGTGAGAAGGCGCCTTCGGCAAACAGGCGCCGCAGCAGGTTGGGGATTTTGAAGGCGACGAAGAAAGCGTCGGACAGGAGCCCGGCACCGAACACGCGGGCGATGAGGGTGTCGCGCACGAATCCCAGTATGCGGGAGAGCAGGGTCATGCTGCTGACCGCAGCGAGGGCTTTGAGGAGATTCATGGATGGCGGCGTTTTGCGCGCATTGTGCGGGCCGGGCGCGCCAACTGCAACTGCAATTGCTTATAAGCGCGTCGATTGCGGTTGCGTACGAAACCGCTTGATTTGTGGCCGCGGTTTCCCGTACAATCGCGGGCTTTGGTGGATCTGCCCCGTCTAAAAAAGGGCGCTGCAGATTGAATTTGCCCCGTCAGTACGGCGGGGCGCATAGATTAATTTGTCCTGCCCTTGGGGTGCGGGGCTTACAGGAGCAGAATACATGGCGAACTCCGCCCAGGCGCGCAAGCGCGCACGTCAAGCCAGCGCGCAGCGCGACAGCAACATGAGCCAGCGCTCGGAATTGCGCACCGCGATCAAGAAAGTGCGTAAAGCCATCGAAGCCGGCGACAAGGCCGTCGCCCAGCAGGTTTTTCAGGCTTCCATGAGCGTGATCGACAGCATCGCCGACAAGCAGATCGTCCACAAGAACAAGGCCGCACGCCATAAGAGCCGCCTGTCTCTGGCAGTCAAGAGCATGGCCTGAGCGCCAGGTGCCGTGCAGTAAAAACGCCGCATCTGCGGCGTTTTTTTATTTCCGGATACGGCCGGTTCAGTCGGCGTTTTCGGTCAGCAATTCGTTGCTGCTGGCGAAGGTTTGCAAAAAACGGTAGGCGTTGGGATCGGCACTTTTGAGTTTTTTGTCCACCACCACGCAACGGATGCCGTCCAGCGTAGTGGGTTGCACGTATGGCGAATAATTGGTGCGGTTGTTGGGGTCGATCACCGCGAAGGCGCCTGCCAGGCGATCGGCCCAGTCGCTCGGCCGAAACCGGCTGCCCTTGGCGGTGATGCCGCGAATGATGAAGGGGGCGTTGGCGGAGGCGTCATCCATGAGTGGGCGGGCGGCTGAAGGAGTTGGCGGATTTTAGCACGCAGTCGGAGGGGGGCAGGGGGCGGCGCTTGCGCGATGGCGACATTTTGAAGATACTGGCGCCGGCTTTTCCGAGCAAAACGGTCAACTATTCAATGGAGGGGGAGAATCATGAAAAACCCGCTGGATTCGCTGTGGGGCACTGTCATCGCGGGCGTCGTGCTCACGGCTGTGCTGTTTGTCTTTGCCAGGAATTTTTTGAGCTAGGGGCGCGCTGATGGAAAACATCGATATTGTTTCTGCACTGGCCCGCTGGATCCACTTCATGGCGGGTGTGATGTGGATTGGCCTGCTGTATTACTTCAACTTCGTGCAGGTGGCGGCACTGAAAAATGCCGGCGCCGACGGCACCGCCGCAGGCATCACCAAGCACGTCGCGCCACGCGCCCTGCTGTTCTTCCGCTGGGCCGCCGTGGTGACCTGGATTGCTGGCGCAGCCTTGCTGGGCCCGCATTTCGTCGATGCCTTCCTGCTGCGCAACGGCATGGGGCCGATTGGCATCGGCGCCTGGCTCGGCACCATCATGCTGTTCAACGTGTGGGTGCTGATCTGGCCGAACCAGAAGAAGATTCTGGGGATGGTGCCGGCGACCGACGACGAGAAGAACACGGCGCGCCGCGTCGCCTTTCTGGCGTCGCGCAGCAACACCATGCTGTCGATTCCGATGCTGTTCTTCATGGCGACCGGGATGTCTCACTCGGCGCTTTTCAGCCTATAATCAAGGCGCTGCATGACAAGCACGGCGGCCTAGGCCGCCGTTTTCTATTTCAAGAACAGCTACTTTGACAGCCTGGTTGAGGACTGCCATGACAACACATTTGATGAACACCTATGCGCGCCAGCCGGTTGCGTTCGTGCGCGGCGAGGGCGCCTATCTGTGGGATGAGGCGGGCAAGCGCTATCTCGATGCGGTCGCCGGCGTGGCGGTGAACGGGCTGGGGCATGCCCATCCAAAACTGGTGAAGGCGGTTGCCGACCAGGCTGCGACGCTGATCCATTCGTCCAACCTGTATCGCGTGCTGCGGCAGGAAGAACTGGCCGACCGCCTGTGCGAACTGTCGGGCATGGACAAGGCTTTTTTCTGCAACTCGGGCTGCGAAGCCAACGAGGCGGCAATCAAGCTGGCGCGCTTGTACGGCCATGGCAAGGGGATCGAGGTGCCGACCATCATCGTGATGGAAAAGGCGTTCC
This sequence comes from Hydrogenophilales bacterium 17-64-11, assembly GCA_002281975.1. Lineage (GTDB taxonomy): Bacteria > Pseudomonadota > Gammaproteobacteria > Burkholderiales > Thiobacillaceae > Thiobacillus. The sequence continues at coordinate 18,848 of NCIH01000015.1, read as the reverse complement.
ACGGCCGCACCATGGCGACGCTGACCGCGACCGGAAGCCGCAAGATCCAGGCCGGATTCGAGCCGCTGCTGACGGGCTTCGCGCGGGTGCCGTTCAACGATCTGGACGCCATCCGCCATGTCGCCGAGCACAACAAGAGCGTGGTCGCGGTGCTGCTCGAAGTGGTGCAGGGCGAGGGCGGCATCAACGTGCTACCGTCGGAATACCTCGCCGAATTGCGGCAGATTTGCGACGCCCACGGCTGGCTGCTGATGCTGGACGAAGTGCAGACCGGCGTCGGCCGTACCGGCACCTGGTTCGGCTTCCAGCATTCGGGCGTGCTGCCGGACGTGATTGCGCTGGCCAAGGGGCTCGGCTCGGGCGTGCCGATCGGCGCCTGCCTGGCGCGCGGCGCGGCAGCCGACGTTTTCCAGCCGGGCAATCATGGCTCCACCTTCGGTGGCAATCCGCTGGCGTGCGCGGCGGCACTGGCGACACTCGATGCGATCGAGGAAGAGAAGCTGATCGACAACGCGCGCGTGCGCGGCGAGGACATCCGCAGCGGGCTGCGGCAGGCGCTGACCGGCGTGCGCGGCGTGGTCGATATCCGCGGCGAGGGCCTGATGATCGGCATCGAGCTCGACCGCCCCTGCGGCGAGTTGGTCGGCGTGGCGCGCGACGCCGGCGTGCTGATCAACGTCACCGCCGATACGGTCATCCGCCTGGTGCCGCCGCTGATTTACGGCGCCGCCGAGGTCGATGCGCTGGTCGCGGCGGTGTCCGGCATCGTCAGGAACTACCTGCGGCAGGCGGCGTGATGCTCAAGCATTTTCTGCAATTCAAGGATTTCACGCGCGACGAACATCTGTACCTGTTCGAGCGCGCGCGTCTGATCAAATCTCGGTTCAAGCGCTACCAGCCCTACCATCCACTGGTTGACCGCACGCTGGCGATGATTTTCGAGAAGAGCTCGACCCGCACCCGGCTCTCGTTCGAGGCAGGCATGCACCAGCTCGGCGGCTCGGCGATCTACCTCAACACGCGCGACACCCAGCTCGGGCGCGGCGAGCCGGTGGAGGACGCCGGCGAGGTCATTTCGCGCATGGTCGATCTGGTGATGATCCGCACCTTCGAGCAGGACATCATCGAGCGCTTCGCCGCGCACTCGCGCGTGCCGGTGATCAACGGGCTGACCAACGAATACCACCCGTGCCAGATCCTCGCCGACATCTTCACCTTCATCGAGCATCGCGGTTCGATCCAGGGCAAGACCGTGGCGTGGATCGGCGACTCCAACAACATGTGCAACACCTGGCTGCAGGCTGCCGAGGTGCTCGGTTTCAACGTGCACGTGTCGACCCCGCCGGGCTACGAGGTCGAGTCGGAACGCGCCAATCTGTACGGCACCGACCACTTCGAGAGTTTTGCCGACCCGATGGATGCCTGCCGCGGCGCCGATCTGGTGACCACCGACGTGTGGACCAGCATGGGCTGGGAGGCCGAGAACGAGGAACGCCTGAAGGCCTTCGCCGACTGGCAGGTGGACGCCGACATGATGGCGGTGGCGAAATCCGATGCCGTCTTCATGCACTGCCTGCCGGCGCACCGCGGCGAGGAGGTCACCGCCGCGGTGATCGACGGCCCGCAGTCGGTGGTGTGGGACGAGGCGGAGAACCGCCTGCACGTGCAGAAAGCCCTGATGGAATACCTGCTGCTCGGCAAGGTCGAAAGCTGACACCTTGACCCTGACTCCCCGCCCCTAACTCCTGGCCCCTAGAAATGAACATCGCCTACTTCAAGGACATGGACTCGCTCTATGTCGAAATCAGCCCCGAGAACCCCGCCCAGGCGTGGGAAGCGCACGCGGGCATCGTGCTCAACCTGTCGGAGGACGGCCGCGTGGTCGGCATCGAGATCGAGAAGGCCAGCCTCGCCACCAACCTCGACATCCTGAAGATCGGCGGCTTCCCCGGCCAGGTCGAGATCGTCGACAAGAATACATCCGGCTCCACCCACTGATAAATCGAACCCATGAGCGACATCAAGAAAGTAGTACTGGCCTATTCCGGCGGCCTCGACACCTCGGTCATCCTGAAATGGCTGCAGGACACCTATCAATGCGAGGTGGTGACCTTTACCGCCGACCTCGGCCAGGGCGAGGAACTCGATCCGGCGCGGCAGAAGGCGCTGAAGTTCGGCATCAAGCCGGAGCAGATCTACATTGATGACCTGCGCGAGGAATTCGTGCGCGACTTCGTCTTCCCGATGTTTCGCGCCAACACCGTCTACGAAGGCGAATACCTGCTCGGCACCTCGATCGCGCGCCCGCTGATCGCCAAGCGCCTGATCGAAATCGTCAACGAAACCGGCGCCGACGCCATCTGCCACGGCGCCACCGGCAAGGGCAACGACCAGGTTCGTTTCGAACTCGGCGCCTACGCGCTGAAGCCCGACGTCAAGGTGATCGCGCCGTGGCGCGAGTGGGATCTGCTTTCGCGCGAGAAGCTGCTCGCCTACGCCGAAACCCACGGCATCCCCATCGACATGAAGCACCGCCAGGGCGGCTCGCCGTATTCGATGGATGCCAACCTGCTGCACATTTCCTACGAAGGCCGCCACCTGGAAGACCCCAACGCCGAGGCCGAGGAGGACATGTGGCGCTGGACCGTGTCGCCGGAGAAGGCGCCGGATGCGGCCGAGTACATCGAACTGACCTACGCGAAAGGCGACGTCGTCGCGATCGACGGCCAGAGCATGCGCGCGCACGAAGTGCTGGCGAAGCTCAACGAACTCGGCGGCAAGCACGGCATCGGCCGCCTCGACCTGGTGGAAAACCGCTACGTCGGCATGAAATCGCGCGGCTGCTACGAAACCCCCGGCGGCACCATCCTGCTGAAGGCCCACCGCGCCATCGAGTCGATCACGCTCGACCGCGAGGTCGCGCACCTGAAGGACGACCTGATGCCGCGCTACGCCAGCCTGATCTACAACGGCTACTGGTGGGCGCCCGAGCGGGTGGCGCTGCAGACGCTGATCGACCACACCCAGCAGCACGTCAACGGCAGCGTGCGCCTCAAGCTCTACAAGGGCAACGTCATCGTCGCCGGCCGCGATTCGAAGACCGACTCGCTGTTCGACTCCACCATCGCCACTTTCGAGGACGACGCCGGCGCCTACGACCAGAAGGACGCAGGCGGCTTTATCAAGCTCAACGCGCTGCGCATGCGGATCGCAGCGAAACTCGACGCACGGAGAAAATGAGCATGCCCCAGTTCGACAATGTCGCGGTCATCAAGCAGGCCAACGTCTATTTCGACGGCAAGTGCGTCTCGCACACCGTGCAATTCGCCGACGGCAGCAAAAAATCGGTCGGCGTGATCCTGCCGGCCACGCTCACCTTCAATACCGGTGCGCCGGAGATCATGGAAACGGTGGCGGGTTCCTGCCGCGTCAAGCTGGCCGGCGAGAGCGGGTGGAAGACCTACGGCGCCGGGCAGTCGTTCGAGGTGCCGGGCAACTCCAGCTTCGACATCGAAGTCTCGGGCGAGCCGTATCACTACGTCTGCCATTTCGGTTGAGACTTGCCATGACCACCGTCACCGTCGTCAGGAAGGAAGGCCGCATCGCGATCGCGGCCGACACGCTGACGAAGTGGGGCGGCGGCAAGGAATCCGCCGACTACGTGGCGAACCACGAGAAGATCATCCGCGTCGGCGACAGCTACGTCGCGATCACCGGGTCGGCCACCTTCAAGCTGATCCTGGCGGACTATTTCGCCTCGCTGGACGAGCCGCCGCAGCTGGACTTGGTGGCCAGCATCTTCAGCGTGTGGAACACCCTGCACGGCGCCCTCAAGGAGCACTACTACCTGCAGGCCGGCGAGGACAAGGAGGAGGATCTGGAGTCCAGCCGCATGGACGTGCTGATCGCCAATCCGCACGGGATTTTCGGCGTGGCGGCGCACCGCACGGTGCAGGCGTTCTCGAAGTTTTACGCCTACGGCAGCGGTAGCCCGTATGCGCTGGGGGCGATGTACGCGGCGTATCGCGCGCCCTCGCTCGACGCCGAAGCGGTGGCGCGGCTGGGGGTGATGGCGGCAGCCGAGTTCCACGACGAATCGGGGCTGCCGGTGCAGTCGTTTGTAATGGATATGAACCCCGATGTTTAATCAATCCGGGTTAAGGAGCGAGCATGCCGAGTTTTGATATCGTGTCCGAGGTCGACAAGCAGGAAGTGCGCAACGCGGTCGACCAGGTCAACAAGGAAGTGTCCACGCGTTTCGACTTCAAGGGCTCCGACGCGCGCGTCGAGCAGGCCGATTACGTGCTGACGGTGCACGCCGATACCGAATTCCAACTCGACCAGGTGCAGGATATCCTGGCGCAGAAGCTCGCCAAGCGCGGCGTCGACGTCAAATGCCTGGATATCGGCAGCGTCGAAAAGGTCTCGGGCAACAAGGTCAAGCGCAGCGTGACGGTGAAGACCGGCGTGGAGACCGAACTGGCGAAGAAGATCGTCAAATGCATCAAGGACAGCAAGCTCAAGGTGCAGGCCAGCATCCAGGGCGACAGCGTGCGCGTGTCGGGTGCCAAGCGCGACGTGCTGCAGGACGCCATCGCGCTGGTGAAGAAGAGCATTGCCGATTTCCCCCTGCAGTATCAGAATTTCCGCGACTGAGTATTCGGTCGCGGATTTCAACTCGGACACAGGAGGCGAGCATGGCCAAGGTTCTGGTTCCCCTGGCGGACGGCTGCGAAGAGCTCGAAGCCGTCACGATCATCGATCTGCTGCGCCGCGCCGGCGTCGAGGTGGTGACGGCGGGCCTCAAGCCCGGCATCGTCCAGGCCAGCCGCGGCGTGCAGCTGGTTCCCGACGCAAGCCTGGACGTGGCCTTGCAGGACGACTACGACATGGTGGTGCTGCCGGGCGGCATGCCGGGCGCGGCGCATCTGAAGGAAGATGCGCGCATCCTGGCACTGCTGAAAAAAATGGCGGCCGCCGGAAAATACACCGCCGCCATCTGCGCCGCGCCGATGGTGCTGGCCGAAGCCGGCGTACTCGACGGCAAGCAGGCGACCAGCTACCCCGGCTTTCTCGATGCGCTGCCCGGCGTGACCGTCAGCGCCGCTGCCGTGGTGCAGGACGGCAAGGTGCTGACCTCGCGCGGCCCCGGCACGGCAATGGATTTTGCGCTGGCACTGGTGGAAGTGCTGACCGGCACCGAAAAGCGCCGGCAGGTTGAGGCTGCGCTGGTCAGACCGTAGCCTGCCGCGCGCCGCCGTTGTTATCATTAGGCCTATATCACGCCGACCCGGAGACCACCATGCAGATTCGCGAAATCCTCACGCTCAAAAGCGACGACATCCACAGCATCGCGCCGACCGATCCGGTTTCCAGCGCCGTCGCCAAGCTGGTGGGCTTGGGGGTGGGTTCGCTGGTGGTGCTGAAAAACGGCGAAATGGTAGGGCTCCTGACCGAGCGCGACGTGGTGCAGGGCATGCTCAAACAGGGCGGCAACCTGAAGGATGCCGAAGTCAGCACCATCATGGTGACCGAACCGGTGGTGGCCAATGCCGACGACTCGGTGGATTACGCACGCGACGTGATGACCAAATCGCACATCGGCCACCTGCCGATTTTCGACGGCAACAAGCTGCTTGGCATCATTTCCTTCCACGACGTGGCGCGCGCCTGCCTCAAGGAAGCCAATTTCGAGAATAGCTTGCTGAAGCGCTACATCAAGCACTGGCCCGAGTAAGGCGGCCCTTCGACTCGCTTAGCGGATCGACTCGATGTCGATGGTCTTCTCCAGTATTTTCGGCACGATCAGCGCATAGCCCTGCTGTTGCCAGTGCGCCAGCTCGACGATGCCGTTGGGCACCACTTCGATGAAATCCTGGAAGTCCGCCACCGCATAGCCGAAATCCTCGGCCGCCTGGCCACACACCTTGAACGACACACCGAGGTCGGCGTAGTAACGCATGCGCTCGACCGCTTCCTGATATTTCGCCTCGTTCTTCGTCGCCACCGTCACGACTTCGGTGCCGTGGATGACCACCACGATGTTCATGTCTTCGGGCGAGTAGTTGTAAGGCGCTTCCAGCAGCGGATTCATCAGCGAACGCACCCAGTACAGCGCGCTGCCGATTTTCTGCGGGTCGTCCAGGTAGAACTCGAACATGACCTTGGGAGGGGCGTAGGGGGTGGCCACCCATTTGCCGGCCGCCTGCGCCGGCGCGATCACGCCCAGCCACAACAGCATTAACGAAGCCAGGACAGATTTCACGGCGATCTCCTTGTTTTCCCGATCTGCCTGTTTTATAGGCGCTGGGCGGCGTTCTGCTGCAGGCGGCGCAGGGTCCGGAACAGCTGGAGCCGCGCCGGGTCGATCTCGCCCGCGGCGGCGGCCTCCTGGAGCCGGCAGCCCGGCTCGGTCTCGTGCTTGCAGTCGCGGAAACGGCATTGTCCGAGATAGGGTCGGAATTCGACGAAGGCGTGCGCCAGGGCGCCGGCATCCAGGTGCTGCAGGGCGAATTCCTGCAGGCCGGGCGAGTCGATCACCGTGGAAACGGCATCCAGCCGGCGCAGGCGGGTGTGGGTGGTCGTGTGGCGGCCGCTGTCGAGCGCTTCGGAGTATTCGGCAGTCACCGCATCGGCGCCCGGAAACAGTGCATTGATGAGGGTCGACTTGCCCATGCCGGACTGCCCGATCAGGAGCGTGGTGTGGCCGTGCAGGGCGGGCTGCAGGGGCGCCACGTCGGACAGCGCCGACAGGGCGACGAGCGGGTAGCCGATGCGGGTGAGCAGATCCAGCCTTGCGCGTGCGGCCGGCGTTTCCGGCAGGTCGGCCTTGTTGAGGACGAGCAGACTGGCGATGCCCTGGTCTTCGGCGGCGAGGACGCAGCGCTGCACCAGTTCCATCGAAAAACTCGGCCGTGCCGCCACCACCACCGCAAGCTGGGTCACATTGGCGGCGATGGCCTTGGATTTGAAGGCGTCAGAACGGTAGAGCAGGCTGGCGCGCGGCAGCACCGCCTCGATCACCCCGGCATCGCCGTCGCGCCGGACTTCGACCCGGTCGCCGCACACCGCGCGCAGATGGCGGCCCCTGACCTGGCAAGGCAGTTCGCCGGCCGCAGTTGCAACGATGAAGCGGCGGCTGAACGCAGCGACGACCTGGCCAGTCAGGACGGCCATGCGTCAGATGTCGAACAGCACGTCGACCTTGGCTGCGCAGATGAAATCGTTTTCCGACAGGCCGCCGATTGCATGTGTCCAGTATTCGACGCGGCAGGTGTTGTAGCCGACCAGCAGGAAGGGATGGTGGTCTTCGCGGTGCGATACCCACATCACCGCGTTGGTGAACGCCTGTGTCTGATAGTGATCCTTGAACTTGTATTCCTTGGCGATTTTTTCGCCGTCGCGCTGCCAGCCGGACAGGCCCTTCAGCAGCGGCGCAATCTGCGCATCGGTCAAGGGGGCGACGCCGCCTTCGCAGGGCGCGCATTTCTTGCGGACGAGTTCTTCAACGACGGTGGTCATGACGGGTTCCTTACTTGAATTTGTAATACTGCTGGTTGAGGTAGGCGGCGACGTGCGCCTCGTCCTCCGGGAACCAGCCGGTGCCGGTGTTGGCGTTGCAGGCGGAAATGCGGGCGGCAAGTTGCTGCGCGGTTTTGACCTTGCGGTCGGCGCGCGTGTAGATCTTGCTGCCGTCGCCGCCGAACATGTTGGCGTGGCAGCTGATGCAGGCCTTGTCGTGCAGGCTCTTGCCGGTCCTGGGGTCGGCCTTGGCAAGCGGCGCGGCATGCACGCCGCTTGCCAGCAGCGCGCCACAGAATAAGGCAGTCAGGGTTTTCATGATCGAGGCTCCTCATTGATTATTCCGTACATTATCGTCACCGGGCGGCAATTGCGCCAGCGCCGTTCATGTCGTGTGCGAGAATGGCGGCCTGTTTTTTGAAGGAACCCTGAGATGGCCTTGAACCCCACGCATCTGCTTTGGCTGGACATGGAAATGACCGGCCTGTCGCCCGACACCGACCGCATCATCGAGATCGCCATCGTCGTCACCGACGCCGACCTCAACACCGTGGCCGAAGGGCCGGTGCTGGTGGTGCACCAGCCCGACGCAGTGATGGATGCGATGGACAACTGGAACAAGGGCACGCACGGCAAATCGGGACTGATCGACCGCGTCAAGGCCTCCGCGCTTTCCGAGGCCGAGGCCGAGGCGCAGATGCTGGCGTTCGTGAAACAGCACGTGCCGGCCAGGACTTCGCCGATGTGCGGCAACTCCATTTGCCAGGACCGCCGCTTCATGGCGCGCTACATGCCGCAACTGGAAGCCTTCTTCCACTATCGCAACCTGGATGTCAGCACGCTGAAGGAACTCGCCAAACGCTGGCGCCCGGGTTTGTGCGAAGGGTTCAAGAAGGCGAGCAAACACGAAGCGCTGGCGGACATCTACGAATCGATCGACGAAATGAAATACTACCGCGAGCATTTCATCCGCAGCGCATAAAACAGCGGCCGGTTGGCCGCCGCCAAGCCTGGCGTGGCTTGGCGCCCATGATTTCACGCGCGCTTTGGCGAGTGGGCCGGGTCTTCAGGGCTTGAGGTAGACGTAGCCTTCCCTGGCCTGCAGGCGGCCGATTTCGGCGACGCCGGACGCCACGACGGTGGCTTCGGGAATCACCGCGCCGGCATCCAGCTTGCGGCTCTTCAGGGTGTTGTTGCAGACGCGGAAGTCGACGCCCTTGGCCTTCAGCTCCTGCACTGCCGGCTCGTATGGGTTGCCGTTCCTGTCCTGCGCGCCGGCGAGCAGGAAATCGATGCCCTTGCCGTGGGCGACGACGGCGATATGGGCGTCCTTGCTGGCGTTGAGGTGGTTCTGCACGTTGCGCAAGGCGACCATCGCGTTTTCGCTGTCGTTGACGTGATAAACCACCTTTTCTTCCGCGGCGGCGGCAGGGGCCGCAGCCTCGGCCGGCGGGACGGCGTGGGCCATGGGGGCGGTTGCCAGCAGCAGAACGGCCAGCAGCGGGGCGAAGGGGCGTGTCATGGTGAGTCTCCTGATTGATATTGAATAAACCGGCTTTATCGAAGCCTGTGAAGAAGACGCGGGGAGTGGCACGCTTATTCCATTCCGGCAGGCGGATTTTTCTGGAATAAACGGACTATGCTCCGCGTCACATCGACATGACCATGATCAGCCGTTTTCTGTTTGGCCCGTTCCGCCCCAGCATCGAGGCGCAGCGTCCGGTGCTCTACCGCATCGCCTATGCCTGGTGCCACGACGCGGCGCTGGCCGACGATCTGGTGCAGGAAACGCTGTCCAAAGCCTGGGTGCGGCGTGCCCAGCTGCGCGACGACGCGGCGCTGAAGGCCTGGATGGTGGCGATCATGAATCGCTGCTGGCTCGATCACCTGCGCCGCCGGCACGATTTCGACGCTGTCGAAGACTGGCAGGACGAACTCGAATCCGGCGCCGCGTCGCCCGAGGCGTGCTGCGACCGCGAACAGGTGATTGCCTGCGTGCGGGCCGCAGTGGCGCGCCTGCCGCTGGGGCAGCGCCAGGTGCTGACGCTGGTCGATCTGGAAGAATTCGGCTATGCCGAGGTGGCCGGAATTCTGGACATTCCGGTCGGCACGGTGATGAGCCGTCTGTCGCGTGCGCGCGCGCGCCTGAAAAGCTTGCTGGATACCGCAATGCAGCAGCCTGCGGCACAGCCGCAGCTGAGGAGAGTGAAATGAACCCGACCGTTTCGGACGAAATCCTGCATGCCTTCATCGACGGCGAACTCGGCGTCGCCGAGAGCGAAAAGCTCGTCGCCCGGATGCGCGGGGATGCGGAGCTGATGCAGCGCGTCTGCGACCTGCGCAGCCTGCGGGGCATGGTGAAGCTGGCGTACGCCGAGCCGCCGCCGGCTGCCGCCGGCCGGCAATCGCGCCGCGCGCCGCGGCGCCGGCTCGTGCAGCGCTGCGCCTTCGGCAGCCTCATCCTGCTTGCGGGGCTGGGCGGCGGCTGGGCCTTGCGCGGCGTGGAATCGCACGCGCTGGCCGTCGCGCCTGCCGCCGCCCTGGACGGCTATCGGACGGTCAGCTTGGCGCGCGAGGCCGATCCGAACCGGGTCATGCTGCATCTCGACAGCGCCGCGCCGGAGAAGATGCAGGCAGTGCTGGATCAGGCCGAGCGCCTGCTCGACGAAGCGGAGCGGGAGGGGCGGACGATGCAGCTTGAAGTCATCGCCAACAGCCGCGGCATCCAGCTGATGCGCGCGGGCCATAGCCCCTATGCCGCGCGCATGGCGCGCATGAAACAGCGCCATGTCAACCTGCACTGGGTGGCATGCGGCCAGTCCATCGCCCGGATTGCGAGCGAGGGGCAGCGGGTGGAGCTGCTGCCCGCCACCCGGACGGCACCGACGGCCATCGGCGAAATCGTCACCCGGCTCCAGCAAGGCTGGACCTATGTCCGGGTTTGAACGCGCGACGACAACTGCCGTTTTACTGCTGATTCTGCTGCTGCCTGCGGCGGCGGCAGCGGCCGATCCGGTCAATCGGCTGGCCAACCATCCGTCGCCCTACCTGGCCCTGCACGGCGACGACCCGGTGGCCTGGCAGGAATGGAATGCCGACACCCTCGCCCGCGCCCGGCGCGAAAACAGGCTGCTGTTCGTTTCGCTGGGCTACTTCGCCTGCCACTGGTGCCACGTCATGCAGCGCGAAAGCTACCAGAACCCGCAGATCGCCGCGCTGCTCAACCGCGACTTCATCCCGGTCAAGGTCGATCGCGAGCTCAACAACGGGCTGGACGAGGCCTTGCAGGATTTCTCCAGGCGACTCAATGGCGTGGCGGGCTGGCCGCTGAACGCCTTCGTCACCCCCGAGGGCTACCCGGCGTTCGTCGTGCTGTATGCGCCGCCGGACGATTTCCGCAAACTGCTGTCCCAGCTCTCCGCGCGCTGGGCGTCGGACTCGGCCGGCATCCGGCGTCTGGCGCGGCAGGCGGCGCCGCCGCCCGCGCTGGAGCCCGTCGGTGCGCCGCTGACGGCGGCACGCAGCGCGCGCGCCTGGCAGCAGTTCGTCGCCGGCGCCTGGCAGGAGGCCGACACGCTGCACGGCGGCTTCGGCCAGGTCAGCAAGTTCCCGATGGCGCCGCAACTGCATGCCCTGCTGGAGCGCCAGGCGCGGCAGCCGGATGCCAGGCTGGCCGAATTCCTGCGCCTGTGCTTCGATCAGATGGCGGCGCGCGGGCTGCGCGATCATGTCGGCGGCGGTTTTTTCCGCTACACCACCGATCCCGGATGGGAGACGCCGCATTTCGAGAAAATGCTCTACGACAACGCGCATCTGGCGATGCTCTATTTGCGCGCCGCTACCGTGCTGCGCCAGCCGCGTTACCGCGACATTGCCCGCAGCACGCTCGATTTCATGCAGGACGAATTGCTGGATGCGGGCGGCGGCCTGTACAGCAGCACCTCGGCGGTGGACGCTGCCGGGCGGGAAGGCGCCACCTATCTGTGGGAACCCGATGAGTTGAAACGGTACCTGTCGCCCGCAGCCTATGCCGCGGCGCAGCGGGTGTGGCGGCTCGATGCCGCACGCAGTTTCGACGGCGGCTATCTGCCTGCGGAATACCGCACCCCGACGGCGGACGAGCGCCGGCTGCTGGCCGAAGCCGCGCGCATCCTGCGCCCGTTGCGCCGCGCCCGCAGCCTGCCCAGGGACGACAAGCTGAATGCCGGCCTGAATGGCCTGGCACTGTCGGCCTTCAGCCAGGCCATACGGCTCGATCCGGCCTATCGCCGACGCGCCGACAATCTGCAGCGATTCCTGCTGACGCAGCTGGTCAGGGACCGGCATCTGATGAAAGCGAGGGCGCGCGGGCAGATACTGCCGCAGGCCGAACTGGAGGATTACGCCTATGTCGTGCAGGGGCTGCTCGATCATGCCGAGGCCACCGGCAACGCGCAATCGCGCGCCCGGGCGCGGCAGCTCGCGCATACCGCCTGGCAGACGTTCTGGAGCAGGAAGGGCTGGCAACGCGAAGCGCGGCCCTTGCTGGCCACCTTGCAGGCCGAGCCGGCACTGGCCGACGGTGCGCTGTATTCGCCGTCCGATGTGCTGATCCTGGCCAGTCTGCACTTGCAGGATCCCGTGCTGCAGCGGCTGGCGCGTACCGCAGCCGGTTGGCGCCTGCCGGCGATGGAGCGGGATGCCTACGCCTATCCCACCCGCGTGCGGGTGCTGACGCAGATCATGCCGCCGCGAGATTAGTGTTGACAGGTCCTAGTTGAGTTCGGGTTCCTGCGCCTGTTCCAGCGCGCGTTGCACGGGGCGCCGCCCGACCTGGACTTTCAGGTTCAGCGATTGCTGCTTGCGCGCCACCGTGAGCTGGGTGTCGATGCCGGGTTGCAGGGCGGCAATCAGGTTCAGCAGCGAGGCCGAGTCGGTCACGGCAGTGCCGTTGACCGCCAGCAGGATGTCGCCCGGGCGGATGCCGCCGGCGTCGGCCGGGCCGCCTTTCAGCACGCCCGCGATCAATGCGCCCGCGGCATTTTTCAGGCTGAAGGATTCCGCCAGTTCGGGCGTCAGGTCCTGCACTTCGATGCCGATCCAGCCGCGCGTCACGCTGCCGGTCTTGACGATCTGTTCCATCACCTGGCGTGCGATGCTGACCGGAATGGCAAAGCCGATGCCTTGCGAGCCGCCGGTGCGCGAATAGATGGCGCTGTTGACCCCCACCAGATTGCCTGCCGCGTCGACCAGCGCACCGCCCGAGTTGCCCGGATTGATGGCGGCGTCGGTCTGAATGAAGTTCTCGAAGGTGTTGATGCCGAGATGGGTGCGCCCAAGTGCGCTGACGATCCCTGCGGTGACAGTCTGGCCGACGCCGAACGGATTGCCCACCGCCAGCACCCAGTCGCCGACCTGCAGGCTGTCGGCCCGGGCGAAGGTGATGGCGGGCAGGTTGTCGGTATCGATCTTCAATACCGCCAGGTCGGTTTCGGGGTCGGCGCCCACCACCCGTGCCGGCAGCGTCTGGCCGTCCGCCAGCGCAACGCGGATTTGATCGGCGGCTTCGATGACATGGTGGTTGGTCAGGATATAGCCGTTCGGGCTGACGATCACGCCCGAACCGAGGTTGGATACCTCGCGCGGCCGTGAATCCAGCCGGTCGCCGAAGAAATAGCGAAAGATCGGGTCCTGCAGCGCGGGATGGGCCGGGCTGCGCACCTTTTGCTGGGTAAAGACGTTGACCACCGTCGGGATGACCTTTTTCGCGGCGGGGGCGAAGGAAGCGCTTGCGGCGGGTCCGCCGGTCGCCGCATGCTGCACCTGCTGAATGGTGAGACCTGGCTGCCGGGCTTGCCAGTGCAGGAGATCGGGCTTGAACAGCACGATGATGAACAACACGCCCAGGGCCACCGTGGCGGATTGGGCGAAAAGCAACCAGAGTTTGCGCATGTTGATGTAGGTCAAGGAAAGCGTGATGCCGCCGCGCGATAATTATAGTTCAGGGTGGGAACTTCCTGAGCCGGCGCCACATTGGACTTCCAGTATAGGGGGCAATTTGGTTAGAATGCCGGTTTTATCGCAACACGTTCAGGTTAGGTAAACATGAGCCAGGAAGCCGAAGGGCAAAAAGTGGACACAAGTAAACGAAAATTCCTGATCGCTGCGACCAGCGCGGTTGGGGGGGTCGCTGCTGTGGGGGTGGCGGTGCCGCTGGTCATGAGCATGCTGCCAAGCGCGCGCGCCAAGGCAGCGGGCGCGCCGGTGGAAGTGGATATCAGCAAGATCGAGCCGGGCATGATGCTGACGGTCGAGTGGCGCGGCAAGCCGGTGTGGGTCGTCAACCGCACCAAGGAAATGCTCGACCAGTTGGGCAAGCATGACGACAAGCTGGCCGATGCCATGAGCGAAATGCCGCAGCAGCCCGACTATTGCAAGAATGCCACCCGCTCGATCAAGCCGGAATATCTGGTGGCGGTCGGCATCTGCACCCACCTCGGCTGCTCGCCCAGCGAAAAGCTCAAGCTGGGTGGCGACAGTGGCATGGGCGGCGACTGGCCGGGCGGCTTCTTCTGCCCCTGCCACGGTTCGACGTTCGACCTCGCCGCACGCGTGTACAAGGGCGTGCCGGCCCCGACCAATCTGGTGATTCCGCCTCATCAATACCTCAGCGACGTCAGGCTGCTGATCGGTGTAGACGCAAAAGGAGCTTAAATAATGTCTGCCCTGCAAAAAGTGATGGGTTGGGTCGATGACCGTTTCCCGCTCACCGCCACCTACAAGGCGCACCTGTCCGAATACTACGCGCCCAAGAACTTCAACTTCTGGTATTTCTTCGGTTCGCTGGCGCTCCTGGTGCTGGTGCTGCAAATCGTCACCGGCATCTTCCTCACCATGAACTACAAGCCGGATGCCGAGCTCGCCTTCGCATCCGTCGAGTACATCATGCGCGACGTCGACTGGGGCTGGCTGATCCGCTACATGCACTCCACCGGCGCGTCGATGTTCTTCGTCGTCGTCTATCTGCACATGTTCCGCGGCCTGATGTACGGTTCCTACCGCAAGCCGCGCGAGTTGATCTGGATCTTCGGCGTGCTGATCTATCTCGTGCTGATGGCCGAAGCCTTCGTCGGTTACATGCTGCCGTGGGGTCAGATGTCCTACTGGGGCGCCCAGGTGATCGTCAACCTGTTCGCCGCCGTGCCCTTCATCGGTGAAGACCTGTCGATCTGGATTCGCGGCGACTACGTGATCTCGGATGCGACGCTCAACCGCTTCTTCGCCTTCCACGTCATTGCCCTGCCGCTGGTGCTGATCGCGCTGGTCGTGGTGCACCTGGTGGCGCTGCACGAAGTCGGCTCGAACAACCCCGACGGCATCGAGATCAAGAAGAAAAAGGATCCCAACACCGGCATCCCGCTCGACGGCATTCCCTTCCATCCGTACTACACGGTGAAGGACATCGTCGGCGTCATCGTCTTCCTGATGGTGTTCTCGGCGATCGTGTTCTTCGCGCCGGAAATGGGCGGCTACTTCCTCGAGGCCAACAACTTCGTCCCGGCCGACTCGCTGAAGACGCCTGCGCACATCGCGCCGCTGTGGTATTTCACCCCGTTCTACGCGATTCTGCGTGCGGTGCCGCCGATGTTCGGCTCGCAGTTCCCGGGCGTGGTGGCGATGGGCCTGTCGATCGTGTTCCTGTTCTTCCTGCCGTGGCTGGATCGCAGCAAGGTGAAGTCGATCCGCTACCGGGGCACGATCTACAAGGTCGCACTGGCGCTGTTCATCGTGTCCTTCATCGGTCTCGGTTACCTGGGCATGATGCCGTCCACTCCGGTGGCGACGATTTTTGCCCAGATTTTCTCGGTCATCTACTTCCTGTTTTTCCTGTTGATGCCCTGGTATACCTCGATTGACAAAACCAAACCGGAACCGGAAAGGGTGACTGGCTAAATGAAACGCTTGAAAAATCTTCTTTTCCTGCTGGCGGCAGCCCCCGTGGTGGCCTTTGCGTCGGGCGCCAGCATTCATCTGGACAAGGCGCCGGTCAATCTGGCCGACCAGGACTCCCTGCAGCGCGGCGCCCGCATGTTCGTGAACTACTGCCTCAACTGCCATAGCGCCGCTTCCATGCGTTACTCGCGTCTGCAGGATCTAGGTCTGACCGAAGACCAGATCAAGGAGAACCTGCTGTTCGCCGGCGAAAAACCGGGCGAGACCATGACGGTCGGCATGACCAAGGCCGACGGCAAGGCCTGGTTCGGCGCCACCCCGCCCGACCTCAGCGTGATTGCCCGTTCGCGCGGCGCCGACTGGCTCTACACCTATCTGCGCAGTTTCTACCGCGACGACACCCGCGCCACCGGCTGGAACAACACCGTGTTCGACAAGGTGGGCATGCCGCACGTAATGTGGAACCTGCAGGGCGAAATGGTGCCGCTCTACAAGAAGGAAGGCGAGCATGAAGTGATCGATCGTCTCGAACTGGCCAAGCCCGGCAGCGTCACCCTGGCCGAGTACGACGCCATGGTCGGCGACCTGGTCAACTATCTGGTATGGATGGGCGAGCCCGCCCAGGTCCAGCGCAAGCAGCTCGGCGTCATCGTGCTGATTTTTCTGGCGGTCTTCTTCGTGGTGGCCTATTACCTGAAGAAAGAGTTCTGGAAAGATATTCACTGAGTCGGGCCACGCCGTTCGCCAACAGCCGGACTGTGTCCGGCTGTTGGCTTTTATCGATCCGGCACCAACCCGCTTGCAAGACAGGAAGCCGACGCACCGTCCGCAAGCCGCGCGGCCGTGCCGGAGCATGCAATGTCCGAGCCCGGTTGTTATTGGCTGGAAACTCAAGCAGCCGGGTTTCAAGTCAAAAAGCATCAACACACGCAACACGATAGGGAGCCCCCGCCATGATGACCTTGTATTCCGGTAGCACCGATCCGTACAGCCATCGCTGTCGCATCGTCCTGTTTGAGAAAGACATGGACTTTGAAATCATCGATGTGGACATGCACAACAAGCCGGAAGAAATCGCCAGCATCAGCCCCAGCGGCAAGATGCCGGTGCTGGTCGAGCGCGACCTGGTTCTTACCGAATCCAACATCATCAACGAATACATCGACGAGCGCTTTCCGCATCCGCAGCTGATGCCGCCCGACCCCGTCATGCGCGCGCGCGCGCGGCTGGTGCTGTTCAACTTCGAGCACGACTTGTTCACCCACGTCAATACGCTTGAGCACAGCCTTGGCAAGGCGTCGGACAAGGCGCGCCAGGAAATCCGCGACAGCCTGTCGCAGCTCACGCCTATCCTCACCAAGCAGAAATACCTGATGAACGACGAGTTCTCCATGCTGGACGTGGCGATCGCTCCCCTGCTGTGGCGTCTTGAGCATTACGGCATCGAGCTGCCGAAAATGGCGGCGCCGGTGCTCAAGTACCGCAAGCGTCTGTTCAGCCGCCCGGCCTTCATCAACGCGCTGACGCCCACCGAAAAGGCGCTGCGCAAGTAAGGGGCGAGGACGGGTGGCCGAGATTTCAACCAAGCCTTATCTGATCCGCGCCTTGTATGAATGGTGCACGGATTCGGGTTTCACCCCGCAGCTTCTGGTTGCGGTGGACGGCCGTACCCGCGTGCCGCCCGGCTTCGTCAAGGACGGCCAGATCGTGCTGAACATCAGCGCGGCCTCCACCCGCAATCTCACCCTGGACAACGACTGGATCCAGTTTTCCGCGCGCTTCGGCGGCGTTTCGCACGAGATTTCCATTCCGGTGGACCGGGTGGCCGCCATCTTCGCGCGCGAGAACGGCCAGGGCCTGCACTTCGAACCGGTCGACGCATCCGCGCCGCCGCCCGGGCAGACACCACCGCCCGCGCCAGGCGATGCGCCAGCTCCGCCCAAGGGCAAACCCGCGCTCAAAGTCGTCAAGTAATCGGATTATCCATCGCGCGACGTCGTTATAATGTCGCCCGTCGCCGCTTTAGCTCAGTTGGTAGAGCAACCGCCTTGTAAGCGGTAGGTCGCCAGTTCGAATCCGGCAAGCGGCACCAATAAACAAAGGAATTAACCTTTTAATAACCGGCACTTAGCCGGTTTTTTTGTTGTCCGGAATTGCCCCTGATTTCCCGCACTTTCACCCCGTTTCTGGCGGTTCAGTGTGCCAAAATTGTGCCAGACTGTGCCAAAGTTTCGTGCCTTACGTAATGTACGAACTTATTGATTCAAAAGAAAAATAAGGCGTTTACATTGACGGCACGCGGCGCGCTAGGCAGAATTATCGAATGGACGAAACCAAGGAAAGGTCAGGCATCTATCCCTCGCCCTCACCAAGGCGGCGGGGGTGGCGCTCGCTATTTTCTTCATCCTGATCGCCATCGGCGCGGCTCCCGCGCTGATGGTCAGCGCAGCGCTGGCCGGCACGGCGCTCCTTGTCCTGGTGTTCATGCCCCTCGGGGTTTATGAAATGGAAACGCGTGCTATGGCGCGCTCTCGCTCGCCAGGCATTCCAGCACCACGCACCCCTAAAGAGACAGAACCGAAGGCCTTTGAGCCCCTTTTGGCCTCGCCTCCACCTCGTCCTGCCCCCTCCATCTAAAAGCTGCGCCACGGCAATCCTGGCGCGATCTGAACGATTTTAGATGGTGGGGCGCGGCTCCGCCGCTCCCCGCCGGGAGCACGACATGCAAAACATTGAAGAACAACGCGCCGCGATGCGCACTCGGCTTGAGTTCGCCTTGGGAGTTCGCCTGGGTTTTACGCTGGACGAAGCGTCGCGAATCACAGGGTTATCAAAAAAATCTCTTTACAACATGGATGTGGGTTTTAAGGTTGGTGTAAAGAGGCTGGCGGGGGTGGACGACTTGATTAATTTGGTCGCGCCGCTCAAAACAAAATCAGCGGTGTCGGGGGCGCGCGAGCCATCCGGCTTCATGCCGAGGAAGCGGGGGGCGCCGACCCGGGTTGAACGGGCAGAGGCAGAGCGCCTTGGTATCTCAGTCAAGGAATACCGTGCCCAGCAAGCGCTTGAGATTGCAGAAGGGGGTGGGGTATGACTCATCAAGACCCCGAAATCAGAATTGAGAAAAATAGATCCCCGGATCCATTTTTGAGGATGCCATCTGAGACAGTCAAAGACCCGCGACTTGGCTGGCGCGCGCTGGGGATACTTGCCTACATGCTTGACTTGCCGGATGACTGGGTTTTCCGGCTCAGTCATTTATCGCGCAGGCGCGAGGGACATGGGAATGGTAGGACTGAATCGCCCCGGCTTTCCTAGACACTTTCGAGCCGGTTGAAATACTGCTTCTCGTAGTCTACCGGCGACAGCCGATTGCTGTAACTGTGACGGCGCTT
>NCIH01000014.1:0-36710 GCA_002281975.1 Hydrogenophilales bacterium 17-64-11 | reverse complement strand
ACGCGGCTGGTTTCAATCCCATCGCAGCAATGCGCTCGATCAGCAATTTGCGCCCTTCATAAGTGGTTCTGGCATTCTTATGGCTGTTCATCCGGTTGGTCCTCTGAGAGTACTGAAGCTTCGAGAACTCCAGTTTCCCAGATCCTTCCGGGTGAACAACCTATTGAAACATCACAGCTAGCGCAGGACTTTCTTCTTCAGCTTGAGGCGGACGTAAAGCAGCACGATCACGGCCACTGCGCCGAGGGTGAACAGCGTGATGAGGTGGAGATTGTTACGGATCGCCTCCTCGTTGTGGCCGAGCGTGTACCCCAGCACGGCGAGGATGGTGACCCAGATGCCGGCGCCGAGGCTGGTGTAGAAGCTGAACACGGCGAGGTTCATGCGCGCGAGGCCCGCCGGCAGCGAAATGTACTGGCGCACCGCCGGAATCAGACGGCCGGTGAAGGTGGAGATGTGGCCGTGGCGCGCGAAGAAGTCTTCCATGCGCTGCAGCGAGTGCTCCTTGAACAGGATGTACTTGCCGTAGCGCAGCAGGAAGGGGCGACCCAGCTTCATCGCCAGCCAGTAGTTGAACAGCGCGCCGGCGAGGCTGCCGCCGATGCCGGCGAGGATGGCCAGTACAAGATTCATTTCGCCCTTGTAGGCGAGATAGCCGGCGGGAATCATCACCACTTCGCTGGGGAAGGGGAAGAAACTCGATTCCAGCGCCATCATCAGAAAGATGCCGGTATAGCCCCAGGCGCCGACGGTGGCGACGATGGTCTGGATGATGTCGTTGAGCATGATGGGGTGACAGGTTCAAGTTGCAAGACTCAAGAGGCAAGGGGGAGGCGCGCCTCCTTGCATCTTGGATCTTGTGTCTTGTATCTCAAACAACCGCCTCTTCCTTCTTCTCCACCGGCTTGATGAAGTGCTCGCGCTTGACGCCGAACATCAGCAGCAGGGGGCTGGCGACCAGCACCGACGAGTAGATGCCGAACATGATGCCGATGGTCAGCGCGAGCGCGAAGTTGTGCAGCGCCTCGCCGCCGAAGAAAAACATCGACAGCACCATGAGCTGGGTCGAGCCGTGGGTGATGATGGTGCGGCTCATGGTGCGGGTGATGGCGTCGTCGATGATGTGCGGGATGGTTGCGCCGCGCATTTTGCGGATGTTCTCGCGGATCCGGTCGAACACCACCACCGATTCGTTGACCGAATAGCCGAGGACCGCCAGCACGCCGGCCAGTACGGTGAGGGTGAACTCCCACTGGAAGAAGGCGAACACGCCGAGGATGATGACGATGTCGTGCATGTTGGCGAGCATCCCCGCCACCGCGAAGCGCCACTCGAAGCGGACCGCCAGGTAGGCCATGATGCCGAAGGCGACCACCAGCAGCGCCAGCGCGCCGCTGTCGTAAAGTTCCTTGCCGACCTGGGGGCCGACGAAATCGACGCGCTTCAGTTCGATCGTGGCATCGACCGATTGCAAGGCGGCCATCACGCGGTTGCTGGTTTCCGCGGCGTTGGCTTCGCCCTTGTTGGGCAGGCGGATCAGCACGTCGTGGCTGGTGCCGAAGTTCTGCACCGAGATCTCGGGCAGTCCGGTCTTTTCCAGCGCCGTACGAATTACATGCAGATCGGCTGGCTGGTTGGTACGGACCTCGATCACGGTGCCGCCGGTGAAATCGACGCCCAGGTTGAGGCCGCGGTCCCACAGTGCCCACACCGAGAACAGGAAGGTGAGCAGCGAAATCGCTGTCGTCGCCTTCCCCCAGCTCATGAAGGGGATGGTTTTCTTGAACGGGAAAAATTCCAGCATGATCTTCTGACCCTTAGATCGAGACTTTGGCCAGCCGCGCCTGGCGGCCATAGGTGAGGTTCACCATGGCGCGCGACACGGTAACGGCGCTGAACATGGAGGTGAGGATGCCCAGACACAGCACCACGGCGAAGCCGCGCACCGGGCCGGAGCCGAGCCAGAACAGCGCAATGCCGGCGATCATCGTGGTGAGGTTGGAGTCGAGAATGGTGGCCCAGGCGCGCTCGTAGCCGGCGTGGATCGCCGCCTGCGGAGTGAGGCCGGCCCGGATCTCCTCGCGGATGCGCTCGTTGATCAGAACGTTGGCGTCGATCGCCATGCCGAGCGTGAGCGCAATCGCCGCCATGCCGGGCAGGGTGAGCGTGGCCTGCATCATGGAGAGCAGCGCGATCAGCAGGAGGGCGTTGATGGCCAGCGCGACCGACGAGATCAGGCCGAACACGCGGTAGTAGATGACCATGAAGCTGACGACCGCGAGGAAGCCCCAGATGTTGGAGTGGAAGCCCTTATCGATGTTCTCGGCGCCCATGCTGGGGCCGACGGTGCGTTCTTCCACGATCTGCATCGGCGCTGCGAGCGCGCCGGCGCGCAGCAGCAGGGCGACATCGGAGGCTTCCTGCGCGGTTTCCATGCCGGTGATCTGCACCCGGCCGCCGCCGATCTCCTCGCGGATGACCGGCGCGGTGATCGCCTCGGCACGGCCTTTTTCGATCAGCAGGATGGCCATGCGCTTGCCGACGTTCTCGCGCGTCACGTCCTTGAAGATGCGTGCGCCCTTGCCGTCCAGGTTGATATGCACCGCGGCCTGGCCGCTGGTGCTGTCGAAGCCGGGCGAGGCATCGGTGATCGAGTCGCCGGTCAGCACCACGTCCTTCTTCACCGCGATATTGCCGCCTTCGCGGCTGGCCACGATGTCGTCGCCGAACGGCGCCTGTCCCTGACTGACGGCAAGCGGGTCGGCCTGCTCGTCGACCATGCGGATTTCCAGGGTGGCGGTGCGGCCCAGAATGTCCTTCGCCTTGGCGGTGTCCTGCACGCCGGGCAGTTGCACCACGACGCGGCTGGCGCCCTGCTGCTGGATGACGGGTTCGGCCACGCCGAGTTCGTTGACGCGGTTTCTGAGCGTGGTGATGTTTTGCTGCAGGGCGAATTCCTGCACCTTGGTTTGGGCTTCCGGTTTCAGGCGTGCGGTCAGGGTGAAGCCTTCGGCCTGGTCTTCGGGGCTGAAGGCGAGCTCGGTGAACACCGAGCCCAGCTTGTTTGCGGCCGCATCGCGCTGGTCGCGGGTCGCGAAGTGCACGGTAACGGCATTGCCTGCCCGGCTGATGCGCCCGTAGCGGATCTTGTCGCCGCGCAGCTCGGTGCGGAAATCGTTCTGGTAACGGATGGCCGCTTTTTCCAGCGCGGCCTTCATGTCGACCTCGAGCAGGAAGTGCACGCCGCCGCGCAAGTCCAGGCCGAGATACATGGGCAGCGCATGGATCGACGACAGCCAGGGCGGCGAGGCCGACACCAGGTTGAGCGCCACGGTGTAGCGTTCGCCCAGGTTGTTTTGCAGCACGTCCTTGGCCTTGATCTGCACGTCGGTGTTGGCAAGGC
Source organism: Hydrogenophilales bacterium 17-64-11 (assembly GCA_002281975.1). GTDB lineage: Bacteria > Pseudomonadota > Gammaproteobacteria > Burkholderiales > Thiobacillaceae > Thiobacillus. The sequence continues at coordinate 33,307 of NCIH01000014.1, read as the reverse complement.
GCACCTTGATGCTGTTGCCCGCCAGCTCCACCGCGTTGTAGGCCACCTGGGCGGCCTTCAGCGCGGATTCCACCTGCCCCAGCAGCGCGGTGTCGACCTTTTCGCTGGTGCGCACCGGCGAGACCTGCACCGCGGGCACTTCGCCGAAGAAGTTGGGCAGGGTGTAAAGGAATGCAGCCACCAGCGTGATGCCGATGAGCACATATTTCCAGAGCGGGAAGCGGTTCATTGTTAGGGGCTAGGGGCTAGGGGCTAGGGGTTAGGGGCTAGGGGTTAGGGGCTAGGGGCTAGGGGCTAGGGAATTCGGGGGGAACGCAAGGCTGGTATTGCATGCATGAGGCAGCAAAACCCTAGCCCCTGGATCCTGGCTCCTATTCCCTTGAAGTCACAGGCCTTTGATCGTGCCCTTGGGCAGCAGGGTCTGCACCGACTGCTTCTGCACGTGGGTAATCACGCCGTCGGCGATTTCCAGCGACACGTAGTTGTCGCCGATCTTGGCAACCTTGCCAAGCTGGCCGCTGGCGGTGACGACTTCGTCGCCCTTGGCCAGTTCGGTCAGCATTTTCTTCTGCTCCTTGGCGCGCTTCATCTGCGGGCGGATGAGCATGAACCAGAACAGGACGAAGATGATGATCAGCGGCAGGAAGTCGGTGATGCCGGGGGTGGCCGATGCGGCGGTTTGCGCGTGGGCAAGTGAAATCATGGGTGACGCTCCAAATTAAAGGCGGTTTGGTGAAAAACCCGGCGATTCTACCATCCGCGTGTTTGCATCTCGTGAAACTGCGCCGCGAAGTCGGCAAAGCGATGGGCCTCGATGGCGGCCCGCATCCCGGCCATCAGCCGGTGGTAGTAATGCAGGTTGTGGATGGTGGCCAGCCGCGCGCCCAATATCTCATTGGCGCGGATCAGGTGGTGCACGTAGGCGCGGCTGAAATGGGTGCAGGTGTGGCAGTCGCATTCGTCGTCGATCGGCGCGGTGTCGGTTTTCCAGCGTGCGTTGCGGATGCGCATTTCGCCGCGCCGGGTGAACAGGATGCCGTGGCGCGCGTTGCGGGTCGGCAGCACGCAGTCGAACTGGTCGATCCCCTGGCCGACCGCGAACACCAGATCCGATGGCGTGCCGACGCCCATCAGATAGCGCGGCTTGCCGGCCGGTAGCTGCGGCGCGGTGTGGGCGAGGATGCGCGCCATGTCGTCCTTGGGTTCGCCGACCGACAGCCCGCCGATGGCGTAGCCGTCGAAGTCCATGCCGATCAGTTCGCGTGCCGACTCGTCGCGCAAATCCTCGTACATGCCGCCCTGCACGATGCCGTACAGCGCGTTGGGGTTGCCGGCGTGCGCCGCTTTCGAGCGCGCCGCCCAGCGCAGCGAGAGCCGCATCGAGTCGGCGGCCTCGCGCTCGGTGGCGGGATAGGGCGTGCATTCGTCGAAAATCATCACGATGTCGGAGTTCAGCGTGCGCTGGATCTGCATCGAGATTTCCGGGGTGAGAAACAGCTTGTCGCCGTTGATCGGCGAGGCGAATTTCACCCCTTCTTCGGTGATCTTCCTGAGCTTGCCGAGGCTGAACACCTGGAACCCGCCCGAGTCGGTGAGGATCGGCTTGTCCCATCCCATGAAACGGTGCAGCCCGCCGAAGCGTTCGATCACGTCCAGGCCGGGGCGCAGCCACAGATGGAAGGTGTTGGAGAGCACCATTTCGAAGCCGGTTTCGGTAAGCTCGGCCGGCGCCATCGCCTTCACCGTGCCGTAGGTGCCCACCGGCATGAAGACGGGCGTCTGCACGGTGCCGTGCGCGAGGTGGAGCTGGCCGCGGCGTGCGCCGCCGTCGGTGGCGAGGAGGTCGAATTTCATTCAGGGGGGCGTTTTTCCAGAAACATCGCGTCGCCGTAGCTGAAGAAGCGGTAGTGCTCCCTGACGGCATGGGCGTAGGCCGCGCGGATGGCGTCCAGCCCGGCAAACGCGGAGACCAGCATCAGCAGCGTGGATTTGGGGAGATGGAAGTTGGTGATGAGCGCGTCGACCACCCGGAAGCGATAGCCCGGGGTGATGAAAATGTCGGTTTCGCCGGACCCTGCGTGCAGTTTGCCCGATTGTGCCGCGGCTTCCAGCGCGCGCAGGCTGGTGGTGCCCACCGCCACCACGCGGCCGCCGCGGGCGCGCGTTTCGGCAATCGCCGCCACCGCCGCGTCCGGGATCGTGTAACGCTCGCTATGCATCTTGTGGTCGGCAATGGCGTCCACCCGCACCGGCTGGAAGGTGCCAGCGCCCACGTGCAGCGTCACCTGCGCCGTGCGGACCCCCTGTGCGCGCAAGGCGTCCAGCATTGCGGCATCGAAATGCAGTCCGGCGGTGGGGGCCGCCACCGCGCCGGGTGCGTTCGCGTACACGGTCTGGTAGCGCGCCTCGTCGTCGGCCGTCGGCGTATGTTCGATGTAGGGCGGCAGCGGCAACTGGCCGAGCCGGTCCAGCACATCCAGCACCGGGCGCGGAAAGCGCAGCCGGGTCAGGTCGTCCTGCCGCGCCAGCACCTCTGCCGCCACATCATCGGCGAGGCGAATCTGCGACCCCGGCCTGGGCGCGTGGCTGGCCCGGATGAAGGCCAGCGCATCGTGTTCATCCAGCACCCGCTCCACCAGCAGCTCGACCTTGCCTCCGCTTTCCTTTTGGCCGAACAGCCGCGCCTTGATCACGCGCGTATCGTTCATCACCAGCAGATCGTCGGGACGCAGCAGGGCGGGCAAATCGCAAAATCGGCGGTCGTGCAGCGTGCCGGACGCCTCGACGTGCAGCAGCCGGCTGCCGCCGCGCAGCGCGGGCGGAAACTGCGCAATCAGTTCGTCGGGCAGGTCGAAATCGAAATCGGCAACATGCATGGGGCGCGATTATAGCCGCCGCCTTGCGGCAGGCTGCCCGATTCGGCGATAATGCGCGGCTTCTGTCGCCGGCCGCATCCGCGTTCGGCTTCCCTGCCGGGATGGCGGAATCGGTAGACGCAGCGGATTCAAAATCCGCCGCTGGTAACAGTGTGGGGGTTCGAGTCCCCCTCCCGGCACCAAATCAATTTTCCCAGTTGAATCCGAACCCCGCCGCTTTGGTGGGCTGAGCCTTGCCCGTCGTGTTTTTCTGCACTATTTGGGTGCATTTCTGCCCGACATATTGTTGGCGGCCCAAATTGGGTGCAGGCTTGGCGCGACTTCATGGCTTTGTCATCAGCGCCTCACGGGTTTTTCCTATAGTTCTGAGTGACGGACGCAACCGCGGGTGCCTATGGCACGGGCGTTGCTAGATGAGCGTTGAACGTCGTGCAGACAGGGGGGAGGCAGCATGTCTTCAGCAGTTTGGATGGTGCGGGACGAGGGCGGCGGGCCGGGGGTGTTGCACCGGCCCGTGTGCCGCGTGTTGCAGGCGCATCACGCGCAGATGGCCACAGTGCATATGCGCGATCTGTTTGCGGCCGATCCGGCGCGCTTCGAGCGGTTTTCGCTGCGGGTGGGCGAGTTGTTGCTGGACTACTCGAAGAATCGCATCACCGGCGACACCATGAGCTTGCTGGAGCGGCTGGCCGAAGAGGCGGATGTGACGGGCTGGCGCGAGCGCATGTTTGCGGGCGACAAGATCAACCACACGGAAAACCGTGCGGTGCTGCACGTGGCTTTGCGCAACCGCGGCAATTTCCCGGTGAAGGTCGACGGCGAGGACGTGATGCCCAAGGTGAACGCGGTCATCGAGCGCATGGGCGCGTTTGCCGGGCAGGTGAGGAGCGGCGAGTGGCGCGGCTACACCGGCGAGCGGATGACCGACGTGGTGAACGTCGGCATCGGCGGTTCCGACCTGGGGCCGCAGATGGTGGTTCAGGCGCTGAAGCCGTATCGCCATCCGCGCCTGAAGATGCACTTCATTTCCAACGTCGACGGCGCGCATGTGAAGGAAGCGCTGGAAGCGCTGAATCCGGAGACGACGCTGTTCATCGTGTCGTCGAAAACCTTCGCCACGCAGGAAACGATGACCAATGCGCACTATGCGCGCGAGTGGTTCCTGGCACAGTCGCAGGCGACCCGGCATATCGCGCGGCATTTTGTGGCGGTCTCCGCCAACCGCGATGCGGTGGCGGCGTTCGGCATCGATCCGGCCCACATGTTCGAATTCTGGGACTGGGTGGGCGGACGCTATTCGCTATGGTCGGCGATCGGACTGCCGATCGTGCTGGCGGTGGGCGCGGAACGCTTCGCCGAACTGCTGGAAGGCGCGTACGAGATGGACGAGCATTTCCGCCATGCGCCGCTGGCGCAGAACATGCCGGTGATCCTGGCGCTGCTGGGAATCTGGTACAACAACTTTTTCGGCGCCGAGTCGCACGCGATCCTGCCGTATGACCACTACCTGCGCAGCCTGCCGGCGTACCTGGAACAGGCCGACATGGAAAGCAACGGCAAGTCGGTGGACCGCGACGGCAAGGTGGTGGACTATCCCACCGGCGCTATCGTCTGGGGCGCCAGCGGCATCAACGGACAGCATGCGTTCTATCAGTTGCTGCATCAGGGAACCAAGATGATCCCGGCCGATTTCATCGTCTCGGTCGAGCCGCACACCGAACTGCAGGCGCACCACGATATTCTCATCGCCAATTTCCTGGCGCAGACCGAAGCGCTGATGCGCGGCCGCACGCGCGAGGAAACCCAGCTTGAAATGGGCTCGCTTGAAGGAGAGTCGGCGCAGACTGGCCAGTTCGTCCAGCACAAGGTGTTCGACGGCAATCATCCGAGCAATGCGCTGCTGCTGCAGAAGCTGACCCCGCACGCGCTCGGCATGCTGATCGCGCTGTACGAGCACAAGATTTTCGTGCAGGGGGTGATCTGGAACCTGAATTCCTACGACCAGTGGGGAGTGGAACTCGGCAAGCAGCTTGCCAGCCGCATCCTGCCCGAACTGCATGCCGCCGCGCCGGTGGCCGGGCACGATGCCTCGACCAACGCGCTCATCAATTACTACCGCCGCATGAGCCGGCCGCGTGCTGGCTTATAGTTCGAGCATGGAGTTGATCGCGGGCGATATCGGGGGGACCAAAAGCTGGCTGGCCTGGGTGGCCGGCGAAGCGGGCGGCGCGCCGCGCCTGCGCTTCGAGAAGGTGTATGCCAGCGCCGATTTCGCTTCGGCGGATGCGCTGTTGCGCCAGTTCGTGGCCGAGGCGCAGCCGGCCGCCCCGCCGGACGCCCTGATCCTGGCGCTGCCCGGGCCGCTGCATGCGCAACGCGTCAAGCTCACCAATCTGGACTGGACGCTCGATGCGGCCGCCATGGCGGCCTCGCTGGGGATTGCCGACGTACGCTTCATCAACGATTTTCAGGCGGCCGCGGCAGGCGTTGCGACGTTGGCCGCATTCGATGTGATCGCGCTCACCCCCCGGCCGGCCGATCCCGGCGGCGTGCGCGCCATTACCGGCGCCGGCACCGGCATGGGGCTGGCCTTCATGGTGGCCGATCCCGGCGGGCGCTACCGGAGCTTCGCCAGCGAAGGCGGGCACACCGACTTCGCGCCGGGCAATGCGATGCAGGCGCGGCTGCTCGAGCGCCTGCGTGCCGAATATGGCCATGTGTCGTGGGAGCGCGTCGTGTCGGGCTCGGCGATGAACGACCTGTACCGTTTCTGCTGTACCGAGCGGGGCCTCGCGCAGCCCGGCGAGGCGGTGGACGGCGCCGCGCTTGTCGCGCGTGCCGGGGCGGGCGACGCGGCCGCGGCGGCCGCGCTCGATCTGTTCGTCGATCTGTATGGGGCCTGGGTCGGCAATGTGGCGCTGCACTACCAGCCGCGCGGCGGGCTGTATATTGCCGGTGGCGTGTCCCGGCACCTGCGGGCACGCCTGCAGTCGCCGCGTTTCATGGCCGCGGCCGCCGACAAGGGACGGCTGCGCGGGGCGGTCGAGCGCACGCCGGTTTTTTTGATCGTCCAGCCGCGGCTGGGGGTGCAGGGCGCGATCGCAACGGCGTTTGCGCCGCCCTGAATCCAGGGCCGACGGTTCACTCTTGATTCCAATAGGGCAGCAGCAAGGAGCGGATATGACGATTTCAAAAGACGAGCAGGAGCGGCTCTATCGCTATTACACTGAGCCGAAGATGGTGACCGGCCTCACGCGCAGGACGCTGGCGCTGGTGCTGGCGGGCGGCGAGGGCTCGCGGCTGAAGCATCTGACCGCCTGGCGCGCCAAGCCCGCGGTGCCGATCGGAGGCAAGTACCGCATCATCGATTTTCCGCTGTCGAACTGCGTCAATTCGGGCATCCGCCGCATCGGCGTGCTGACGCAATACAAATCGCATTCGCTGATCCGTCACCTGCAACGCGCCTGGGGCTTCATGCGCGCCGAGATCGGCGAGTTCGTGGAAATCCTGCCGGCGCAGCAGCGCACCCACAAGAAGGAGTGGTATCAAGGTACCGCCGATGCGCTGTTCCAGAACATCGATATCGTGCAGCGCCATCACCCCGAGTATGTGCTGGTGCTGGGCGGCGACCATGTCTACACCATGGATTACTCGGCGATGCTGCTGCACCACGTGCAGACCGGTGCCGACTTCACCGTCGGCAGCATCGAGGTGCCGGTGGCCGAGGCAAGTTCGTTCGGCGTGATGTCGGTCGACGAAAAAATGCGCATCACCCATTTCGCCGAGAAGCCCGAGAATCCCGACTGCATTCCCGGCAAGCCAGGCACCGCGCTGGTGTCGACGGGCATCTACGTCTTCTCCAAGGATTTCCTCTACAAGACGCTGGTCGAGGACGCCGGCAACCCCCGCTCCTCGCACGATTTCGGCAAGGACATCATTCCGGCCAGCATCGCATCCGCGCGCGCGATAGCGTTTCCTTTCCGCAAGCAAGACGGCCAGCCCGCCTACTGGCGCGATGTCGGCACGCTGCATTCCTACTGGCAAACCAACATGGAGCTGTGCTCGATCGAACCCGAACTCAATCTGTACAACCGCGACTGGCCGATCTGGACCTACCAGCCGCAATTTCCGCCCGCCAAGTTCATTTTCGACGACGAGGGCCGGCGCGGCGAGGCGATCGACTCGCTGATCGCGGGCGGCTGCATCCTGTCGGGCGCGCGGGTCAAGCGCTCGGTGCTGTTCTTCGCCACCACGGTGGAAAACTGCAGCCTGATCAAGGACAGCGTGATCCTGCCCAAGGTCAACATCGGCAGAAACTGCCGCATCAGCCGCGCCATCATCGACAAGGGCACGGTCATTCCCGACGGCACGGTGATCGGCGAAGACCTGGTCGAGGATGCCAGACGCTTTCATGTGACGGATGAGGGTATTGTGCTGGTGACCCCCGCCATGCTCGGGCAGAACCTGTACGCCAGGTGGCAGGACGAATTCGATGGCTGAATCGCTCAATGTCGTGCTGTGCTGGCACATGCACCAGCCGTATTACCGCGAAGGCCTCAAGGGCGCATATCGCCTGCCCTGGGTGTACCTGCACGGCATCAAGGATTACAGCGACATGGCCGCGCATCTGGAGCGGCATCCGCGGATGCGCGCGGTGGTCAACTTTGCGCCGGTGCTGCTGGAGCAGCTCGACGATTACGCGCAGCAGCTCGATGCGCTGTTGCAGCACGGCAAGCCCACCCACGATCCGATGCTGAATCTGCTCGCCGGCGTCGAGCGGATTCCGGCGGATGCAGCCCGCCGTCTGCGCATCGTGCGGGATTGCCAGCGCTGCCATGCGCCGCGCATGATCCACCCGTATCCCGCATTCCATTCCCTGCTGCGCATGATCGGCGTCACCGATGAAACCGGAGCCGGCAGCGCCGGCCTGCAGTTGCACCTGGCTTATCTGTCCGAGCAGTATTTTCTCGATTTGCTGACCTGGTATCACCTTGCCTGGCTGGGACACTCGCTCAAACAATTGCCGCTGGCGCAGCGGCTGCTGGCGCAGGAAAAGAACTTCTCCGCCGCCGACCGCCACGCGCTGCTGCACTTGATGCAGGACTGCATGGCAGGGCTGATTCCGCGTTACCGCGCGCTCGCCGAGCGCGGCCAGATCGAATTGTCGATGACGCCTTACGGCCACCCCATCGTGCCGCTGCTGAACGACTTTGCCAACCTGCGCGATGCCCTGCCCGAGGCACCCGCTCCCGAGGCCGTCGACTATCCGGGCGGCGCCGAGCGCGCGCGCTGGCATCTGCGGCATGGCGTCGAGGTGTTCGAGCGCTACTTCGGCAGGAAGCCGGTGGGGGTGTGGCTGTCCGAAGGCGGCGTCAGTGAGGATGCGCTGGCCCAGCTCGACGAAATGGGCTTTGCCTGGACCGCCTCGGGCGAGGGCGTATGGCGCAACAGCTGCGTCAAATCGGGTTTTCCGGAAAGCGATATACACACGAAGCGCGCGCTGTTCTCGCCCGCGCAGATCGACGGCTTCGCCACGCGGGTGTTTTTTCGCGACGACGGCCTGTCGGATCTGATCGGCTTCAAGTACGGCGACTGGCATGCCGACGATGCGGTGGGCGACTTCGTCCAGCATCTGGAGAACATCGCCCGCTTTTTCGGCCAGGACGCGAACCGGCATGTGGTCTCGGTCATTCTCGACGGCGAGAACGCCTGGGAGTACTACCCCGACAACGGCCACCATTTTCTCGATGCGCTCTACTCGGCACTGTCGAGCCACCCCGCGCTCAATGTCGGCACCTTTGCCGAGCAGGCCACGCAAGCCGCCGTCACGTCGCTGAAGCGGCTGGCGGCGGGCAGCTGGGTGTATGGCAGCTTCTCGACCTGGATCGGCTCGGAGGACAAGAATCGCGGCTGGGATCTGCTGGCGATGGCGAAGCGCGACTATGACCGTGCCGCCGAAGGCGGCGGCCTGTCCGCCGCGCAACTGCAGCAGGCGACGCAGCAACTGGCGGTGTGCGAAGGTTCCGACTGGTTCTGGTGGTTCGGCGACTACAACCCGGCCAGCAGCGTCAGCGATTTCGAACAGCTGTACCGGGACCAGGTGCGCGAACTGTATCGGCTGATCGGCGTGGCGCCGCCGATCCAGCTCGACGTGCCGCTGTCGCAGGGCCGCGGCAGCGCCGAGAATGCCGGCACCATGCGCAGGAACACCTGATGCGGTTCGATACCCGCCGCGCCGGCCTGCTGCTGCACCCGACCTCGCTGCCGTCGGGCACGCTGGACGAGGTCGACCGCTGGCTGGACTTTCTGCAGGCAGCGGGGGTCGGCGTGTGGCAGATGTTGCCGCTGGGCCTGCCGCTGGGCGGGCTGTCGCCTTACCAGTGCGCATCGGCATTTGCGGTCAACCCCGGCCTGTTTTCCAGCGCGCCGGCCGATATGCACGGTTTTATGGACTGGCGCAGCCGGCAGGCGCATTGGCTGGTGGATTTTGCGCGCTTCATGGTCATCAAGGCGGAGCAGGGCGGCGCCCGCTGGACCGATTGGCCGCTTGCGCTGCGCGACCGCGACGCGCAGACGCTGGCCGCGTTCGATGTCAGCCATGCCGACAAGCTGAATGCGGTGATGGTCGAGCAGTATCGCGTGGCCTTCCATGGGCAGCGCATCCGCGCACAAGCGGCGGCGCGCGGCATCCAGCTGTTCGGCGACATGCCGATTTTCGTCGCTCACGACAGCGCCGACGTGTGGGCGCAGCGCGGCCTGTTCCTGCTGGACGGCGCGGGCCACCCTACGGTGGTGACGGGCGTGCCGCCGGATTATTTCTGCGCCAGCGGGCAGCGCTGGGGCAACCCGCACTACAACTGGGCGGCGATGCAGGCCGACGGCTTCGCCTGGTGGCGGGCGCGGCTGCGCGCGCATTTCGAGTGGTTCGACCTGCTGCGCATCGACCATTTCCGCGGCCTGGCTGCGGCCTGGGAGATCCCGGCGGACGAGCCCACCGCGGTCCACGGCGAGTGGGTGGCGGCGCCGGGAGCGGAACTGTTGCAGGCGATCGCCGACGAGATGGGCGAGCTGTCCCTGGTGGCCGAAGATCTCGGCGTCATCACGCCGGATGTCACCGCGTTGCGCCACCGGTTTGGCCTGCCCGGCATGGCTGTACTGCAATTCGCGTTCGACGATCATGCCGACAATCCGCACAAGCCGGAAAACGTGCATCCCGACACCGTGTATTACACCGGCACCCACGACAACGACACCACGCTGGGCTGGTGGCGCGCACTGCCCGGCGAGGCGCGCCGGCAGGTGATGCGGCAACTGGATGTCGGCGAGCCCGACGCGGTGCCGGCGGCGATGATCGCCACGGTGCTGGAAAGCCGCGCCGCGCTGGCGGTGCTGCCGCTGCAGGACGTGCTGCGGCTCGGCAGCGACGCACGCATGAACACGCCCGGCACCGACAATGGCAACTGGGCCTGGCGGTTCGCATGGGATGCGCTGACGCCGGAGCTGGCATCCCGCTTGCTGCGACAATTACAGAAATCCCACCGATGCGAGATTCAGCCCCGCCCAGGAACGTGCTGCCCATGAACATCTCTCGAACAAGCTCGCCAGGCACCGGCCTGCCTGCAGTCAGCCTGCCCATCATGCGCGTGCAGAGCGGCACGCACCACGATCCGTTCGAGGTGCTGGGGGTGCACCCGCAGCCCGGCGGCGGCACCCTGATCCGCACCTTCATGCCGGCCGCGGAGGTCGTCGAGGTGGCCGGCGGCCGCATGTCGCGGCTGGCCGGTACCGACTGTTTCGAGCGCCTGCTGCCGCCCGGCGCGGCGGTCGAGCCGCATCCGTTACTGCGCTGGCAGGACAAGGGCGCGGGCAATTGGCATACCGCGCGATGCCCTTACAGCTTCGCGCCGCAGCTGGGCGAGATGGACTTGCATCTGCTGGGCGAGGGGCGGCATTTCGAAGCCTGGAAAGTGCTCGGCGCGCGCCTGAAAACTGTCGACGGCGTTGAAGGCTGCCTGTTCGCCGTGTGGGCGCCGGCGGTGCAGCGGGTCAGCGTGATCGGCGATTTCAACGACTGGGACGGCCGCCGCCACCCGATGCGCTGCCGCGGCACATCGGGCATGTGGGAATTGTTCGTCCCCGGCCTGGGGGCCGGCCATGCCTACAAATACGAAATCCTCGGCAGCCACGGCCAGCTGGCGAGGAAAACCGACCCCTATGCGCGGCAGATGTTCCTGCGCCCGGAAACCACCAGCTGCGTGCCGGATGACGAACCCCATGCCTGGGGCGACGGCGCATGGATCGAGGCGCGCGCGCATTTCGACTGGCAGCACCGGCCGATCAGCATCTACGAACTGCACCCCGGTTCCTGGCGGCGCCACGACGACGGCGGCTATTACGGCTGGGGCGAACTCGCCGCCGAACTGATCCCCTACGTGCAGGACCTCGGCTATACCCATATCGAACTGATGCCGGTGGCCGAGCATCCGCTCGACGCTTCGTGGGGCTACCAGGTGTCGGGCTACTACGCGCCGACCGCGCGCTTCGGCTCGCCGGACGATTTCCGCGGCTTCGTCGACGCCTGCCACCAGGCCGGCATCGGCGTGCTGCTCGACTGGGTGCCGGCGCATTTTCCCAAGGACGACTGGGCGCTGGCGCGCTTCACCGGCGAGCCGCTGTACGAGCATGCCGACCCGCGCCGCGGCGAGCACCAGGACTGGGGCACGCTGATTTTCGATTTCGGCCGCAACGAGGTGCGCAATTTCCTGGTGGCCAACGCGCTTTACTGGATCGAGGAATTCCATATCGACGGCCTGCGCGTCGACGCGGTGGCGTCCATGCTCTATCTCGACTATTCGCGCCAACCGGGCGAATGGCTGCCGAACCGGTACGGCGGGCGCGAGAACCTCGAAGCCATCCACTTCCTGCGCGAGATGAACACCGAGGTGCACGGCCGCTTCCCCGGCGTGCTCACCATCGCCGAGGAATCGACCGCCTGGCCGGCCGTTTCGCGCCCGGTCGAGCTCGGTGGGCTGGGCTTCTCGATGAAGTGGAACATGGGCTGGATGAACGACAGCCTCGACTACATCGAGAAGGAGCCCGTCTACCGCAAGTACCAGCACAACCAGCTGACCTTCAGCCAGATGTACGCGTGGACCGAGAACTTCGTGCTGCCGCTGTCGCACGACGAAGTGGTGCACATGAAGAAAAGCCTGCTCGACAAGATGCCGGGCGACGTCTGGCAGCGCTTCGCCAACCTGCGCCTGTTCTATGCCTGGCAGTATGCGCATCCGGGCAAGAAGCTGTTGTTCATGGGCGGCGAATTCGGCCAGTGGAACGAGTGGAGGGAGGCCGGCCAGCTCGACTGGGCGCTGCTCGCGTTCCCGGCGCACGACGGCATCCGCGCCCTGCTGCGCGACCTCAACCGGCTGTACCGCAGCGAGTCCGCGCTGCACGCGTTCGACTTCGACCCGCGCGGGTTCCGCTGGATCGACTGCCACGATGCCGACCAGTCGGTGCTGAGCCTGGTGCGGCAGGGACAGGAGCCCTCCGCGCCCATGGCGGTGCTGCTCAACTTCACGCCGGTACCGCGCAGCGGTTACCGGATCGGCGTGCCGTCGGCTGCGGCGTGGTGCGAGGTGCTGAATACCGATTCGATGTATTACGGCGGCAGCAACCTCGGCAACGGCCAGCCCTTGCAGCCCCGGAACCTGCCCTGGATGGGCTTCGAGTATTCCGTCGAGGTGACGATCCCGCCGCTCGGCGCCATCTTCCTCAAACCATGTTGATGAGCGAAGGGCTAGGATTCAGGATTCAGGGGATGTGCGGCCAATGGCCGCCCAATCGAAAAGCGCAAAGCACCAATCCCCTGACCCCTGAATCCCGACCCCTGAATTAAAAATGAAACGTGCAGCAATGAAAGTCCTGTTCGTTGCCAGCGAAGCCTATCCGCTGGTGAAGACCGGCGGGCTGGGCGATGTGCTCTACAGCCTGCCGCATGCCTTGCATGATCGCGGCGCCGACATCCGCCTGGTGCTGCCGGGATACCGCGCGCTGTTGCGCCAGCTCGACCAGATGCGCATTCTCGGCTGGCTCGACGTGCGCGGCGCCGAGGGCATGGTCAGCGCGCGCATCCTGGAAACGCGCCATCCCGATATTGCTTTTCCGCTGTGGGTGGTCGACTGCCCGCCGCTGTTCGACCGCGAAGGCAATCCCTATGTCGATGCCGGCGGCCAGGACTGGCCCGACAATGCCGAGCGCTTCGCGGTGTTTGCGCGGGTGGCGGCGCTGTTGGCGCAGGACGCGCTGGAGCTGGGCTGGCAGCCTGCGGTGGTGCATGCGCATGACTGGCAGGCCGGCCTGGCGGCGGCGTTTCTGGCCGACCAGCCGCTGCGTCCGAAAACCGTGTTCACCATTCACAACCTCGCCTACGGCGGCTATTTCCCGAGCAGCGATTTCGTGCGTCTGCAGTTGCCCAGCCACTGGTGGTCGCCCGAGGGAGCGGAGTTCCACGGCGGCTTTTCCATGCTGAAGGCGGGCATCGTGTATGCCGATGCCGTCACCACGGTGAGCCCTACCTACGCGCAGGAAATCTGCACCCCCGAATTCGGTTACGGACTCGACGGCTTGCTGCTGTCGCGGCAATACAAATTGCACGGCATTCTCAACGGCATCGATACCCGGATCTGGAACCCGTCCACCGATCCGTACTTGCCCGCGCATTACTCGATGGGCCGTATCCAGCCCGGCAAGCGGCGCAACAAGCAGGCGCTGCTCGAACGCTTTTTGCCGCAGCCCGATGAGGCCGCCCTGCAGGCTCCGCTGCTGGGGCTGGTGGGGCGGCTGGTCGAGCAGAAGGGCATCGACTGGGTGCTCGCCGCGATACCGGTGCTGCTCGCCGAGACCGACGTGCGCCTGGTGCTGCTGGGCAGCGGCCAGGCAATGTACGAGCAGAAATTCGCGCGGCTGGCCAAACAGCACCCGCAGCGGGTATTCGTCGAGATCGGCTACGACGAGCAGCTGGCGCACCGGATCGAGGCCGGGGCGGACCTGTTCTTGATGCCGTCGCGCTTCGAGCCATGTGGTCTGAACCAGATGTACAGCCTGCGCTACGGCACCCCGCCCGTCGTCTTCAAGACCGGCGGGCTGGCCGATACCGTGGTCGATGCGAGCGAGGCCGCCTTGCAGGATGGCAGCGCCACCGGTTTCGTGTTCGACGTTCCCGACGTGGCGGCCTTCCTGGACGCCATCCGCCGCGCGCTCGGCCTCTATCGCCAGCCCGCGCAGTGGCGGCGGCTGCAGCAGACCGGCATGCGCCAGTCGTTCGACTGGTCGGAGAGCGCCGGCCGCTACCTTGCCCTTTATTCGACATGACCTCTGCGGGATCTACCATGCCAGACGAGAAAACCGCCGCCTCCCGTGCCATCGCCCTGAAGCCGCTGCCGGGAACCGGCGCAGCGCTCATGCACGATGTCCAGCGCTATCAGCTCTACCACCTCGGACGCGTGCGGGACTGTCCGCCGCTATACACCTACAAGGCGCTGGCCTGGACGTTGCGCGACCGCCTGATGGCGGACTGGATGAACACCTATGCCGCGCGCGACCAGCCGGGCAGGCGGCGCGGCTATTACCTGTCGCTGGAATTCCTGATCGGCCGCGCGCTATCCAACCACGTGCTCAATCTGGGGCTCGACGAGGCGTCGCGCGAGGCGCTGCACCGGTTCGGCCAGACGCTGGAGGCGGTGGCCGAGGAGGAGCCCGACGCGGGCCTGGGCAACGGCGGCCTGGGGCGGCTGGCGGCATGCTTCATGGACAGCTGCGCGACGCTCAACCTGCCGGTGATGGGCTACGGTCTTCATTACCAGTACGGCATGTTCCACCAGCGCATCGAAAACGGCTATCAGGTCGAAGACCCCGACCACTGGCTGCGCGACGGCAATCCGTGGGAGGTCGAGCGCCCCGAGTTCGCCTGCCGTGTGCCGTTCGGCGGCCGCACCGAGCACTATCACGACAAGGCCGGCGTTCACCGTGCGCGCTGGGTGGACACCGGCGATGTGCTGGCGATCCCGTACGACATGCCTATTTCGGGCTACCGCAACCATGCCGTGAACACGCTGCGCCTGTGGAAGTCCGCCGCCACCGACGAATTCGACCTCGACGAATTCAATGCCGGCAGCTACTCCGAAGCGGTGCAGGAGAAAAATCACGCCGAGCACATCTCGATGGTGCTGTATCCCAACGACAGCAGCGAAAACGGCAAGGAGTTGCGCCTGCGCCAGCAGTATTTCCTGGCCTCGGCCAGCCTGCAGGATGCGCTGCGGCAGTGGCGTGCGGCGGGCAACAGCGGGCTGTCCCAATTCGCCGAGCACAACGTGTTCCAGATGAACGACACCCATCCTTCCGTCGCCGTGGCCGAACTGATGCGCCTGCTGCTCGACCAGGAAGGCATGCAGTGGGACGCGGCCTGGGCGATCACCACGCAGTGCATGGCCTACACCAACCACACGCTGTTGCCGGAGGCGCTGGAGCGCTGGCCGGTGGCGCTGTTCGAGCGCCTGCTGCCGCGCCTGCTGGAGATCGTCTACGAGATCAATGCGCGCTTCCTGCGCGAAGTGTCGGTGAAATGGCCGGGCGATATCGAGCGCCGCCGCCGCATGTCGATCATCGAGGAGGGGCCGGTGCGCCAGATCCGCATGGCCTGGCTCGCCATCGTCGGCAGCTTCTCGGTCAACGGCGTCGCCGCGCTGCATTCGCGCCTGCTGCAAGAAGGGCTGTTCCGCGACTTCGTCGATCTGTGGCCGGGCAAGTTCAACAACAAGACCAACGGCGTCACCCCGCGCCGCTGGGTGGCGCACGCCAACCCCGGCATGAGCGCGCTCATCAGCGGCCAGATCGGCGAGGACTGGATCGCCGATCTGTCGCAGCTGGAACGGCTGAAGCCGCTGGCGGAGGCGAGCCATGGCGCTTTCCACGCCGAATGGCGCGCGGTGAAGCGCGCCAACAAGGAACGCCTCGCCGCGCTGGTCAAGGCCAGGTGCGGGGTGGAGTTCAACCCGGACGCGTTGTTCGACGTGCAGGTCAAGCGCATCCACGAATACAAGCGGCAACTGCTCAACGTGCTGCACGTGATCCATCTGTACAACCGCGTCAATCGTGGACGCCTGGACGGCTGGGCGGACCGCTGCGTGCTGATCGGCGGCAAGGCCGCGCCCGGCTACGCGATGGCCAAGCGTATCATCAAGCTCATCAACAGCGTGGCCGACGTGGTCAACAGCGACCCTGACGTCGACGGCCGCCTGAAGGTGGCCTTCGTGCCCAACTACCGGGTGACCAGCATGGAAGTCATCGCGCCGGCGACCGACCTGTCGGAGCAGATTTCGACCGCGGGCAAGGAGGCATCCGGCACCGGCAACATGAAATTCATGATGAACGGCGCCGTCACCATCGGCACCTACGACGGCGCCAACATCGAGATTCTGGACGCGGTGGGCAAGGACAATTTCTTCCTGTTCGGCCTGCGCGCCGAGGAAATCGAGGCGCTGCGCCCGCACTACCAGCCGCAGAGCTACGTGGAAAACGACCCCGACCTGCGCGAGGTGATCGACCTGCTGAAATCAGGCCATTTCAATTTGTACGAACCGGGCATCTTCGACATGATCCTCGACACCTTGCTGAGCCCGCACGACCCCTGGATGGTGCTGGCGGATTTCCGCAGCTACGTCGATGCGCAGGCACGCGTGGCGCAGGCCTGGCAGGACGAGGCCGGCTGGACGCGCATGAGCATCCTCAACACCGCATCGAGCGGGTTCTTTTCGACCGATCGCACCATGCGCGAATACAACGACGAGATCTGGAGGTTGAAATAGGCGCAAATGCCCGCCGTGCGGAACGGCCGCTTCGCTTGCGGCTTGATCCAATCGAATAATGTCGAAGCCGGTCGTGGCAACCCGCATCGCCGGCTTCGCGCCCTTAGTCGACCAACCCAAACTGGGGCATAATCAACCCGTCTCCGGCCGATTGTTTCCCAGGTATCGAAACCGTGACCGGTCCCGCCTTTTCCCGCTTGCTTTCCCCCACGTAGTTGAGTCGTCGACTGATTGTTTGAATGAGGAATTTGACCGTGATCTCTGGAATGAAGACGAAATTATTTTTCTTGATTGGAGCCATTGCCCTGGTTTCTTCCGGGGCGGCGCTGGCTGCATTGACCACCGAGGAACTGACCCGGCTGAAGGCGTCTGGCCTTGGCGAGGATGTCATCCGCTTCATGATTGAAAGCGATTACGGCAACGTCGATAGGGTGGTGCGGCTCAAGGAGGCGGGTTTTGCCGACGAGACGGTATCGTCGGTTATCAGGAACGACCTCAAGGCGGGGGGGGAGGCGAAGCTGCCGGCGCCCCAGCCGGAGAAACCCCGCCAGGCCCAGCCCGCAGCCGAGCCGGTAGCCGAAGCGGCAGCGACAATGCAGACTTCGGCAAAGGTGAGGATCGAGCAGTACTGGGTGCATGGAGAGCCGGTCGTTCAGAATAGCCAGGACATCCAAAACGCCACGATTTCGTTATTGCAGGGACGGCGCCTGAAGATCGAATGGGACACCAGCAAGGGTGCGTCAACCGCGGGAAACTTCTTCCGGGGGAAGCCATTTGCAAGCCCGTTCTATTGGGATCTGGACAAGAGCGATGGCTTGTACAGCGTCAATCCGAAGGACAACTCATTCATCCTGAGGACGGGGTACTCGCATCGGGGCCGACCCACGGCAGACAAGTCGCACTACTGGATCGTGCATTTGACCCCGCAAAGCCCCGATTTGGCGAAGAAAATCCGGGAGGCGTTGGCCGAATAAGCCGAACGGGCCGGCTCTCCATGGCGTATCCCGCGGGCTGATGCGAATCAGCCCGGCTTGATTGAGACCGTCCGATTCCATTGCAGGCCCGCACTCGCGGCCGGCAGCGTCAAGGAAGTGGTGGCGGGTTGCCGCCGCCGGAGCCCGCACGTGGCTGCTGCAACGCCCGAATCAATGCCAGCAAAAAAGCCGGGGACCCCGGCTTTTTTGCTGGCTGGGCGTTGCGGCCTACGCCGCCTGCACCGGAATCGCCTGGCGGGTGTCCAGGATGCGGTTGTCCGCGTCGACGTACACCAGTTCCGGCGCATAGCGCGCCAGTTCCAGTTCGTTGTAGGCCGAGTAGGTGGCGATGATGACGAGGTCGCCCGGATTGGCCTTGTGCGCGGCCGCGCCATTCACCGAAATGATGCCGGAATCGCGCGCCGCGCGGATGGCATAGGTGGTGAAGCGCTCGCCGTTGGTGACGTTGTAGATCTGGATCTGCTCGTATTCGTGGATGTTGGCCGCGTCCAGCAGGGCTTCGTCGATGGCGCACGAGCCTTCGTAATGCAGCTCGGAATGCGTGACGGTTGCCCGATGCAGCTTGGACTTGAGCATCGTTCTTTGCATGACGGTGCCCTCAATAAGAAAGGGGTGACATTATAAAACTTCAGAGTGGATTGCCCAAGGCAATCTCGATGTTGTCGATCAGCCGGGTTTGTCCCAGTCGGGCCGCACCGAGCGCCACCGCGCGGCGGGTGGCGGCATCGACGGGCCGCAGGCTGGCGGCGTCGCGCAGCGCGATGTAATCGACACCCCAGCCGGCCATTTCCAGGTGGCGGGCGGCAGCGCCGCACAGCGCGTCGTACTCGCGGTCGCCCGCCTGAACGGCTGCGACGATGGCGGCGAGCTCGCGCTGCAGCGCGGGTGCCCGGGTGCGTTCGGAGGGTGAGAGATAGCCGTTCCTCGAACTCATCGCCAGCCCGTCGGCTTCGCGCTGCGTGTCGCCGGCCAGGATTCCGATCGGCAGGTTGAACTGCCGCACCATCTCGCGAATGACCAGCAGCTGCTGGAAATCCTTCTTGCCGAACGCCGCCACGCGCGGCTGCACCAGGTTGAACAGTTTCAGCACCACCGTCGCGACGCCGCTGAAGTGGCCGGGACGGAACGCGCCGCAGAGGTCGTTCGCCAGGCTGTCGGCTACCTGCACGGTGAAGGTCTGCGGCACCGGGTACACCTCGGTGGCATCGGGCGCGAACACGATATCGCAGCCGGCGGCAGCGAGCTTTTCGCAGTCGGCGGCAAGCGTGCGCGGATAGTGCTCGAAATCCTCGCCGGCTCCGAACTGCAGCGGGTTGACGAAGATGCTCGCGACCACCGGGCTGCCGTGCTGCTTCGCCAGTTCGACCAGCGACACGTGGCCGGCGTGCAGGTTGCCCATGGTCGGCACCAACGCAGTGCCGGTCTCGCCGGCGAGCGCCGCGCGCAGTTCGGCGACGGTATGAAAAATCCGCATCAGAACGCGTGTTCGGCGGCGGGGAAGCTGCCGTCCTTCACCGCGGCGACGTAGGCGCGCACGGCGGCCTCGATGCCGTCGCTGCCGGCGAGGAAGTTCTTCGAAAATCTGGGTGCGCGCGGATACAGCCCCAGCATGTCGTACAGCACCAGCACCTGGCCGGAGCAGTCGGCGCCGGCGCCGATGCCGATGGTCGGAATCGTGAGTGCCCCGGTGACGGCCTTCGCCAGCGCGGCGGGCACCATTTCCAGCACGATGAGGGCGGCGCCGGCCGCTTCCAGCGCGCGTGCGTCGGCGATCAGTTGCGCCGCCGCGGCGTCCTCGCGCCCCTGCACCCGGTAGCCGCCGAGCTGATTGACCGACTGCGGCAGCAGGCCGAGGTGCGCGCACACCGGGATGCCGCGCCGGGTGAGAAAGGCGACGGTGTCGGCCATCACCGCGCCGCCTTCGAGCTTGACCATGTGCGCGCCCGCCGCCATCAGACGCGCGGCGGCGGCAAACGCGCGCTCGGGCGAAGGCTGGTAGCTGCCGAACGGCAGGTCGGCGACGATGAAGGCGCGTCCGGTTCCGGCGGCGACGCAGCGCGTGTGATAAGCCATCTCGGCGAGCTTCACCGGCAGCGTCGTGGCGTGGCCCTGCACCACCATGCCGAGCGAATCGCCGACCAGCAGCACGTCGACTCCGGCGGCGTCGAGCACGCGCGCGAAGCTGGCGTCGTAACAGGTGAGCACGGCGATCTTTTCGCCCTTGCCGTGCATGGTTTTGAGGGTGGAAAGCGTGATTGCCATATTCGGTTTACGCCGCCCGGCTGAAGAACTCGCGCGGGCCGCGCATCTTGCTCATGCGCTCCAGCAGCAGCTCGAAATCGGCTTCGCTTTCCGCGAAGTTGAGGTTGCTGGTGTTGACGATGAGCAGGGGGGCGGCCTCGTAGCGATGGAAGAATTCGCTGTAGCTGTTGGCGAGGCGTTGCAGGTAGCCCGCATCCATGCCGTGTTCGTATTCCACGCCGCGGCGCCGGACGCGCTCCTGCAGCGCTTCGGCCGGCGCCTGCAGATAAATCACCAGGTCGGGGGTCGGTGCCTGCAGGGCGAGGTCGGCATAGACCTTCTGATACAACTCGAACTCGTCGTCGTCGAGGTTCATGCGCGCGAACAGCATGTCCTTGTCGATCAGGAAATCCGACACCGTGCCGGCGCGGAACAGGTCGCCCTGCGCCAGTTCGCGCAACTGGCGCGAGCGGTCGAACAGGAAGTGCAGCTGCGTCGGCAGCGCGTAGCGCCGGGGCTCCTGATAGAAGCGCGGCAGGAAGGGATTGTCGCTGGCGTTTTCCAGCAAGGTGCCGGCATCGAGGCGCTCGGCCAGCTTGTGGGTGAGGCTGGTCTTGCCGGCGCCGATCGGGCCTTCGACGACGACGTAACGGTAGCGGTCGAGGCTCATGCGTTGACGGCGGCGGGCGGGGGTTCGGTTACATTCCCCCCGTTAAGGGGAGGCCGTGGTTGTAAAGTCGCTGAAGCGACAACAACCACGCACTGCTCCGCGCAGGCGGCGAGCCAGTCGGCGGCGCGGCCGCGGCCGGGGATCACGGTGTCGGGCGCGATTTCCAGCAGCGGCAGCAGCACGAAACCGCGCTCGCTCATGCGCGGATGCGGCAGCGTCAGCCCCTCTTCGTGGAAATGCGCGGCACCGTACAGCAGCAGGTCGAGATCGAGCGTGCGCGGGGCGTTGCGGAAACTGCGCTCGCGGCCGTGGCGGTGTTCGATGTCGAGCAGGGCGGCGAGCAGCGCGCGCGGCGCAAGGGACGTCTCGACCTGCGCCACCGCATTGATGAAATCGGGCTGGTCGACGTAGCCTACCGGGGCCGAGGCGTACAGGCTGGAGCGCGCCAGCAGTCGGGTGGCGGGCAGGCGGTCGAGCTCGGCGAGCGCGTATTCCACCTGTGCCGCCGGGTCGTTGAGGTTGGCGCCCAGCCCGATGGTGGCCAGGATGGTCATGCGGGATGCGCCTCGCCACCGGCATCGCCCGGCTTCTTGCGCTTGCGGCGGCGCCGCGGTTTGGGCGAACTGTCGGCCAGCAGCATGGCGGCGCGCTCGTCGTCGCCGGCTTCCTGGAAGCGCGTCCACCATTCGCCGAGCTCGGCATCGACCTCGCCGGATTCGGCGCGCAGCAGCAGAAAATCGTAGGCGGCGCGGAAGCGCGGATGCTCCAGCAGGCGATACGGGCGCTGTCCGCCGCGCTGCTCGAAACGCGGCTGCAGCGCCCAGATCTCCTTCATCATGCCGTCGTAGCGGCGCGGGATGGCGAGCTGGCCGCGCTGCGCATCGAGCACTTCGTCCATCGCTGCGAACAGCGCCGGCTGCGGCTTTTCGCCGGCGGCTTCGAGTGCGCGCCAGCGCTGCAATACCTGCGGCCACAGCAGGGTGCCGAACAGAAACGCAGGCGAGGCCGGCTTGTCCTGCGCGATGCGCGCATCGGTGGTTTTCAGCGCGGCGTTGATGAAGCGCTCGCCGGTGGGGTCGTCCAGGATCGTATCCAGCAGCGGCAGCATGCCGTGGTGCAGGCCCTCGGCGCGCAGCTGGTGGACGCCGCGCAGGGCGTGGCCCGACATCAGGAGCTTCAGCGCCTCGTCGAAGATGCGCGCGCGCGGAATGTTGGCCAGCAGCGGCGCCAGCGTGGCGACCGGCTTGCGGGTGTCGGGATCGATGTGGAAATCGAGCTTGGCGGCAAAGCGCGCGACGCGCAGCATGCGCACCGGGTCTTCGCGGTAGCGCGTCTCGGGGTCGCCGATCATGCGCAGCACGTGCGTCTTGCAGTCGGCCACGCCGCCGAAATAGTCGTGCACTTCCTCGCGCGCGGGATCGTAATACAGCGCGTTGATGGTGAAGTCGCGGCGTGCGGCGTCGTCCGCCATGTTGCCGAACACGTTGTCGGACAAGAGCCGCCCATGCTCGTCGGTCGGCCGCTCGTCATCTTCCTCCGCTTCCTTCTGGCCGTTGGCGCGGAAGGTGGTGACCTCGATGGTGACGCGGCCGCACATCACGTGCACGATCTGGAAGCGCCGCCCGATGATGCGCGAGCGGCGGAACAGCCGCCGCACTTCTTCCGGCGTAGCGTCGGTGGCGACGTCGAAATCCTTCGGCGGCTTGCCCAGCAGCAGATCGCGCACCGCGCCGCCGACGAGATAGCCCTTGAAGCCGGCCTGCGCCAGCGTTTCGCAGGTTTTCAACGCACAGTCGTCGATCTGCTCGCGGCGGATGCCGTGTTTGGACTGCGGCAGGACCTGGGCGCCGGAGGCACGCGATTTGCGGCCGAATACTTTGCTGATGATGCGACGAATCATTGGAGGTGCGCGGAGCGGGGGTGAATGAAGCAGATGGGCGATTATACAGGCTGACCCCGGCTGCTTTGCTGCCACAATGCCGCGGTGCCGGGGCCGTACAGGGTTTCGAGCGACGCCGGGGTGAGCAGTTCGGCCGGCGTGCCCAGTTGCCAGCGCCCGTCGCCGAAGAGGAACAGCAGGCGGTCGCAGTGGCAGGCGGCCCAGTTGGGGTCGTGCAGCGTCAGCGCCACGCTGCGCCCGGCGTCGGCCTCGCCGCGCGCCCAGCCCAGCAGCCGGGCCTGGTGCGCGGGGTCGAGATGGGTCAGCGGCTCGTCGAGCAGGGCGATGCGCGGCGCCTGCACCGCCAGCTGCGCCAGCCGCGCGCGCTGGCGCTCGCCGCCGGACAGGGTGGCAAGCGGACGCCGGGCGAGGCCGCTCAGTTCCCAGGTGGCGAGGTGCGGCGCGAGATCAGGGGCGGCGCCGAAGGGGTAATGGCCGAGCGCGACGAAATCGGCGACGCTGCCGAAAAAACCGCCTTCGTCGCCCTGCGGCAGCAGGCCGATGTGCTGCGCGCGGGTGAGCGGCGGCAGGCCGGCCACCGGCTGGCCGTCGAGCAAGACTTGTCCCCGCGCGGGCAGCGCGAGCCCTGCCAGCACCGCCAACAGCGTCGATTTGCCGGCGCCGTTGGCGCCGAGGATGCCGAGTACCTCGCCGGGTTCGAGGGCGAGGTCGAGGGAGTCGACCAGCGTGCGGGGGGCGGCGCGGAGGGAGAGTTGTTGGGTGGTGAGGCTCATGGCCGGGTTGGCGGTGAGGGTTAACGTCTGAATTCACCGGCCTGCACGGCTTTTCGCGCAGGTCCGGTGCAATGATGGGTTAGGCCAATTACGGTGATGGCCAAACATTCGAGAAATCCATTTTGACCTTGACCTGCGCCCCGAAATCCATGATTGCTCGGGCGCAATCAACCTTCCCCCACCAGCGATCGACAGCGTAGTGATTGATTGGATCTCGATAGTGATAGAGGTTACTTCCGATCTTCTGATTTGCATTGACAGGCGAAAGGACACAAGGGAGTCCGAGGGCAAAGATGGCGCTTTCAGGGAAAGTCATAGACTGTCCACTGATATCAATCATGAACTGCTGAATGCCATCTGAGACCTTGACAGTTATGTCGTATCCGTCCGGCAATTCATTTCCGTGAGCGAGGTTGCAGCGAAACTTCTCGTAAACGATGTCCTCGAACTTCACCCCAACGTTGCCCTTGTTGTCTTTGAACGGGAAGACGGTTTCACGGAGGTCAAGCCCACCAAACATTAGTTCGATGATATCGAGGTGCTCA
Source organism: Hydrogenophilales bacterium 17-64-11 (assembly GCA_002281975.1). Classification (GTDB taxonomy): domain Bacteria; phylum Pseudomonadota; class Gammaproteobacteria; order Burkholderiales; family Thiobacillaceae; genus Thiobacillus. Next base: position 9,445 of record NCIH01000014.1, on the reverse strand, counting down.
ACAATGAACTTCCTGAATCGTGCTCCAACCTTATCAATCTCCGGGTACAACTTCTTGGCAGTCCCGTCGATTGCAAGGCACGCGAAAAGCATGGCTTTATCCAGTTCTCTGCTATCACAAGCGTCAAGTGAGCACTTGATATGGTCGGCGATCTTCATATTGGCCTAACGTTAATTAGACGGCAATTCTGCCGCATAACCCAGCTGCAAAGGTGCTGCGCTTTTCCGCCCTACTACGCATGTGACATGCCGCTGCTCGCCCTTGTCCCGCTCGTTTGGGTTGGCTATTTGCCCGCAGCCTTGTTCAACAAATCGAGGCCGCGCGCGGTTTTGCCCGCTCCCTTTTGGGCGCGCAGGCGGAACCGGGTTTCCGCGTCGAATTCCGCCAGCAGCAGAGTCGTCACTTCGTCCAGCAGACGATTGACGCTGGTGCCCCGGCTTTGCGCCAGGGCGCGCAGGCGTTCGTGCTTGTCGTCGGGCAGGCGCAGGGTCAATGCACTCATGTCTTGATCTCCTTGAGAAAGTCCTCTGGGCTTATCACCCGCAGTTCGGGGAAGCGGAGTTCCATGCGGGCAACGTCGCGCAGATTCCGGGTCACCACGAAACGCGCGCCGCCCGCCACCGCGAGCTCCACCAGGTGGTTATCCGCTTCGTCCGGCAGATTGGGGCGCCAGGCGAAATAGATACGCGTCCAGCTGCACGCCGCAAGGAATATGTCCAGCAATTCGTCGCGCTCGCCAGGCGTCAGCCGGGACGACTTGAACAGCTCGGCACGCCCCAGCACATCCTCGTATTCGGCAAACAGTGCTGCGCTCATCAGGGGCAGGCATTCGCCGCGAAGGCAGGCTGCCACGATCCGGTGTGAGGCGCCTTGCCCCAGGCAAGCGCCCACGAAGATGTTGGTGTCGATGACCACCCGCTGAATCATGCTGTTTATGGTAGCAGAAATGCTACCGTTTGAAGGGCCGAAATGGCGGCTTCAAGGCCGGCGCAGCAGCCACAGCATCATCGGCACCCCGAGCAGCGCAGTCAGCACGCCGACCGGCAGTTCGCGCGGCTCGATCACGGTGCGCGCCAGCGCGTCGGCCAGGACCAGCAGGCTGCCGCCGGCCAGCGCGCAAGCGGGCAGCAGGACGCGGTGGCCGGCGAAGCCGAGCTTCCTCAGCGCGTGCGGCACCATCAGGCCGACGAAGCCGATGCTGCCGGCCTGCGCGACGACCAGCGAGGCGCAGGCGCCGGCCAGGACGAACAGCGTCCAGCGGGTGGGGGCGACGGCCACGCCCAGGGAGGCGGCTTTCAGCGGCGACAGCTGCAGCACGTCGAGTCGCCGTGACAGGCCCAGCGCGGCGGCCACCGCCAGCAGCAGCGCGCTCCACAGCATCGAGGCGTTGCTGGTCCACGCCAGGTCGCCCATCAGGAAGAACAGCATGCCGGGCAGCCGTTCGGCCGGCGCGACCGAAAGCACCAGCGCGATCAGCGCGCCGAAACCGGCCGCCAGCATCACCCCGGCGAGCAGCAGCGGGGTGTGGTCGCGCGCCAGCATTCGCCCGCCGAGCGCGGCGGCGAGCGCCAGCGCCAAGAGGCTGCCGGCGAAAGCCAGCGCCGATACCCACGGCCATGCCAGCCCCGCCGCCATGCCGAGCAGGGCGAGCAGGCCGGCGCCACCGGAGACGCCGAGCAGGTAGGGTTCGGCGAGAGGATTGCGGAACAGCGTCTGCATCAGCGCGCCCGCCAGCGCCAAGAGGCCGCCGCAGGCGAATGCCGCCGCCACGCGCGGCGCGCGCAGTTCGGCGAGGATCTGCATCGCCAGCGCGCGGTCGGCCGGCAGCGCGCCGGCCAGCAGGCCGAGCGCAATGGCGAGCGGCGCGGCTAGCGCGAGCAGCAGCAGTTTGGCGGTGGAAGACAGGCCGGGCCTTACTGCTTCGGCGCTTCGGTGGGGGCGGGTGCCGCGGACAGCACGCTGACGCGCTGCATCACGACCGCTTCGAGCGGCACGTCGTCGTGCGGCCCGCGACTGCCGCGCGGCACCGCGACGATGGCGTCGACCACGTCCATGCCGTCGACCACCTGGCCGAACACCGCGTAGCCCCAGCCGGCGACGCTCTGGCCGCGATGGTTGAGGAGGGAGTTGTCCACCACGTTGATGAAGAACTGCGAGGTCGCCGAATGCGGGTCGCCGGTGCGCGCCATCGCCAGCGTGCCACGCAGGTTCTTCAGACCGTTGTCGGCCTCGTTGCGGATGGGGTCGCCGTTGGGTTTTTCCGCCATGTCCGGCGTCATGCCGCCGCCCTGGACCATGAAGCCGGGGATGACGCGGTGAAACACCAGGCCGTCGTAAAACCCGCTTTTCACGTAGCTGAGGAAATTCGCCGCCGACTGCGGCGCATTGCGGGGAAACACTTCCACCGTGATGTTGCCCTTGCTGGTTTCGATCAGCACACGCGGGTTGGCCGGCTGGCCGGCAGCGGGGACGGTGGAAACGGTCTGCTTGCCGGGTTCGCTGGCGCCGCAGCCGGTGACGGCGAGCATCAACGCGCCGAGAAGCAGCGTGGCGTAAAACGGGGAGAAACGGGCCATCGGAAAAGCTCCAGTGTGTGGGTGGGGGGATTTTACGGGCGAGCGGGGAACGGCAGAAATGCGTCGAACAGCCGCGCCGCATTGTCATGCAGCAGCCGGTTTCTCAGCGGCGGCGGCAGCGGCTCGATCCAGTTGCGGATTTGCGCCACCGCGGCCGCGTAGTGGTGCCAGCGGTTCGTGCTGAAGGTGTCCACCGCCGCCACGAAGCGATCGGGATAGCGCTCGAACAGCGCGCGCCACTCCGGCAGCAAGGCGCCGCCCGGCGCGATGCGCTCGTCGCGCACCGAGGTGTCGATCCAGAGTGTGGCGGGATAGCGATCCAGCATGGCGGCCAGTGGCCCGGGCTGCGGCCGGGTGCCGAGATGCGCCCACAGCACCCGCACCTCGGGCGCGATGGCGAACGCGCGCTCGACCACTTCGGCGTCGCCGTGAAGCATCAGCACCAGCCTGCGTGCGGCCGCCAGCCGCACCAGTTGTTCGAACACCGGCTGCCGGGCGTCGCCGGCGAACAGATGCAATTCGCCGATGCCCGCCCAGCTGCCGTGTTCCAGCTGCGCAGCGACCCGCGCCGGCAGACCGGCGTCGTGCACCCAGCTGCCCTTGTGCAGGTCCGACGCATAGACGCCGAGCAGCGGAATGATGCGGCCGGGCGCATGCCGGTACAGGCGCTGTGCCAGCTGCGGCGGCGAGCTCGTCACCGCCAGCCGGCTTACCCCGGCGGCATCGAGTCTGGCGATCACCTCGGCCGGCGTGAATGCCGCCGCATCGGGGGCGGAGTAATGCGCGTGGGCGTCGATCATCGGCGGTGGGGAAGCGCCGGCGCCGAGCGACCCCAGCAGGCACAGGACGGGCAGGGCTGCGCGCATCATGCGGCGAGTCGCGCCTCGATTGCCGCGCGCACTGCGTCAAGCGGTTGCCAGCCGGTGCCGATGGGGTGCAGCTGCGTGCCCTGCTGCAGGATCAGCGCGGGAAAGCCGCGCACTCCGGCCTGGCGCGCCTGCCGGAAATGCGCCTGGGTTCCGGCGCGGGCGTCGTCGCTGTCGAACGCGCGCAGGAATTCCTGCGCGTCCATGCCGAGCTCGGCCGCCAGCTCGGCCAGCACGCCGGGCCGGGTGACGTCGCGCCCCCCGGCATAAAACGCCGTCTGGATGGCCTTGAACATGGCAAAGATCAGCGCCGGGTCGAGGGTGCCCGCCGTCACCACGGCGCGGCTGGCGGGTTCGGTGTCGTAGATGAAACCTTCCGGCAGGGCGTTCTCGAAACGGAAGGGCTGTCCGGTGCGCTCCTGCACCTGGTGCCAGTGATGCAGGATTTCTTCCCGGTCCGTCGCCGTCATCGGCGCGGTGGTACCGGGTCGCAGGCCGCCCAGCACCAGTGCGATCTTCATGCGCTCGCGATATTTATCGCGCACGCATTCGATCGCCGGCGAAAACCCCCAGCACCATGAGCACATGGGGTCGGCGAAATACCAGAGGAGGGGAGGCTTCATGGGGGAGCCGGCTGCGAAATGAAAGGGCGATTCACAGCATACGCGATCGGGCCTCAGGGCTTGGCCGGATCGTTCGGCTTGGGCGGGGCGTCGTCGTCCATGATGACGCTGTGCGCCGGCCCCTCGAGGTCGTCGAACTGGCCGTTTTTGGCCGCCCACAGCATGATCCAGGCGATGACGCCGACGATGACGAGGCTCAAGGGGATGAGCAGGATCAGGATGTCCATGCTCAGGGACTCGCCTCTTGCGCTTCGAGCCTTGAGTCTTGCGCCTTGAGGCTGCCATCGGCCGGCTGCCTGAAATTGGAGAGCCGCAGCGCGTTCAGCACCACCAGCAAGGAACTGGCCGACATGCCGATGCCGGCGATCCACGGCGTGACGTAACCGAGCGCGGCGGCGGGAATGGCGATGAGGTTGTAGCCGAGCGCCCAGCCGAGGTTCTGGCGGATGATGTGCTGGGTCTTGCGGGCGAGCGCGACGCCTTCGGACAGCGTGGCCAGCCGGCTGCCCAGCATCACCATGTCGGCGGCGGCCTGCGCGACGTCGGCGCCTTCGCCCATGGCAATCGACACCTGCGCGCCGGCCAGCACCGGCGCATCGTTGATGCCGTCGCCCACCATGGCGACGATGCGGCCCTGCTGCTGCAGCGCATTGACGTAGGCGAGCTTGTCTTCCGGCAGGGCACCGGCGTGCCATTCCTCGATGCCGAGCTGCCGTGCGGTCGCCCGCACCGCGCCCGCGGCGTCGCCCGACACCAGGTGCAGGCGCAGGCCCTGTTGCCGCAGCGCGGCGAGCGCGGCGGCGGCATCCACGCGCGGGATGTCGGCCAGCGCGAACCAGGCAATCGGCCCGGATTCATCGGCCAACGCCACCCAGCTCTCATGCCCTTCAGCGTGCTTGTGCCCGTTTTTTGGGTGCTTGTGCCCGTTTTCTGGGTACTCGCCGCCGCCGGGTGCGGGCGGCGCTGCGCCGGCGGCGGCAAAGCGCGGCGAACCCAGGCGATAGCTGCGGCCGGCGACCGTGCCTTCGACGCCGCGCCCCGGGGTGTTGCGGATGCCGCTGGCGGTGACGGCCGGCGATGCGGCCTCTCTCAGGGCACGCGCGATCGGGTGTTCCGACCCCGCTTCGAGCGCGGCGGCAATGGCGCCGACCTCGTTTTCGCTACGCCCGCCCAGCGCCACCACGCGGCGCACGGAGAGGCGGCCGTGGGTGAGCGTGCCGGTCTTGTCGAACACCAGGTCGGTGGCGCGCGCCAGGGTTTCCAGCGCGTGGCCGCGGGTGGTCAAGAGGCCCAGCCGGGTGAGCCGGCCGGTGGCGGTGGTTAGCGCGGCGGGGGTGGCGAGCCCGAGCGCGCAGGGGCAGGTGACGACCAGGATCGACACCACGATCCACAGCACTTTCGACGGGTCGATGGCGTACCAGACCAGCCCGACAGCAACGGTGATCAAGAGCAGCAGGCCGACGAACCAGGCGGCGGCGCGGTCGGCCAGCTTGCCGATGCGCGGCTTTTCGCTTTGCGCGCGGTCGAGCAGGCGCACGATGGAGGCGAGCCGGGTGTCGGCGCCGAGCTTGTCCACCCGCACCACCAGCGGGCTGGCCTGGTTGAGGCTGCCGCCGACCACTCTCGAGTGCACGGTTTTCGATACCGGCAGCGATTCCCCGGTGAGCATCGCCTCGCTCACCGCGCTGTCGCCCTCGACCACCGCGCCGTCGGCGGGCAGCGTTTCGCCGGGGCGCACCAGCACATGGTCGCCGACCGCCAGCCGGGCCACCGGCACCTGCTCCTCGTCGCGCGCCGGCCAGTTGGGCAGCCGCGTGGTGGCGGCAGGAATCAGCTTCACCAGTTCCTCGATCGCGGCGCCGGCGCGGCGGCGCGCGTTCATTTCGAGAAAGCGCCCGGTCAGGAGCAGGAAGACGAACATGGTGACCGAGTCGTAATACACCTCGCCGTGGCCGGAAAAAGTGCCGTAGACGCTGGCGGCGAAGGCGGTGCCGATGCCCAGCGCCACCGGCACGTCCATGCCCAGGGTGCGGCGCTTGACGTCGCGCCAGGCGCCGATGAAGAACGGCCACGCCGAATACACCACGACCGGGATGGTGAGGATGAGGCTCGCCCAGCGCATCAGCAGGCGGATGTCGGTGGTCATGTCGGTGGCGATGTAGGTCGGCAGCGCATACATCATCACCTGCATCATGCCGAGCCCGGCGATGGCGAGCCGCTTGATCGCGGTGTTGCGCTCGCGCTTGTGGATGTCGTCGGAGCGGCCGGGATCGAACGGGTGGGCGATGTAGCCGATGTCCGACACCGCCTTCAGAATCGCCGACAGCTGGATGCGGCTGTTGTCCCAGCGCACCCGCGCGCGGCGGGTGGCGTAGTTGATCTCCACCGACAGCACGCCCGGCAGTCCTGCGAGGTGGCGCTCGTTCAGCCAGATGCACGCGGCGCAGACGATGTTTTCGAGGATCAGCGCGGCCTCGCGGATGTTCTCCGTTTCCGTCCGCACGAAGCTTTCCTGGATTTCCGGCAGATCGTACAGCCCCAGCTGCGCCAGTTCGGCTTCCGCCTGCTGGGGCGTGGCGGGCAGCGCGGTGCGGTGGGTGTAATACGCGCCCTGGCCGCTGTCGACGATGGTCTGCGCCACCGCCTGGCAGCCGCGGCAGCAGGCGCGGCGCGTTTCGCCTTCGAACTGGATGGGGTAGGCCGCGCCGTCCGGCACTGGCAGGCCGCAGTGGAAGCAGCCCGAAAAAGACGGGGCGTCCGCGAGTCTAGGAGAGTGGCTCACGCATCGCCCCGCAGGAGAACGCTATGGCGCGGCAAACCCGGGAGAGAGATCGGGCCGGCCGCAGGCGTCAGGTGCAGCTTGTTGTCAGAAACGGAACCCGTAGCCGATACCCCACACCACCGGATTGATTTCCAGGTTGGTGAGCTTGACGCCGTTATTTTTGACGTCGGTATCGATCCAGATTTTCTTAACGTCGAGGTTGATATAGCCATTCTTGGTTACCGCAATGTCCACGCCTGCCTGCAGGGCGCCGCCGAAGCTGTTCTTTCCGACGCTCAGGCCGGGAGCAAGATCGACATTATAGAAGCGGGTGTAGTTCACGCCCGCACCGACGTAGGGCTTGATCGTCGGCGTCGGGTTGAAGTGGTACTGCAGCGTCAGCGTGGGCGGCAGGTGGCTCAGCTTGCCGAGACTGGCGCCATTCAGCGTCGCTTCGTGGCGCGCGGTGCCGAGAATGAGTTCCACCCCGATGTTGGGCGCGACGAAGTAGGTGAAGTCGATTTCCGGCACCCATTCGCTGGATACATCGAGCCCGGCCAGGCTGGAGGATTTGACGTCGGGGGCGATGTCGATGGCGCGCACGCGCATCATCCAGTTGTCGGCCAGGGCGGAGGCGGGCAGGGCGGCGATCAAAGCGAGGGCAAGCAGGGATTTTTTCATGTTCACGGCTCCTGTAAAAAGAGATAAGAATATAAAGAAGACATCCATATCGTAATAAATAAACAATCTGGGCGCAAGCCAAAAATGAATCCGCTACCATGGCGGCATGAGCGAATGTTCCCAAAAAGCCACATTCTTTCCCGCGGTCGAAACCGCGCTCGCCGACCCCAACGGCCTGCTGGCAATGGGAGGCGACCTGTCGGCCGGGCGCCTGCTGGATGCTTATCGCCACGGCATCTTTCCCTGGTTCAACTCCGGCGAACCCATCCTCTGGTGGAGCCCCGATCCGCGCATGGTGCTGGTGCCGGGCGAGATCCGCGTCGCCCGTTCGCTCGCCAAGCGCATCCGCAATGGCGGCTTCGAGCTGCGCGTGGATACGGCGTTTGTCGAGGTGATGCGCGCCTGCGCCGCTCCGCGCGAAGGCGCAGGCGGCACCTGGATCTCGCCAGCGATGATCGCGGCCTATACCCGCCTGTTCGAAGCCGGCTGGGCGCATTCGATGGAAACCTGGCGCGACGGCCAGCTGGTCGGCGGCCTCTACGGCGTGGCGATCGGCCGCATGTTCTACGGCGAGTCGATGTTCAGCCGCGAACCCGATGCCTCCAAGGTCGCGCTGGTGCGGTTGGCGCAGCAGTTGCAACGCTGGGAATTCGGCCTGATCGACTGTCAGATGGAGACTCCGCATCTGGCCAGCCTGGGCGCGCGCACGCTGCCGCGTGCGGCGTTCACGGCAAGGCTGGCGGAGTTGGTAAACTTGCCGCATCGGCCCGGCCCCTGGAATTTCGATGCATCCGACTGAACCGCCGTTCCAGCGCATCCAGTTTTACCTGACCGCGCATTACGACTGCAGCTATCTGCAGGGCCGGCGCTCGCGCTCGCAAGTCGCCACGCCCACCCATCTGATCGACGGCCATGCCTACAGCGCGCTGATCCGCGCCGGCTTCCGCCGCAGCGGGCAGTTCACCTATCGTCCGCATTGCGAGCACTGCCACGCCTGCGTGCCGGTGCGGGTCGACGTTGCGGGCTTTGTCCCCAACCGCACCCAGCGCCGCTGCCTCAAGCGCAACCGGCACCTGGCCGCGCGTTTCCTGCCGCTCGATTTCAGGGAAGAGCATTACGCGCTGTATCGCGCCTACCTAGGCAGCCGCCACGCCGGCGGCGGCATGGACCGCGACGGCCCCGACCAGTACACGCAGTTCCTGCTGTCGTCCAATGTCGACAGCGTGATGGCCGAGTTCCGCGACGGCGACACGCTGGTGATGATCTCGGTCATCGACCAGATCGAGGATGGTCTGTCGGCGGTCTACACCTTCTTCGATCCCGCGCGCGCGCAGGACAGCGGCGTCTACGGCGTGCTGTGGCAGATCGAACTGGCGAAGCGGCTGGAACTGCCCTATCTCTACCTCGGCTACTGGATCGCCGAGAGCCGCAAGATGGCGTACAAGAAACAGTACCCTCCGCTGGAGGGGCTGGTCGACGGCCGCTGGCAGCTTATGGGGACGGAATGCGACGCTGGGGCGTGATCGCGGTGCTGGCGCTGTCGTCGGGCTGCGCGCTCACCGTGAGCGATCCGCGCGCGCTGCGCCCGATCGACAGCTTCGTCCCGCTGGCAGGCGATGCGCGCGTCTGGGTCGAGCCGGGCCATGAAGCCTACGGCGCGCGCGTGGCGGCAGCGCTGCCGGCCGCCATCGCGCGGGTCGAGGCGGCGCATTACCGGCCGTTTGCCCGCCCGCCTCGCCTGTACGTGTGCGGCAGCGACGACTGCTTCAGGCGCTATGTGACGACGCCGAAACTCTCCGCCGCGGTGGTGCCGGACAACCGCCTGATCCTGTCGCCCAACCTCGACGGCCGCGAGAAACACCGCCTGCCCGCGCTGCTTGCCCACGAATTGGCACACCTGCATCTGGGGCAGCGCATCGGCCACTACCACAGCACCCT